>DATHHQ010000001.1:0-11127 GCA_035490095.1 Bradyrhizobium sp.
GACCGAGGTGGCAAGGCCGATCATGGCGGCGTCATTGCCCATTTCCCATGCGCCAAATCCTTCGCCGAGATCGCAGTTGAGATCGATTGTCATGATGTCGTGTCCGCTTGCCGTGAGTGGATCCTTGGTTAGTCGTGCGCCCGCGCATCCGCCGACGATGGAACTTGCCACGTTCCGGCATCGACTGCACTGACCGCGGCGCCGGCGACATTGGCATCTTGCAGGGCCTCGATGTTGAGATCAAAATTCTCGATAGCTCGGACACGGTCGGGCAGGGTGCGCAGCATTTCCCAGAACTTCCGGGCCTCAGCTTGCGCCTCCGTCATCCCGACGGCCTTGAAACGAAAGCCACGGCCGGCGGGTATCTGCGCGAACCGTCCGAGATCGGCCGTCATCACGGTTGCGATCTTGGGATAGCCGCCGCTGGTGCCGCGGTCCAGCATCAGCACGATGGGCTGGCCATTGCCGGGCACCTGGATGCTGCCGTTCACGGTACCGTCGGTGACGATGTTGTGACCGTGCAGATGTTTTATCACGGGACCTTCAAGCCGGTAACCCATGCGGTCGCTGGTCGCCGATATCTTCCATTCGCTGTTGAGAAACAACTCTTTGGCATCGCCGAACTCGTCGTCCTGCGGACCCATCACCACGCCGATCGGCCCGTCCGGCAGGGGAGGAAGATCGATCCGGTGCTCGGTCGCGCCGCTTGCGGCTGCCGTCTGTAATTCATCGCCAGCCTGCAGCGGGCGCGGATACGGGCTGCCGAGCCCTGCCCGCGCATTCACCGCCAGACTGCCGAACATCGGCTCGCCCGCGATCCCGCCTTCGATCGCGAGGTAACTGAATGAACCACCGCGGGCAAAGCCCAGCGTCAGGGTCTCGCCGTCGGCCAGGGTCATCGATGTATCCGAGGTGACGGCGCGCCCCGAGATGTCCGCATTGCGTGGTGCGCCAGCCAGCGCGACACGAACCGCACCTTCGCGCGCCGTGAACGCCGCGCGGAACGGGCCGATTTCGATGGCCGCGGTAAACGCTGCGTTTCCGACCAGACTATTCGCAGCGGCGAGTGCCAATCGGTCCATCGCCCCGCTCGGCGTCAGGCCATAGCGCTGGGCGCCGCGGCGGCCGCCGTCCTGCACCGAGCTCGCAGGACCAATCGCTGAAATGACGAGTTTACTCATGCAGGTATCAACTCGGCGACGAGCTCGCCGCGTTCCGCGGCGCGATCCTGCTCCGCGAAAGTCTTGGCATCGACGGCGGTAAACGTCACGGCATCCCCTGGTTCCAGCAGAAAAGTTGGATCGCGATGCAGCTGGTAGGTCCTGACGGCGGTCTGCCCCAGCAGATGCCACCCGCTCGGAGCGGCGAGGCATTGCACACCCGCCTGCACGCCGCCGATCGAAATCGTGCCGGCCGGCGTCAGCAGCCGCGGATTTAGCCGCCGCGGCATCCGTAGCGAGTCCGGGAGGCCACTGAGATAGGACCAGCCCGGTGTAAATCCGATCATGGCCACCCGGTAGTTGCCGGCGACATGCCGCGCCACGATATCGTCAGGCGTCGTGTTGAGCGCCTTGGCGACATCCTCCAGATCGATGCCGTGTTCGCCGCCATAAACCACCGGAATGCGCCAGCGCCGCGTGTTTGCGGCTGGCGGAACCGGCAACTGCGCCAACGTGAGGAGCTTCTCGCCCAGCGTGTCGAAATCGATCAGCACGGGATCGTAATGCACCAGCAGGGATCGATAGGTGGGCACGGCCTCGGTCACGCCGGCGATGGTCTCGCGCGCGAGGGTGCGATCGAGCGCCAGCACCCGCTGGTTCGCGACATCGTCGATATTGCGGCTGAATTCCACCGTGATGGCGCTGTCGCCACTCGGCAAAAGGCGGGGCGGGGATAGGGTCGCGGCCATAGCCTCACAAACTCGTCGGCGGATGCCAAGCTCTAGCGTGTTTTGCGGAGAAGTGGAATTCGCTTCGCGCAAATGAGCCTGCAAATTCAATAAATTAATCTGCATCGCCGTGATAAGACGGCGTGATCGCGCCATGCGATGCAGCGGCTTCAGCCGTGAGCTGGCGACACTTGACGCGATGCCCGCGCCCCGCAAGATGCGCCCGTCCGATCAATCCACAACCGGAGCTACCTGTTCGATGTCCCTGACCCCCGAAGCGATCAAGACCCTTTCGCTCGTGTCGACTGCCACCATCACCACGGTCCTGCTCAAGAAGGGGCTGCGGAATGTCTGGCTGCGGGGGACGCGTCCGCTGCGGCCGGGACAGAAGCGGCTGGTCGGACCGGCCTTTACGCTGCGTTTCGTGCCCGCGCGGGAGGATCTGGCCACGCCGGAATCATGGTCGTCGCCGATTTCGACCCGGACCGCGATCGAAGCCATGCCGGAGGGCTGCATCGCCGTGGTCGACGCCATGGGCGTCACCGACGCCGGTATTTTCGGCGATATTCTGTGCGCGCGCATGGTCAAGCGCGGGGTAGCTGCGCTGGTGACCGACGGCGTCGTGCGCGATCTCGAAGGGGTGCTCGGCACCGGTTTGCCGGTGTGGTGCGACGGCTTCGCGGCCCCACCCTCGGTCGCTGGACTGACATTCGTCGGCTGGGGCGAGCCGGTCGGCTGCGGCGGCGTCGCGATCTTCCCGGACGATATTATCGTCGCCGATCAGGACGGTGCCGTGGTCATTCCGAAAGCATTTCTCGACCTCATTCTGGCCGAGGGTGCGGAGCAGGAGCGAATGGAAGCCTGGATCGTTGAACAGGTGAACTCTGGTGCGGTGTTGCCGGGTCTCTATCCGATGAATGCCGAGACCAAGGCGCGCTACGCGGCTTCGAAGAAATAACCTGATCTCATCCCCGGATGAGCGCGTTTGCGCTCACTCGGGAGGAGCGGCGTCTTCGCCGCGTCTCGAAGGATGAGGCCCCTCTGGCTCGAGGCGGCGCAAGAGCGCCTCCTCTTCATGAGGGATTTCTTGCTCAAAAAGGAGGAACACCATGAACATCCATCTCGCCGGTTCGCGGCCGACACGGCTCGCGCCCAAAGAGTATTTTACCGGCACGGTCTGGCAGGACCCGATCATTGCAGCTGAAGCCCCGGCGCGGATCGTATCGACCCGCGTGTCCTTCGAGCCGGGCGCCCGGACAGCCTGGCATTCGCACCCCCTGGGCCAGACGCTGTATGTGATCTCGGGCGTCGGCCGGGTTCAGAGCCAGGGAGGGCCGATACGCGAGATCCGGCCGGGCGACGTTGTCTGGATACCGCCGGGCGAAAAGCACTGGCACGGCGGCTCGCCGACCAACGGTATGATCCACATCGCGATGCAGGAATCGCTGGACGGAAATTATGCGACCTGGATGGAGCAGGTGACCGACGCGGAATATGCCGCGAAAGTCGGAGCATAGTTGTCTCGCGGGACGGCTAGATACGCTGCGCGGTCCAGGTGCCGGAGCAAAGCGCGCCGCGCCAGGTACCCGATCCTGACGTGGCGCCGAGGTGACCCGACCCGACCGCGCGCTTGATTCCGCTTGTCAGGGTCACACTGATGTTGCCGGCATCGGCGACACGGCCAGATGCTTTCATCAGCGGATTGCTCGATTCGACCTGGCCATTGTTGATTCCAATCGAGATGGTTGCTCCGCCGCCGCATGCGGTGTTCTCGGAGGCAATCTGCACATTCCATGCGCCGTCAAATGTCGCGGCCGCAACTGGCGTGGCGGCCAACATTCCCAGAAGCACCAGGGTGCGGCTGGCGAACAATGTTTTGCGAAAGTTTCCCATGGCGGGCTCCCTTGGTTCCGACGCAATCAACCTCTCAGATCGCTTCCTCCGAGACTGTGATAGAAATCACATGAAACGATCGGGCCTTGGGCTAATGAATGATCGCGGGTAACATCAGCAAAACAACAGGCTGGGTTATCGCGTACGGGATCCCGGGGAATTTTCATGAAGCGAGCTTTTCTAGCAATCTTTTGCGGTGCCGCTCTCTTGGCGAGCTCCATTGCCTATGCTGCGGATACGGTATCCGACAAGGAAATGGCCGATCGCTATTCGCAGGCGGCGCAGTCCGGAGACAGCGACGCTCAATTTTATCTTGCCGCGCTTTATTCGGCGGGTGTCGGGCGATCGAGGTCCGATGCAGAAGCGTTCCGGTGGTTCTCACGCGCCGCTGACCAAGGCCATTCGCATGCCATGCTGGTTCTCAGCGGAATTTACGCCGTCGGGCGGGGCGTACCGCAAGACAACCTCAACGCCTACAAGTGGGCTTACATTGTTTCGGTCGGCACCCGGGTTGAAGAGTTCCGGAACGGAAGTCGTCAGCTCATGGGCGTTCTGGAAAGCAGGATGACGCGCGAAGATATCGATCGGGCCAAGTCCGAAGCCGGCCGCTGGCATGCGGCACCGAGCCAAGCGAGGCCCGCCGTTGCTCCGGCTCCGACCGACAGTCTCACACGCGACAGCCAGTCGCCGCCGGCCTTGGCTGCTTCGAAATCATCGCCCGCGATCACAACCAGCAGTGCCGCCGATTCCGGCAATTCTCAGGGGCCGCGCATCTCTGGCGACAAGAAGAACGACATCGACGCGTTATTGGATCGCGTGCCCTCCGGACTGCGCAAGCGGTTCGGTTTTTGAGATTGAGGAGAAGCCGATGTCTTCGCGCGGTCTTGTTTGGTCTGGATCGGTGCTTGCAGTGCTTGCTGCTGCAGCCGTAGGTGGCGCCTATCTGATGTATCCGGACTACTTTCAGCCCCCGACTGTAACCACGGGAGTGGCTACCCTTGGGCCGGTTTCGGAGGCTGTCTATGGAACGGGAACGGTAGAGCCTGAGCGCTGGGCCAAGGTCGTACCGCTTCAACGGCGCCGGCTGGTCGAACTCTGCCGCTGCGAAGGCCAGGCCGTCAAAGTCGGTCAAGTTCTCGGCCGCCAGGACGACGCCGAAGAGGTCAGCGCGCTCCATGAGCTGGAAATCAACAATGAGCAACTTGCGCGCGATCTGGATCGCGCCAAGCGCGATCGCGACAAGAGCGACGCTGCGAAGACTGAATACGAGCAACGCTCTACTCAATTCGAGCAATCCAAATCGCGGATCAACGCTCAAAAAGCCCGCATCGATTCACTCGTGCTTCGCGCGCCATTGGATGGCATGGTGCTGCGCCGCGATGGCGAGGTCGGTGAGATCGTCGGGCCAACCGATGTACTGTTTTGGGTAGGCCCGCCGGCGCCGATGCAGGTGGTGGCTGAAATAAACGAGGAAGAAATTACCCGGATTGCCGTGGGGCAGAAGGCATTCCTGCGAACCGAGGCCTTCTCCGCGCAGGCGCTGCGGGCCACGGTCTCGCAAATCACGCCAAAGGGCGATCCCACGCGAAAGACCTTTCGTGTCTATCTGCTGTTGCCACGCGATACGCCATTGCGGATAGGAATGACGGTGGAAGTCAACATCATCCATCGCGAAAAGGCGGCGGCCGTTGTGGTGCCTGCGGAGGCCGTTGCCGCCAATGCGGTTCAGGTCGTCAGCAACGGAAAAATTCGGCGCGTCCCGGTCACGGTCGGGATTCGCGGCAGCCGTAACGTTGAGATCATGAGCAACGTGTCGAAGGATACGACCGTGCTGTCACCGGCACGTGCCGATTTGGCCGATGGCACACGGGTCCGCATCGAAAACGTGGCGGCCAAGCCGGCAACGGACGCTCCCGCA
The DNA here is from genome assembly GCA_035490095.1 of Bradyrhizobium sp. Classification (GTDB taxonomy): domain Bacteria; phylum Pseudomonadota; class Alphaproteobacteria; order Rhizobiales; family Xanthobacteraceae; genus Bradyrhizobium. The sequence continues at coordinate 5,700 of DATHHQ010000001.1, forward strand.
GATGTCACTCCGAGTCCCAGTCCTGCGCCTGACCGGGAACCCGCCGCCATCGTGACCAGCTCTGCCGATACCGATAATGCGGTCATATCCTCTGCGATATCGGCTCACGTCGATTCCGTTGTTAATGATGCCCGCAGGAACGTCGGCAAATACAGGTAAAACCCATGGCAACGAACCTTGTGCTGAGCATTGCGTGGACTCATGTGAGCACCCGCGTCCGACAAACGCTGGTCGGCATGTTTGGCGTCGCGATGGGGGTTGGCTTCACCATCATGATGGCAGGCCTGATGCAGGGATCGCAGATCGATTTTCTGCGGCAACTGGTCGATACCATGCCTCACGTCACGGTTGGTGATGAGCGTCGGTCGGTTCCGAGCCAGCCGGCGGACCAGGAATACGCCGCGGTTGGAATGTCCAACGTGGCAAACGTCAATCGGCGCCCCGGGATCAGATATCCGGACGCCATCATGGCCTCGCTGAGGTCGTGGTTGCCAGGCGACGTGGCGCCGTCAGTCAAGACCACGGCAATTGTGAATCACGGCGAAGCACGGGTTGGCGTCGGCCTGGTCGGCATTGATCCGCGGCTTGAAGTTCGCGTTTCCAAGCTCGCCACGCAGATGCGCGAGGGCCAGCTTACGGATCTGTCGAAAGCGGCCAACGGGATCATCATCGGCGAGGCGCTGGCACAGAAACTCGCCGTGAAAAATGGAAGTACGGTTCTGCTTGGAGGCGGCGAGGGGACCCAGATTTCAGCCACGGTGGTCGGAATCTTCCGGTCTGGAATCAAGAGTGTCGACGAAGGGCAAATCTATTCGCTGATGAATCTGGCCCAGACGCTCATGGGGCAGAACGGAGTTGTCAATCAGTTGCGGCTGCGGTTGAGCGATCCTTTAGTTGCACAGAAAGTGGCCACTCAAGTCGAGGCCCAGATCGGATACAAGTCGGTGTCGTGGCAGGAAGCCAACGCCGATCTGCTGGGTGCCTTCGCTACCCGTGATTTCATCGTGCTGACGGTGATGGGCGCCATGCTGCTGAGCTCATCATTCGCAACGTACAATATCATTTCCACCATCACTCATGAAAAGCGTCACGACATCGCGATCATGAAATCGCTGGGCATGCGCGAATACGCGGTGCGACGAATTTTCATTATTGAGTCGATGATGATGGGAGCCGTCGGAATCCTGTTTGGATGGATTCTCGGATATCTGCTGTGCTATGGATGGTCTCAGATCACCATATTCAACGTGCTGACCGGAGCGACGGTGCCGCTCGAGATCTACTATTCGCCGATGCACTATCTTGCCTCCGGCGGCATTGCCATTCTTTGCTGCGCGGTCGCGGCCTACTTTCCGGCACGCAAGGCGACGCGCGTGCATCCAGTCGAAATTATCCGGGGCGCGTCATGACCGAGGTCGCGCTGCAAACCGTGAACCTGGTCCGCCGCGTCCAGGGCGTCATTACTCACACCCTGGTCAATGGCATCGATTTATCGGTGGCGAAGGGTGAATTTCTCGCCATCACCGGCCCTTCCGGATCCGGGAAATCATCGTTGCTCTATTTGCTCGGACTGCTCGATGCGCCCACGGAAGGCGAGGTCATCATCTGCGGCCAGGCAACATCCAAATTATCCGAAACCGAGCGCGCCGACGTTCGGCTGACCAAGTGCGGCTTCGTGTTTCAGTTCCACTTCTTGCTTCCCGAATTTACCGCGCTTGACAACGTGCTGCTGCCGATGCGCGCCCATGGCCAGATGTCCACCAAGGACATGAACGAGAGAGCGATGAGCCTGCTGACGTCGCTCGGTCTCGGCGAGCAGACCGGCAAGCGCCCCAACCAACTTTCCGGCGGTCAGCGGCAACGCGTGGCGCTGGCGCGGGCGCTCGCCAACCGTCCCGAAATCATCGTCGCCGACGAGCCGACGGGAAACCTCGACACCGCTTCGACCCAGCAGGTATTCGGCATCTTGCGCGATATCGCCGACAACGGCCAGACCGTGGTGGTCGTTACCCATGATGCGGCACTGGCCGCGCGCGCCGACCGGCGCATCCATATCGTCGACGGCAAGATCCATGAAACGACGTTTGGCGGCCACAGCAAGCCCGAGATCGCCGCGGCGACCCCGGCGGCGGAATGCCCGTGGTGACGGCCTGCAGCGCGCGACGGTAGAGAACGGTCGCAACGCCTCCATCTTCGCGTTGGCGGGCATTCGCGCCGGTAGGTTCCTTCAATCGCCTGGGCGGGATGAATTTTCATTGAATCATCATCCCGTCCAATAGTGGACGCCAGCAGCGCGCTGCCTGCTTTGTTGCTGCAGCGAATAACAGCCGCTGTGGAGCCCGCATTCGTTCCGAGGCCTTGCCCGGGATGACGTAATGTCTGCCTTGGGGACCGTAATGCGGTCCCAGGCAGACATCGGCCAAAGCGTTGCAGATGGATCAGTTTTACAAGTACGCGCCTAGTTCAGCCGGCTCCAGGTCTGGCCGCCGCAGAACATGCCGCCAAAGGCGCAGCCTTGAACCCGCAGGCTGTCCGAGCCCTTCAGCGCGATCGTCGAGTCATAAGTGCTGCCGGTATTCGGATCGTAAATTCGTCCGCTCCATTTGTCCTTTCCGGGCTTCATGTTGATCAGAACTTTTTCGCCGTTCTGGTTCGACTTCGAATCCACGGAATATCCGCAAAGATTGGTGCCGCATGGCTCGATCCGGACCTTGCCCTCTTTCTCTTCCGTCAGCCACATGCCGAGCGGCGAGTTTGCCGACTGGGCGGCCGTGATTGCGGGGGCCTGCTGGCTCTGTGCCGGTGCCGACGACGGAGCCGTCGCAATGACGGGTGCCGGTTCCGGCCTCCTGGTGGCCGGCACAGTATCCTGCTGAACCTGCGGCGCAGGTGCGCTGGCTGCGGGCTGTGTCGATGTAATGGTATCCGATGATGGCGCAGCACGCGCCGTAGTCGTTGAAGGCGTGGGCGAAGGTCTCGCGGGCGCCGGGGCCTGTTCGCTCGCTACGGGGGCTGCGGGTGTCGCTTCGGGCGCCTGCGGGTCGGTCTTCGCGTCCTGCGGCGCCTGTTTGCGCGGGCGGTCGCTGTCCTGATCGCTGCGCGAACGTTTTGTTCGCCGCCCAGCGTTCCCAGTGTTGTCGTAGACCCCGGGTATCGAAACCGTTCCTCGGTCTGGATCGATGCGAATGGTGCGTCCGCCGTATTCGAATGTGTACTGAGCCTGTGCGGCGGTGCTCGCCAGCAGAAATGCGGCGATTGCAAACAGCTTTTTCATATTGACCTCCTGGACAGGCAGAATCTCAAGTCCCGACCCTGCACTTCAGCAGTTTTCCAGAACGTGACCTACATCACCCTCAAAGTATGAGTCGTGAATTTAGCGGTTCCGGTTCAATGGGTGTCGCCGGCAATCTAATTTAGGACCGTACAGGCGGTCAATTTTTTGCGAAAGCCGATGTTCCGGCGGCAATGGAATTCTCACCGGGGTCGGCTTTCGAACCTGGCGCTGTAGCAGCTACATCTCGCCGGCGTCTTTGCGGACCAATTTCGCCGCGGCGCCTCGTCCGGCCATCTCGTTTTTGAGCTGCTCAAATCGTTCCCGCGCCTCGCGCTCGCGATCGTCGACGAACCGGATCGCGGCATCTCCCGTCAACGGCCCGCTGACAACAGGCGCGGAATTCTCGCCAATCGTTTCGTCGACAAAGTATTCGTTATGAGCCTCGCGGCGGACCGTCCATTTGAAACGGATCGCGGCAATGGGGCCAGGACCGACCTTCCGATAACCACCGGCCTCCACCATTTCGGGGGCGACCGGCTTTTCCTCAACCGCGGGCTTTTCCGGCTCGCGATGGTGAGCCGTTTGATCGAAGATGCTCGCAATGGCCGCGAGCACGTTATCGGTCGGGTCGCTTTTACTCAAAATTTCGGCCTCCAGATACTACGCGATACGCAGGAAGCAGGAGCTCCGCTGTTGGCGCCGAGTTTCATTCCTCGTCCTCGAATGCGGCTGAGTTTTGTCGATCTATGCGCAAATGGGCGGCAATCTGTCTTTCCACGGCCGCTCCTGTTCCAGTTGGGCCGCCAAACGGAACAACGTCGCCTCATCGCCAAAGCGCGCGGCGAACATCATGCCGAGCGGCAATCCGGCCGCATTCCATGCCAGCGGCATCGACATCGCGGGCTGGCCGGACATGTTGTACATGGCGGTTGCCGGCATATAGCGCCGCAGGATCGGCGCGATATGCGACAGATCTTCCGACATCGTGTTGAGCTCGCCGATCCGCAGCGGTGGCGAGCAAAGCGTCGGGCACAGGAATACATCGCAGCTCTGAAAGAACGCCGCCAATCCGCGCGAAATCTGGAATGCGCTGAGTTGCGCCTCGACATAGTCAGTCGCGGTCGCCTTTTGCGCGTTGTGCGCGCTTGCAAGCGTCAATATCTCGAAATCGCTGTCGGTCATGGTGCGGCCAAAGCGCTGTTCGGCAAGCCGCACATTGAGCGCGGTGTTGGCGCTCACAATTGTCGACATCACGACCGCCGGGTCCGCGGCCAGCACAGGGGCGCGCTCCTCGACATGATGGCCGAGCCCGGCCAGCAGGCTTGCGACTTCGCGAACCGCCGCTGCGATTTCGGGATCGATGGCATCGCCGTAGGGCGATTTGTCGGTAAAGGCGATGCGCATCCGGCCGGGGTCACGTCCGACCTCCTGCGCGAAAGGCCGCTCCGGCGGCGGCGCGACATAAAGGCTCGATGGCTCGGGTCCGTGGATTGCATCCAGCATCGCGGCGCTGTCGCGCACGCTGATGCTGAGCACATGGCCACAGGAAAACCCGGCCCAGCCTTCGCCGCGATCCGGACCGAGCGGATTGCGCGCGCGGATGGGTTTCAATCCGAACACGCCGGAGGCCGAGGCGGGAATACGGATCGAGCCACCGCCATCGCTGGCATGCGCGACAGGAAGAATGCGCGCGGCAACGGCCGCACCGGCACCGCCGGACGAACCGCCCGACGAGTGCGCGAGATTCCAGGGATTACGGGTCGGACCGAACAGCCGGGACTCGGTGGTCGGCATCAAGCCGAATTCCGGGCTGGAGCTTTTTCCGAAAATCGTGACACCGGTATCGAGAAAGCGCTGGGCGAGGGTGCCGGTGTGATCAGCGACATTGTCCTTGTAGACGCTGGCGCCCGAGGTCGTCCGCGTGCCCTCAAGAATATCCAGATCCTTCAGGAGAAACGGCACGCCGGTGAAGGGACCATCCGGAAGCCCCTTGTCGATCTGCGCTTGCGCATAATCGTAATGTTTCACGACCACTGCGTTGATCTGCGGGTCGACCTTGGCGGTGCGGGCAATGGCCTCGTCCAGCAATTCCCTGGCGCTGACCTGTTTTTTCCGGACGAGATCGGCAAGGCCTAACCCGTCATAGCTGCCGTA
>DATHHQ010000002.1:0-3045 GCA_035490095.1 Bradyrhizobium sp.
GGCCGAGAGCCCCGATGAGCAGGCCTACGCGCAAGCGGCCCTGAGGATCGCCGACCACGCCCTTGCCTTCGCCTTTACCACCGCATTGCGCGACGTCGAAGCGCATCCGCCCGCGTTGAGTCCCGAGGCGCAGAAGATTCAAGATCGCATCCGAAATTCCCAGGCATTGCTCGACGCGGATCAACAGCGCGTCAAAGAACTGACCGCGGCGATCGCACAGGCCAAAGAATCGCAAAAAGACACGCTGCAGGACGAGTTGGATATTGCCCAATCGCAACTCGACTTGGACCAGGATGAATTGGCGGAAGCGAACCAGGACTTGGTCGAAGCCGGCGGAAATCTGCAAAAGCGCATCGAAGCTCTGGAACAAGAGCATGACTCACAGGTCAAGGCACGCACCGCAGCACCCGCCTCCGCCGTCGCCGCCGACGAACAACACGGCTCGTGGAGCCGGTTGATGGCATGGCATCGCTCGAGGCAGAAGCAGCAGGAAGTCGACGACGCCAAAGCCAGTTCGGACCAGAAAACGGCGAATCTGACCGCGCGGCGCACCGCGCTCGCAGCCTCCCTCGAGAACATCAAGGGCGGCATCTCGGAACTCGCCCATCACACGAAGAGCGCCAAGGACCGAGCGGCCGCGGCCGCCCCGGCGCCGCGGGTGCAACACAACCACGAGGACGCCGCGGCGCTGCTGAATCAGACCAAGCAGGTGGCGGCGGATCAAAAGGTGCTGACCCTGCTCGATCGGCGCATTGCCGATCAGAAGCAGCTTGCGGGAGTTTATGGGCAGTGGTCGGCGGCGATCGCCGCAGAATCGCGCCTGCTGGCGCACGCGCTGCTGCTAAACGCCCTGATCGTCATTGTCGTCTTGATCGCCTTGCTGCTCATCGACCGCTGGCTCGAGCACATGCTCGATACTCCGAAGCTCGATCGGCGCCAGGTGGAAACCTTGCGCAGCATCACACGCGTCAGCTTGCGGGTCGTCGCCGCGATCGTCATTCTGCTGATTCTGATCGGCATACCGACCCAGTTCGGCACCATGATCGGCATCGTCGGCGCCGGGCTCACCGTAGCCCTGAAGGACTTCATCGTGGCGTTCTTCGGTTGGTTGGTGCTCATGGGCCGCAACGGCATTCGTCTCGGCGACTGGGTGGAAATCAACGGCGTCAGCGGCGAAGTGACCGAACTCGGCATGTTCCATACCGTGCTCATGGAAACCGGCAATTGGAGCGACGCCGGACACCCCACGGGCCGCAGGGTCACGTTCACCAACAGTTTCGCGATCGAAAGGCACTACTTTAACTTTTCGACCTCGGGACAGTGGTTGTGGGACGAATTGCAGGTGGTCGTGCCCGCCGGCCGAGATCCCTACCCGATCGTCGACGCGATTACGAAGCGTGTGGTCGAAGCGACGGCCGAAAGCGCGCGCCAAGCCGAGCAGGAATGGCAGCGGGCCGTTCCGGCGCAGCGCGGCAAGGTCTTTCTGGGCACTCCCGGCGTCAACGTCAAACCGGTGGTGGGCGGAGTCGAAATCGCGATCCGTTACATTACGCGTGCGAATGAAAGGTTTCTGCTGCGAGCCAAGCTGTACCAGGCGGCAGTCGATCTCTTGGGCGAGAAGTCCCAGACTCCCCCGTAAGCGATCGTCGGCTATAATCCGTTGCTCAGCGCCGGCTTAGCACAGTGGTAGTGCAACGGTTTTGTAAACCGTAGGTCGGGGGTTCGAATCCCTCAGCCGGCAAACCCAAACCAAGGTCCTAACCGGGTGGATGGTATCCATTTTCTTCCGGAGACATGGGTAACAGTCTGGCACCGAACGGGTTCGGGGCGCATTCGACGCGACCTGTCTCGTGATCAAAAAACCCCAAATCGTAGTGCATGAAGCTGACTAGCCAGATTTTGTCGGCGACCTCTTTGATGCCGACATTCTGCCCAGCAAATACCTGACTTAAATTGATCTTACGCCGTCCGATACAAATCCGCCCACAGTGGGTGACTGTGACGGTGCGATCGTGAAAGGGGTACTCCAAATCCGTTAAGCCCACATAGGGGCGTCGCGAGGTTCGATACAGCTGAGCAGGGCACTGACCTAGCAAGGCCTGATGAGGGCGCTCCCGATTGTAATAATCGATGAAGTGGTCGAACTTAGCCTGCTGTTGGAGTAGGTTTTTGGCGGCGGGCTTGGTGGCCTCCTTTTTCAGCGTCAGATGCATGCGCTCGTGCCGGCCGTTTTGTTGCGGGTTACCGGGTTTGATGCGCTCGATGCCGATCCCGAGGCGCAGCCACCATACGGAGAGCTTGCTCAGGCCGAAGAAGGCGGAGCGGCTGGCGAAGGGGATACCGTTGTCGGTACGGATCGCCAAAGGCAGCCCAAAGTCTTTAAAAACCCGTTCAAACACGCTAAATGCGAACATCTCCTGGGTTGTGCCCAGGGCCTCGCAGCACAGCAGATAGCGGCTCGTCGTGTCGGTGATGGTCAGCGGGTAGCAGTACCGTTTATCGGCGAGCATAAACTCACCCTTGTAATCGGCGCACCACAGATCGTTCGGATGGATGGCGTGCGACAGCGGCGTGCCCTGGGCCTTATAGCGGGGACGGCCACCATTCCTGACTAACCCACGGCGATACAAGACTGCATGCACGGTGCTGATCGCCGGAAGCTGGATCGAGCTGTGCAGCAGTTTGATCTTGTCGCGGATCTTCTGAGCTCCCCAGGTCGAGTGCTTCTCCTTGAGCTGCAGGATCAAGTTCTCAATCTGAAAGGGCAGACGATTGGCGTGCCGATACGGGCGGCGGCTCCGATCGGTCAGGCCTTCGATCCCAGCATGCTTATAGCGACTGAAGATCTTGTAGCCGGTCTTGCGGGAGATATCGAACTCCCGACACAACACGGCCATCTTCTCTCCCTCCAGCAAACGAGCCACAAAACGCATCCTCTCGTCCATCTTCGATAACTCCTTCCAAGGCATTTCGCGTCTCCCGCAAATGCCAGAAAGTGTTACCCATGTGCTCGGAAGAAGTGTTACCTATGTGCCCGGTAGGACA
>DATHHQ010000003.1:0-18913 GCA_035490095.1 Bradyrhizobium sp.
TGCTTCGAGACGCTCGCGTCGCTCGCTCCTCAGCATGAGGTTGTTGTGTTTCAACAAGTTAGACCTCATCCTGAGGAGGCCGCGAAGTGGCCGTCTCGAAGGATGGGCTGCAATACCGATTTGTGATTCCAGGTACTAGGCTGCAGGCAAAAGGGATCGAAGTCCATGGAGAGGAGAAACATGAAAAGCATGAAGGAAAATGTAGAGCGATGAAGGTCATCAAACCGCGGCAACCTGTCGAAGAGGAAAACAAAGTGCACACGACTCAACAACGGCGGCTCGGCCGATCCATCATATCGATCGTCCTGCTGGGCTGGGTGACCGCCGCCGCCGCTCACGAACAACACGGCGGTTATTCGGCCGGCGAGCCCGGCAATCCCAGGAAACCGGCACGTGAGATCGTCGTGCTCTTGAACGAGATGGATTATTCACCGGCCGTCATCGAAGTGAAACGCGGCGAGCAGATCCACTTCGTTCTCCGCAACGTCGGCACCGAAGCGCACGAATTTCTGCTGGCCACGACCGCGGAAAATCTCAAGCACGCGGCAGCCATGAAGAAGAATCCGGATATGGAGCATGACGAGCCGAACGGCTTGCGTCTCAACGCCAAGAAGTCCGGAGAGATTCTCTGGAAGTTCTCGAAAGCCGGAACGTTCGAATATTCATGCCTGATTCCGACGCACCGCGAGTTCGGGATGATCGGCAAGGTCATCGTGAAGTAATCGGCGGCGCAAGGGCTAACTTCAAGGGAAGGAATGCATCATGAAGGTCAAGGTATATCTGGTGCTTGTCGCGGTTGTCGTGCTCGCGGCATGCGGCATCGACGCGTTCGCGCAGGAGGCAATGGTCCGCGGGGAGGTGAAGAAGATCGATGACGGGGCCGGCAAGATAACGCTGAAGCACGGAGCGATCAAAAAGCTCGACATGGACGAAAACGGAATGACGATGGTGTTCCGCGTCCAGGATCCGGCGATGCTCAAGCAGGTGAAAGTCGGCGACAAGGTTCAATTCGAGGCCGATCGCGTCAACGGACAAATCACGGTGACCAGGATCCAAAAGGCCAAGGGATGAGATGAATGCCCTGAAGCCGAAGACGGCTTACGCCGCGATCTCCGGCGTCCCCTCGCGCGGCTGGGCGCGGCGCTCCGGCGGGCGCAGCGGAACATATTCGACGACCATGAAATGCTCGGACACGGTGACGCGCTCGACCAGCGTCGCCTGATCGGCGACCAATGCTACTTCTTCAGTTGGAAGCGGCGTTTCTTGGTCAATCTCTTCAGGAACAAGCGGCGGCGATTCGATCGTTTCTGGAAACACCCCGAATTCGCCGGCTACCTCCTGGAGCGGCTTCTGCTTGTCGGCCCAGTGCAAGGCGGTGTAGTCGAAGCCTTGCACGATGGTGGGTTTGACGATTTCGAAATAGGGCGAGATGTCGAAGTCGCGCGGCATGTACAGCGATGAATCGCGGATGTGCAGGATTTCGCGCCGGGCCTGCCGGCTGCCGGCGCGCGTGATCTTGGGCAGAATAGGGTAGCGCACGGCGTCGAACGCCTGCGCGATCAGCGCCGAGCAGATGATCTTGGTGGGATCGCCGGAGCCGAATGCGATCATCCGCCGTCGCCAGCGCTGCGGTATCGGCAGCGGAAACAGAAAGCGCATCAGATCGAGGATGTTCTTGGTGTCGTAGCCGAAGCCGATCCGGTTGATGGCATAGCGGCACACCGTGTGACGGTCTTCGAACGACAGCCCGACCGGGCGGCACAACCGGGTGTGATACGGTAAATATTTCGACAGTGGCGCCGAAGTGACGCCCTCGCCGATATTGGCCTCGATCAGGACATGCGGTTCGCCGTCGGGCTCGACCGCGCCGTCGATCGGGCCGACAAAAAGCGCGGCGTGCGACCAGGTGGACTGGGTGAGGTACTTGATGATGCCGGAAACCCGGTTGTTGCCTTCGACCAGCATGACATCACCGGCCTCGATGACGCCGCGCAAATGCTCCGGGTCGCTCGGCGTGAACGGCTCATAGCCCGGTACTTCCTTCTGGAGGTACTCCGCGATCAGCTTGCCGACGGTATCGAGCACTACGCCCATGACTACTTTCCCCCAGGGGCCTTTCTGACCGCTTTTTCTGTTTCCTTATCATGGTCGAAAGCCGTTGCAATTTAGTTCATGCATCGGGCGGATCAATCATGATTGATTCACCATGATGGTTGCCGCCAACGCCTGGATGCGGCAAGTTCGCTAGGCGTTCTCCCGTACTTCTCCCGTACTTCTCCTGTTCTTCAAAGTTCCGGAAACCATGGCATGACAATGACGCGCCGCGAGTTCCTGTCGGCGTCGGCGGCACTTGCGGTGGCACCGGCTCTGGGTGCCGACGCTTGGGGGGCGCCGCTGCCGCGCGAAGCCGACATTGTCGTGATCGGCGCAGGCGCCGCCGGCATAGCTGCGGCGCGCCGCATCAAGGCTGCCAACCGCAGGGTCATCGTGGTGGAGGCGACGGGCCAGATCGGAGGCCGCTGCCTCACCGACACCGCGACATTCGATGTGCCGTTCGATCGCGGCGCGCGGTGGATGCACAATGCCGACACCAGCCCGATGGTCAAACTCGCGCGCGGCGCCGGGCTGGAGGTCTATCCGGCGCCGCCCGGCCAGAAAATCCGCGTCGGCCGCCGCAATGCACGCGCCGGGGAGATCGAGTATTTTCTCGCCGCCCTGGTACGTGCCAACCGCGCCATCGACGATGCCTCGCGCGGCAAGGTTGACGTATCCTGCGCGTCCGCGCTGCCAAAGGACCTCGGCGATTGGGCGGGGACGGCGGAATTCATGCTGGGCGCCAATGCCACCGGCAAGGATCTGAAAGACATTTCCGCGATCGACAGGGCCCGCGCGCTGGAGCGCAACAACGCTCCGATCGGCTGCCGCCAGGGCCTCGGCACGTTGATCGCCAAGCTTGGGGAGCAGATCCCGCTTGCACTGTCGACGCCCGCCAGCCGCATCGCCTGGAGCGGGCGCGATGTCACGGTGGAGACTCCGGCCGGCCGGATCGCCGCGCGCGCCGCCATCATTACGGTGTCGAGCAACGTGCTGACCGCGGGCAATATCAAATTCACGCCGGATATTCCCAAGCGCCACCTCGATGCCGCGGCGAAATTGAGCCTCGGCAGCTACGATCACATCGCGCTGCAGCTGCCGGGCAATCCACTCGGGCTGGCGCGCGACGAAATCATTATCGAGCAGAGCAATTCCACGCGGACGGCGCTTCTGTTCGCCGATATTGGGTCGTCGTCGATGTGCTCGATCGATGTTGCAGGTTCGTTCGGCCGCGATCTTGCGGCGCAGGGCGAACCGGCAATGGTCGCCTTCGCGGTGGAATGGCTGACCAAGCTGTTTGGCAGCGACGCAGTTGCTGCCGTCAAGAAATCGAGCGCGACCCGCTGGAATGCCGCGCCGTTCGCGCTAGGCGCGATGTCATCAGCCGCACCCGGCAGTCAGCCGTCGCGAAAAACCCTGACAGAGCCGATCGGCTGCATGTTCCTCGCCGGCGAGGCGACCCACGAGACGCTATGGGGGACGGTCGACGGCGCGTGGGAAAGCGGCGAGCGCGCGGCGGAGGCGGCGCTGCGAAGGATCGGCGCGTTGAGGGATCCGGAACCCGCAGCGGCGCCGGCGCGCGCACCGAAGCAACGGCGGCGCGTCTCGGAATGACGGTTGAGTTGATTCAGAACGCCGCTAGTACCTGGAAATCACAAATCGGTATTGCAGCCCATCCTTCGAGACGGCCACTTCGCGGCCTCCTCAGGATGAGGTCTAGCTTGCTGAAACGCAACAACCTCATGCTGAGGAGCGAGCGACGCGAGCGTCTCGAAGCATGGGCAGCAAGCGACTCACCGATCTCTCATAGTCAGTACTAGACGGGCAGCGCCAGCTGCATCAGGTCCTTGGCGACGATGATGCGGCCGGAAAAATTCTTTTTCACGTCCTCGGTCCAGTTGTCGTCGGTGACGAGGGGATCGTCGCCCGGCACGAAGTGGCTGAGCACCAGCAGCTTCACGCCGGCCGCGGCGGCGATGCGGCCGACGTCTTCGGTGGCGGTGTGGCTCTCGAGCAGGTGCTTCTTCAGCGTCGCGCCGTTCTTGGTTTTGAGCACGAGGCGGTCGACCGCGGGCACGTAAAGGCATTCGTGCACCAGCACGTCGGCACCCCGGGCAAATTCCGCCAGCTTCGGGTTGTAGGCGGTGTCGCTGGAAAACACGATGACCCCGTCCGGGGTCTCGAACTTGTAGGCGAAATTGTCCGTGATCGGCGGATGCGGCGTGCGGAAGGCCGTCACTTTCACGTCCGAAGTCTGCAGTACCACGCCGTCTTCATTGATATCCTTGGCAATCAGAAGCTTGCGCGGATCGGGGCGGCCTTCGTCCTCGATCCGGGTCTCGACGTCGAACCTGTTCAGCTCCCAATAGGCGTTGGTCATCGCCTCGATGCCCTTGGGGCCGAACGAATGGATCGGCGTCGAAAGGCCGGCGACCCAGGCGTTGTAGAACAGGTTGCCGTATTCGAGGTTGTGATCGGAATGATGGTGGCTGATGAAGATATATTTCACCGACGGAATCGGCACGCCGGCTGCCACCAGTTGACGGCTGACACCCATGCCGCAGTCGATCACGTAGGGCGTGTCGTTCACCATCACCAGGTTGGCGGGATTGGATGCCCCCGTGGTGACGCGCGGCCCGCCTTTGGTGCCCAGGAATACGATACGCGTGCGCGGCTTCACGGCGGTCTGCGCCAGCGCCGGCGAGGTCAGCGCGGCGGCGCCGCTTAGGGCAAGCTTCAGCACATCGCGGCGGTCGATCATGGCGTTTCCCCCCAAAATGCTTGTTGAGAGAAACTTAACGGTATCCGCATTTCGCGCAAGCGTTCAGCGCAGCACGCCGTCAAGGGCGGGCAAGCCGATGATCACGGCGGCCGCGATCAAGGCGTAGCAGATCGAGCGGAACAGCTTCTCGCTTGCACGGCCGAAAAGGGACGCGCCGAACCAAACGCCAACGGCATACACCGGACCGACCAGAAACGAAAACCGGATTGCATCTGCGGTGATGAGTCCTGTCAGGGCGTAGCTCACGGTGGAAAAGAAATCAGAAGCCGCAAAAAACAACAGGATGTTGGCGCGCGCAATCGCCGAGGGAAGCGGCCGGCCGAGCCAATAGCCCACGATGGGCGGCCCGCCGGTCTGCGCCAGCCCGCTGCAGAAGCCGGACAATCCACCGATGCCGATCGAAATCGCCGGGTAGTCTTTCCCGCGATAACGCCAGCCCGACAGCAGCAGTATCAGCAGTGTGAACACGAAGGCGGAGATGATCCAGCGCGTTGTGACGGGATCGAGCCGGCTGAGGAAGTAGGTACCGATGGGTACGCCGACCAGCGCGCCCGCCACCATGACCGCAGTCGCCTTGCGGTCGGCGTGCTTCCATGCATTCGGAATCAGGGGAGCCGCCGCGACGAAATCGATGATGAGCAGGAGTGCCGCGACAAGGCGCGGAGCCGCCATGCTGCTTGCCAGCGGCATGAAGATCAGCGCCGAGCCGAAGCCGGAAAATCCGCGCGCCGTCCCCGAGACGAAGGCGATGGTGCAGATGGCGATGGCGGCGTTGATGCTGACATCGGTCGGGATCAGGCCGGCGAAGTTCATCCGCGCAACGTGCCGCCGGTCTTCTTCGTCACTTCGGCCACGATCTTGTTGGCTACCGCGTCGATCTCCTGGTCGGTCAGGGTTTTCTCGCGCGGCTGGATCGTCACGGCGATGGCGACGGATTTCTTGCCGTCGTCGATGCCCTTGCCTTCGTAAACGTCGAATACCGTGACATCCGTGATCAGTTTCTTGTCGACGCCTTGCGCGGCGCGAACGATATCGCTAGCCTTGATGCCGCGATCGACGATAAACGCAAAGTCGCGCGACACCGGCTGGAACGGCGAGAGTTCGAGCACCGGCTTGGCGCGGGTCGGCTTCTGCTTGGCGTCGGGAATGCGATCGAGGATCACCTCGAATGCGATCAAGGGGCCGTCGGCGCCGAGCGCTTCCAGCGCTTGGGGATGCAGTTCGCCGAAATAGCCCAGCACGTTTTGCGGACCGATCTGGATGGTGCCGGATCGTCCCGGATGCAGCCAGTTCGCGCCGCCGGGCGCGACCTGCAGCGCCTGCATCGGCGCGCCGGCGGCGGCGAGTACCGCGAACGCGTCGGCCTTGGCGTCGAATGCATCTGACGTGGCTGAACCGGACCAGTGCCGGCCGATGCCCTTGGAGGACGCAAGGCCGTGGCGAATGCCCGATGCCGCGATCAGTTGATCCTCCGGCCGGTCGCCCTTGAACACCTGCCCTACTTCGAACAGCGCCACATCGGGAAAGCCGCGATCGGCATTGGCCTGCGCCGCCGCGACCAGCCCCGGCAGCAGGCTTGGCCGCATGTCGGACAGGTCGGACGCGATCGGATTGGCGAGCGCGAGTTCGCCCTGCCCTCCGCCGAACAGTTCGGCGGCCGGCTTGGCAATGAACGACCACGTCACCGCCTCGACCATGCCGCGCGCGGCGAGCGCACGCTTGGCGCGGCGGGTACGCAACTGGATCGCGGTGAGAACCGGCTTGCGCGGCGCGTCGCCGCGCTCGAACGGCGTCATCGGCACCTTGTCGACGCCGACAATGCGCACGATCTCCTCGACGATGTCGGCCTTGCCGTGCACGTCCGATCGCCAGGAGGGTACCGCGACCTTCACCACCGGGCCGGGGCCGGCCATCATGAAGCCGAGATGGCCGAGGATGCGTTTCATCTCTGGAAGCGGCACGTCGATCGCGGCGAGGCGCTTGACCTCGGTCAGCGGAAAATCGATCACACGGTCTTCGCCGAAGGCGTTGCCGACGACGACATTCTCCGAGGGCGCGCCGCCGCACAGCTCCATGACCAGCCGGGTGGCCATCTCCAGCCCGGGCAGCATGAAGGCCGGATCGACGCCGCGCTCGAAGCGGTAGCGCGCGTCCGAATTGATGCCGAGCTTGCGGCCGGTCTGCGCGATGTTGATCTCGTTCCACAGCGCGGATTCGATCAGCACGTCGGTGGTTGCTTCCGAGCAGCCGGAAGCCTCGCCGCCCATGATGCCGGCGAGCGATTCGACGCCGTGCTCGTCGGCAATCACGCAGACGTTGCTGTCGAAGGTGTAGGTGCGACCGTCCAGCGCCAGCAACGTCTCGCCGTCGCGCGCGCGGCGCACGGTGAGATTGCCGCGCACTTTTGCCGCGTCGAACACATGCAGCGGCCGGGCGCGGTCGTAGGTCATGAAGTTGGTGATATCGACCAGCGCATTGATCGGCCGCAGCCCGATGGAAGTCAGGCGCTTTTGCAGCCATTCCGGCGACGGGCCGTTCCTGACGCCGCGCACCAGACGCAAGGCAAAGCCCGGACACAGCGTGGCGTCCTCGACCGTGACCTTCACCGGGCACGGGAATTCGCCCTTGATGGGCTTGATCCCGGGATCTCTGAACTTGCCCATGTCGGCGGCGGCAAGGTCGCGGGCGATGCCGTGCACGCCGGTGCAGTCCTGACGATTGGGCGTGAGATTGATTTCCAGCACGGGATCGCCGAGTCCGGCCCATTGCGCGTAGCCGGCGCCAACAGGCGCGTCGGCCGGCAGCTCCATGATGCCGTCGTGATCTTCCGAGATCTGCAATTCTGCCGCCGAGCACAGCATGCCGCGGCTTTCGACACCGCGGATGGTGCCGATACCGAGCGTGATGTTCTTGCCGGGGATGAAGGTGCCGGGGGCCGAGAACACGCTAATCAGGCCGGCACGCGCATTCGGCGCGCCGCAGACCACCTGCACCGGCGCGCCGCCGTCGCCGGCGTCGACCATGCAGACCCGCAAGCGATCGGCGTTGGGGTGCTGCTCGGCGGAGATCACGCGCGCGATGGTGAAAGGCGCGAGCGCCTTCGCCTTGTCGTCGATGTGCTCAACCTCAAGCCCGATCATGGTGAGCTTGTCGGCGAGCTTTTCCACGGGCTCGTCGGTGTCGAGATGTTCCTTCAGCCAGGAGAGCGTGAATTTCATGATGCCACTCTATGGTCCGCGAAAATCTCAACCAGACGAAAACGCTCGCACATCAGCATCATGTCTTCGCTGAATTTGCCCAAACGGCCAAAATACGCGCGGTGCGCCTCGCGCCAGTAGGCGAGGCTGCGATCGCCTTCGCCCTCGTCATGCGCGAAGGCGGCATCGACATCACCGTATCGGCGATAACTGACCTCGGTTGACTCGATCACGCAGCGGGGTTCGCCGCGTCCGTCGAGCACGATCCAGCGCTCGCCCGGCTTTGATGTGTTCGGCTCATCCTCGGTGCTGCAGGTGGCGGTCTTGACGCCCTTGAGCACGAGGTCGAGCAGTTCGTCGGCCAGTGCAGGGCCGTCGCCGAACGCGAACGAACGCAGCCCCCGATAGGTTTCCGGGACTATCGAATCGCTCACGAACTCAATCCTCCCGCCAGCGCCGGGACGTCGAGCGGCTTGAAGCCGTAATGGGCGAGCCAGCGCACGTCGCTCTCGAACAGCTGCCGCAGGTCGGACATGCCATATTTCAGCATCGCGATGCGGTCGATGCCCATGCCCCAGGCAAAGCCCTGATAGACGTCGGGATCGATGCCGCAGGCGCGCAACACGTTCGGATGCACCATGCCGCAGCCGAGAATCTCCAGCCAGTCCTCGCCTTCGCCGAAACGGATTTCGCCCTTGTCGCGCCGGCACTGGATATCGACTTCGAGCGACGGCTCGGTGAACGGAAAAAACGACGGCCGGAATCGCATGTTGATGTGATCGACCTCGAAGAACGCCTTGCAGAATTCATGCAGGATCCATTTGAGGTGGCCGAGATGCGAGCTCTTGTCGATGACGAGACCTTCGACCTGGTGAAACTGCGGCGTGTGGGTGGCATCGGAATCGATCCGATAGGTGCGCCCCGGACAGATGATGCGGATCGGCGGCTTCTGGGTCAGCATGGTGCGCACCTGCACCGGCGAGGTGTGGGTGCGCAACAGCATGCGCGAGCCATCTTCTTTTGGCTGGAAGAAGAACGTGTCGTGCATCTCCCGCGCCGGATGGCCCTCGGGAAAATTCAACTTGGTGAAGTTGAAATCATCGGTCTCGATGTCAGGGCCTTCGGCAATCGCAAATCCCATGTCGGCGAAGATCGCGGTGAGTTCATCCATCACCTGGCTGAGCGGATGAATCCGGCCCTGCTCGGCGGGAGTCTCGCGCAGCGGCAACGTGACGTCGATGGTTTCCGACGCCAGCCGCGCATCGAGTGCGGCGGATTTCAGGATATCGCGGCGCGCGGTCAGCGCCTGGTTGACCGCGTCCTTGGCGAGGTTGATCGCCGCACCCTGTGTCTTGCGTTCGTCCGGCGACATCTTGCCGAGCGTCGCCAACAGCGCGGAAATCGCACCCTTCTTGCCGAGCGCCGCGACCCGCACGGCCTCAAGCGCCGCTTCGTCGCTGGCGGCGGCGATCTGGCTGAGGATTTGGGATTCGAGTTTTGCAAGGTCGGTCATGGCGACGGTCACCTTTTGGGAGCGCGCGCGCAGCCCGCACACGAGGCCGTCATCATCCGCGAAAGCGGATGATCCAGTAACCCCCGTGCTCAAAATGTTGGTCGGTGGTTACTGGATGCCCCGCTTTCGCGGGGCATGACACCGGAGTTGCAAGAGGCCGCAGCGATAGCGAACTTACGCCGCCAGCGCGGCCTTGGCCTTTTCAGCGATCGCCTGGAACGCCGCCGGCTCGTGGATGGCGAGATCCGACAGCACCTTGCGGTCGACCGTGATGCCCGACTTGGCGAGGCCGTTGATAAAGACGCTGTAGGTCATGCCGAGCGGACGCACGGCGGCATTGAGGCGCTGGATCCACAGGGCGCGGAAGGTGCGCTTCTTGCGCTTGCGATCGCGGAAGGCGTATTGCGCGGCCTTCTCGACCGCGGCCTTGGCGGTGCGGATGGTGTTCTTGCGCCGGCCGCGGAAACCCTTGGCAAGTTTGTAGACTTTCTTGTGCTTGGCGTGAGAGGTCACACCGCGTTTGACGCGAGACATGACGGATCTCCTTCATCTCAAAAAAAATGGGTGACGGATCGCCGCGCGGACGCGGCTTGGCAAATGGGATCGTGATCGCGTGGCTGCGATCAGGCGTTCGGCAAGAAATACTTCTTGATGTTGTCGCCGTCGGTCTTGAACAGCACCCGGGTGCCGCGAAGCTGACGAATCTGCTTCTTGGTCCGCTTGATCATGCCGTGGCGCTTGCCGCGCTGGGCGGCCATTACTTTGCCGGTGGCAGTCACCTTGAAGCGCTTTTTAGCGCCTGACTTGGTCTTCAGCTTGGGCATTTGGCTCTCCTGTTGCCGCAACACGAAAGCGCCCGTAAAGGCGTCCGGTCGGCTGAAATGCTCGTTAGAGCGTTGAAAGTGCTCGATTATTTCGTAAGCGAAACAACCGGCACGGGCATCGACACGGCAGCCCTTGATCAGCCGGGCGATGAGGTTGCGCTTATGGCAGAGCCTAGCCAGATTGGCAACGACGAACGCGGGAACCGCAATGCCCTGATACATCACCTGACGCCATCAGCGGCGCAGCCCTAATGGAAAAGAAAATGAGGATATCAGCCCGGCCGATGGCCCTTTTTGCCGATTTCGGCACGCTGCGCGCCTTGCAATGGATCTTGGTCGCTGCCGTTCTCGCCGCGGTGGCCGCGCCTGGTGCCGCCGATGCCCGGAAGGCCGGCGCAGCCGTGGCGGCGGGCGGCGGCTATGATGGAATCTGGAACGTTCTGGTCATCACCCAGGCCGGCAGTTGCGATCCTGCCTACAGCTATCCGTTCCGGGTCTCGGGCGGCCGCATCTCGACCATGGGGCCAGCCGACGTGTCTGGAACCGTTGGCCGGGGTGGCGCTGTTGCCGTCAGGATTTCGGCCGGCGGCAGGACGGCGTCAGGCATCGGCAGGCTCGGCGGCAGCACCGGCGCGGGCCGCTGGACTGCCAGAGTGTCGAGCGGAAACTGCAGCGGTCGCTGGCAGGCCACGCGGGGGTAACCGTCTCTGAAAAGAAAATGGCCCGCCAGATCGCCTGACGGGCCGTATTCCAAAATTCACAAACCCGAAAGGCTGTTGCTAGTCAGCGTGGCGCCAGCACCATCACCACCTGACGGCCTTCGAAACGCGCGTCCTGCTCGACCTTCGCGATCTCGGCGACGTCGCTCTTGACCTTGTCCAGAAGCTTGGTGCCGATCTCCTGATGGGCCATTTCGCGGCCGCGGTAGCGTAGGGTGACCTTGACCTTGTCGCCCTCTTCGAAGAACCGCTGCATGGCGCGCATCTTCACGTCGTAATCGTGATCGTCGATCATCGGCCGGAGCTTGATCTCCTTGATCTCGACGACCTTTTGCTTCTTGCGGGCTTCGGCGGCTTTCTTCTGCGCCGAATATTTGAACTTCCCGTAATCCATGATCTTGCAAACGGGAGGATTGGTATTGGGCGAAATCTCCACAAGGTCCATGCCGGCTTCCATCGCCATCTTGATGGCGGCGATCGTTTCGACATTGCCGTGGTTCAGGCCTGTCTGATCAATCAGCTGGATTTCGTGGTTGCGGATTTCATCGTTGGTGCGCGGCCCGTCTTTGGTGGCAGCGGGCGGGGCTCTGTTGGGACGGCGAATGGGTAACTCTCCAAGGTTGTGGACGAAGCCGGTAGTGTGAAGGAATAAGGCTCAACGGGCAAGCTAAGTCACACACTTGCGGTACAAAACCGTCAAATGCGAGGCATTTTGGTCACGCTGACAACGCCTACCGGTGCCGAATGTTCAGATCAGCCCAGATAGAGGCGAGGGTTCGCTCCGCAAGCGCGGCGATGGCCTTCTCAAGGACTGGTATCGGCCTTCCGTTGACGGATTGTGCGTGCTCACCCAAACAACAGCGAACAAGGGTAACGATTCATGACCAATTCCGCCGCATCCGGGCCGCAGCCTGCCGTCATCGAGGTCGGCAACGATAGCGCCGCGCGCAATATCGCGGTGCGCGCCCGGGCCGGCGGCGCGCCCGGGTTGTTCTGGCTGGGCGGCTTCAATTCGGACATGCAGGGCACCAAGGCCATCGCGCTGGATGGCTGGGCGGCCGACCACGGCCGCGCCTGCGTTCGGTTCGATTATTCCGGCCACGGCGAATCCGGCGGCGCGTTCACCGATGGTACCATCGGGCGCTGGCTGGAGGAGAGCGTCGCGGTATTCGAGCAGTTCTGTGCAGGCCCGCAGGTCGTGATCGGCTCCTCGATGGGCGGCTGGATGGCACTGCTGCTGGCGCGGGAACTCGGCAGGCGCGGCATTGGTCGCGCGACCCTGGCCGGGCTGGTGCTGATCGCGCCGGCGCCGGATTTCACTGAAGAGTTGATGTGGAAAGGCTTTTCGCCGGAGATTCGCCAGGAGATCGAAACCACGGGCGTGTGGCTGCGGCCGTCGCAATATGGCGAGCCCTACCCGATCACGCGCGTGCTGATCGAAGAGGGCCGCAACCATCTCCTGCTTGGCAGCGCCATCGACGTCGGATGTCCGGTTCGCATCCTGCAGGGCGCGCAGGATCCGGATGTGCCATGGCGGCACGCGTTCTCGCTGGCGCATCGGCTGCCTGTCGACGACGTGGTGCTGACGGTGATCCAGGACGGCGATCACCGCCTGTCGCGGCCGCAGGACATTGCGCGGATGATCGCGGCGGTGGCGGAAATTGGGTAATGTGTTTGCTATTAATGAGACACGTATTCACAACATGACCGTCATCGTCCGCGAATGCGGACGATCCAGTACGCCGTGACGTCTCGGATCATCTTGGCGCTCTGGAATACTGGATGCCCCGCTTTCGCGGGGCATGACGGCAATGTTGTCGGGAGAAACGCCATGAACACTACCGCCATGCTCCGCGCATTCTGCGACGCCGTCGAACAACGTAACGGCGCAGCGTTCGCCGCACTGTTCACCGAGGATGGGGTCTACCACGACGTCTTCTACGGCGCCTTCGCGGGCCGCGCGAAGATCGCCGAGATGATCGACGATTGGTTCTACCGAACCGCTGTGGATTTTCGCTGGGACATGCACACGCCGGTCAGCGACGGGCAGACGCTCTACGCACGCTACACGTTCAGCTATCGCTCATTGCTGCCGGAAGCCAACGGCGCGCGCGCGATGTTCGAGGGCGTCGCGATCATGAGGCTCACGGACGGCAAGATCGCCGAGTACCACGAGGTCGCCAACACCGCGACCGGCTTCGTCGACATGAATTTTGCGCCGGAACGCCTCGCCAAGATTGTCGCCAGGCAGGGCGCGGCGCTGAAGGCGCGGCCGGAGATGAAGCGGCATTTGGAGGGGTGATAACAATCCGTCATTCCGGGGCGCGACCGGAGGGAGCGAACCCGGAATGACGGCGGAATGACGGGTCCCTCACCGCCTCACGACGGCTACCCCATCCGCTTGCGCTGCGCCAGCGCCGCCACGGTGGACGTTCCGATCGGGCCTTTTTGATCGTAGAGAAAACACTCGCCGATCGCGATGCCCTCGGTGGCATGATGGTTCACCACCTCGAAGCCGATCCATTCCTGTTCCGGCAGGCGATGCAGGTACAATGTGACGTCGCTGTTGATGTAGCCGAGGCCCTGGTCGCCGGCGTTGGCGAACGGGCTGGCGAAATCCGCCGCCACCGCGACCCGCACGAATGGCGTCAGCGGCGCGCCTTCGACGAGGTCGCGCACCTCGCTCATCCACAGCCGCCGCGGGCCGAGGGTGCCCATAGCGCCGACGATCGGGCGGGTGGTCCATTTGCCGTTCATGCCAAGCCGCGGATCGGTGGGTACCGGAATATCGGCGGGCGCGGGCACATCCCAGTTTGGCGGCGACCAGACCTGGCCTTGCGGCTTTTCCGTGGTCCGCAGCAGTTGGCAGGACGCGCGCGCCATGCTCGTGCCGCCGCTGAAAAATTCGGCTTCGACCAGCTTGAGGCGCAGGCCGTCGCGGACGAGCCGCGTGGTGACCTCGATCGGCGCCATATTCGGCAGCCGGAACATGTCCACGGTCAATCGCGCCGGCACGAATTGGTCAGCGCCGTGGCGCTGCTCGATCACGAACGCCAACAGGCCGATGATGACGCGGCCGTGCAGCGATTGTGGGTCCCAAGGTCCCCGCGCGGCGTCGGTGGGGATGAAGGCGTCGCGGTTGGTTGTAAAGAAAGGCTGATTTGTCATGGCGCGGGACCATGACGGAATTTGCAGGATGAAATCAAGGCCGGGTGCTGATGATCGGAAGCCTCATGGTGAGGAGGCGCTCTTGCGCCGTCTCGAACCATGAGCCCGCAGCCTCATCCTTCGAGACGCCGCGCGAAGATGCGCGGCTCCTCAGGATGAGGAGTCAGCACTTGCGCCTGCAAGCAGCCACTCCGCGCGTACGCCGGCATCGGCTT
The DNA here is from genome assembly GCA_035490095.1 of Bradyrhizobium sp. GTDB lineage: Bacteria > Pseudomonadota > Alphaproteobacteria > Rhizobiales > Xanthobacteraceae > Bradyrhizobium. The sequence continues at coordinate 14,513 of DATHHQ010000003.1, forward strand.
CGGAATTCAGCGCCTTCGCCGCGCGCGCCGCGAACTGCTCCGGCTCCGTCAGCTGCGACAGCGCCCACGCCGCGGCGCCGCGAACCAGCGCGCTGTCGTCGTCCGCCAGGCGTTCGGCCTCGACGGCAAATCCCTTGTCGTTCGAGTTGCCGATGGCGATCAGCACATTGCGGATGAACCGGTCGCGGCCGATGCGCTTGACCGGCGACTTTGTAAATCGCGCGCGAAACGCCGCGTCGTCGAGGCGCGCAAGTTCGGCAAGATCGGGGGCGCGCAATTCATCGCGCGCGGCGAGTTTGGCTTCGCGCCCGGCTTGCGCGAACTTGTTCCATGGGCAGACGGCGAGGCAATCGTCGCAGCCATAGATGCGGTTGCCGATGGCTTTACGAAATTCGTGCGGGATCGGACCCTTGCTTTCAATCGTGAGATAGGAAATGCAGCGCCTGGCATCGAGCTTGTAAGGTGCCGGAAATGCCGCGGTCGGGCAGATATCGAGGCAGGCCTGACATGAGCCGCAATGGTCGGCTTCACTTTCGTCGCGCGGCAGGTCAGAGGTGGTGAAGATCGCGCCGAGAAACAGCCATGAGCCGAATTCGCGCGACACCAGGTTGGTGTGTTTGCCCTGCCAGCCCAGTCCCGCCGCCTGCGCCAGCGGCTTCTCCATCACCGCGGCGGTGTCGACGAACACCTTGACCTCGGCGCCGGAGGTGGCGACCAGCCATCGCGCCAACGCCTTCAGCCGCTTCTTGATCAGATCGTGATAATCGTCGCCCTGCGCGTAGACTGAGATCGCGCCGCGCGTGCGCTGCGCGAGTATCGCCAACGGATTCTCGTCAGGCCCGTAATTGACGCCGAGCATGATCACCGAGCGTACGCCCGCCCACAGCACGCGCGGATCGGCGCGGCGTTCCGGATGAGCCGCGAGCCAGTCCATGTCGCCATGCGCGCCGGCGTCGAGGAAGCTGCGGAAATGCTTCGCGGCATCCGCGATCGCACCCGGATCGGTGACGCCGACGCAATCGAATCCGAGCCCGCGCGCTTCATGGACAAGCGCTTCTTTGAGAGACGACGTCATGATGTGAAGATTGGAGAGGCAGCGGCCTCACCTCTCCCAAAGGGAGAGGTCGGCACGCGAAGCGTGACGGGTGAGGGGTTAGCGCCCAACGATAGACCGTAACCCCTCACCCCAACCCTCTCCCAATCGAAGTCGGATATATCCGACTTCGATAATTTGAGATGCCCAACTCGGGTAAACCCGAGTTGGGTGGCGAGGGAGCCCACCGCCATCGCCGGGATGTCAGCGTTCAATTCGAAAGATTGAATCAGAAGTCGAGATCCACGTAGGTGCGTGACGCCGGCACGCCCGCCAGCCATTCGCTCAGCAGCGGACGGAACGACGGGCGGGATTTCACCCGCGCGTACCACGCCTTTGCCGCTTCGTCCTCGATCCATGGCACGTCGCCCAGATAATCGATCGCCGAAAGGTGCGCCGCGGCGGCGAGATCCGCATAGGTCAGCCGGTCCCCGGCCAGGAAGTTCCGCGTCTGCGCCAGCCAGCCGATATAGGCCAGATGATAGCGCACATTTGCCTTGGCCGCGCGAATCACATCCATCGCCGGCGCGCCGCCGCCGTCTTGCTCGCTCATGAAGCGTTTGTAGATGCGCTCGGTGACCAGGGGATGAGAGACCTCCTCAAAGAATTTCTCGTTGAACCACGCCATCAGCCGGCGCACCTCGATGCGCTCGCCCATCGCCGATGGCAGCAGCCGGCGTTGCTTCATCGCGGCGCCATGGGTTTCATCAAGATATTCGGCGATGATTCCGGCGCCGGGAATCGCAGGCTTGCCTTCCGATATCAACACCGGCGTGGTGGCCGCGGGGTTCAGGGCAAGAAATGCCTCGCGACGTTCCCAGGCGCGCTCGTCCACCAGCCGCAGATCCAGGCCATATTCGCCCAGCGCGAGGCGGACGAAGCGCGAATGCGGACAGAACGGATGATGAAACAGCGTGAACATGAAACCCTTGATACGTTCGCGATCTTAAGAAAGTTTTGCTTCAGGCGGCGGCAGCCCGGCCGCGGAAGTGCGCCAAACTACAGAAGCTTGCGCACGAGGCAACCCGTGTTTTTCGTGTTTTTGACGTTGCGGCAAAGCAACGAATAAGCGAGAAGAACCCGGCGTTTTCGGGTCAATATTGATCACAATGGAACAGGTCATAATGTCTGATGCATTGAGGGCAGTGATTCTCGGAATTGTCGAGGGCGTTACGGAGTTCCTTCCGGTGTCCTCGACCGGACATTTGCTGCTGGCGGAACGATTCTTCGATCTCGGCGAAGGCAATTTCTGGAAGAGTTTCGCCGTGCTGATTCAGCTCGGCGCGATTCTTGCGATTGTCGCCATTTATTTCTTCAAATTATGGCGGGTCGCGCTCGGCATGTTTTCCAATCCCGACGATAGGCGATTCGTGATCGGTTTGCTGGTGGCGTTTTTGCCGGCTGCGGTGATCGGCGCTGCCGCCGGCGGCTACATCAAGGCATTCCTGTTCAATCCGTGGGTGGTGTGCTTTTCGCTGATCGTCGGCGGCGCCATCCTGTTGTGGGTCGATCAGCTCGATCTTAAACCGCACCAGCACGATGCCATGACATTTCCGCTGCCGATGTATCTCATGATCGGCTTCGCGCAGTGCCTCGCCATGATTCCCGGGGTGTCACGTTCCGGCGCCAGCATCGTCGCGGCGATGCTGCTCGGCGCCGACAAGCGCGCGGCGGCGGAGTTCTCGTTCTACCTCGCGATCCCGACCATGGTCGGCGCGTTTGCCTACGACCTCTACAAGAACCGCGCCGACATGACGGCCGATCACGCGGGCATCATCGCGATCGGATTCGCGGTATCGTTCGTCACGGCGATCATCGTGGTGAAAACGTTTTTGACGTACGTCACCCGCCACGGCTTCACCTTGTTCGCCTGGTGGCGCGTCATCGTCGGCACGCTCGGTCTGGTCGCGCTGGCGATGGGGAAGTAGGTTTCGGCGCCGTAGGGTGGGCAAAGCCAACGGGTGGCGCGAATGCGCGCCCGATGATAAACTCCGCGTGCCCACCATCCTGCATCAACTTGCATCAATATGGAATCGTCACGGTGGGCACGGCGCAAAGCGCGCCTTTGCCCACCCTACGGATCGCGTGCGCCGGGACGACGGGCCTCTAAATTACGCGCTGAAACTGCCCGGCGGCGCGGAAGCGCCAGAGATATTGCGGCGCGATCGCTTCCAGCGAATCCGGCGCTACTCCCATGCCCTCCAGGGTCAGGCCGGCAGCCTTTGCCGCGTCCGACACCACGTTATCCGATCGGAGCAGCTCCACCTGATCCGGCGTCAGTGTTAGCGGTCCCGGAGCGAATTGCAGGAACAGCGCCTGGATTTTGGCCAGCCCGAACGGCAATGAGATCAGCATGCGCCGGCGTTCGGTTGTCGCGAGAATAATTTTCATGATCTCGCGCATCGTCAGCACTTCCGGGCCGCCGAGCTCGTAGGTGGCGCCGGCCTTTGTCTTGCCGTCGACGGCATCCGCAACCGCGGTCGCGACATCTCCGACGTAAACCGGCTGCAGTCTTGTCACGCCACCGCCGATCAGCGGCAGCATCGGCGACATCCTGGCGAGGCTTGCAAAACGATTGGTGAATTGATCCTCGGGGCCGAACACCACCGAAGGCCGCAGGATGGTGGCTGTGGGAGTGGCCGACAGCACCGCCTTTTCGCCCGCGGCCTTGGCGCGGGCGTAACGCGACGGCGAATTCTGGTCGGCGCCGATGGCGGAGACATGCACCATCCGCGCGCCGACGGCACTGGCGGCTTTTGCCACTGCGCCTGCGCCGGCGGCCTGCACCGCATCGAAGGTCTGCGCGCCGCCCTCGGCGAGAATGCCGACCAGGTTGATGGCGACGTGGGAGTCGCGCATCGCGGCCTCGACCGACGCCGGATAGCGCAGATTGGCCTGGACGGCGTGGATTTGGCCGACCTTGCCGAGCGGCTGCAGATGCCCGGCCAGTTCCGGCCGCCGCACCGCGACCCGGACCCGGTAATCGCGCTTGCAGAGGGCGCGGACCACGTTTCGCCCCACAAAACCCGATCCGCCGAAAACCGTGACCAGCGTGTCCAGATTCGATGCCATCGTGTCAGATCCTGCCGGTCAAATTCGAGAGGTCGCGGGGGGCTATTTAGCGGGTTCGCGATACGCCAACCCACCGGCGCTGTACAGTTTATTTGAGCGGCAATCGCCAATTTGACAAGCGCGCGACCGATCCGTACTAACCGGCCCGGGCCCAGGTGGCGGAATTGGTAGACGCGCTGGCTTCAGGTGCCAGTGGCTTAACGGCCGTGAAGGTTCGAGTCCTTTCCTGGGCACCA
>DATHHQ010000004.1:0-2345 GCA_035490095.1 Bradyrhizobium sp.
CGCGCTCGTGAAGCGTCAAGGGAGATTGCACCCTACCCTTCCGGCATCGCGACCAAGCATGTATGCTTCGCGTGCTTGCGCACTTGGAGGAGGCCTCCCCATGTCTGCATTCACGTCTGCATTCGTGTCGATGAGCAACGCAAAGCTCGCTTCGCGGATAGCTGGCGCGGCCCTGCTCGGCCTGCTTTGCGCCGCCGCAGTTCGGCTGGCGCCGGTCGCGGCACAGCAGCGCGCCGCGGTGCCCGACCTCACCGGCAGCAACGACACCGCCTGGTTCGCGGTGAACGACGAATTCCAGCCGCCGCCGAGCGGGCCGGGCCCGGTGACGTTCGACAAACGCCACCCCTACGTGGACAACGCGGCCGCCCGCAGGCTCGGCATCCAGCCGACCTATCGGGTCGCCGACCTCTCTAATCCGATCCTGCAGCCCTGGGCCCGCGAGCAGATGCGCCAGGCCAACGACGCCGTGCTCGCCGGCAAAGTCCCGTATCGCGCCCGCGAGCGCTGCCACCCGGCCGGCGTTCCGAGCTTCGTGGTCTACACGCTCGCCGAGCCGACCTATGTCATCCAGACCGCCAAGCAGGTGACGATGATCAACCAGGGCGGCCCCGAGCTGCGTCGCATCTACTTGAATGTACCGCATTCGGCGAACGTGACGCCGTCCTGGTACGGCGAATCGGTCGGCCATTACGAGGGCGGCGACACGCTGGTCGTCGATACCGTCGGCATCTCCACCAAATCATTCGTCGACAACTACCGCACGCCCCATACCGACAAGCTGCACGTCGTCGAGCGCTTCAAGCTCGTCGATGGCGGCAAGACACTGGAAGTCCTGGTCACGGTCGACGACCCCGGCGCCTTCACCACGCCCTGGTCCGCGATCCAGCGCTTCAACCGCCGGCAAGCAGGCCCTTTCAACGAACATATCTGTCAGGAGAACAACCCCAACTATTTCAACTACGATCCGGTGCCGAAACCGCAGGCGGAGAAGCCGGATTTTTGAGGACGTAGGGCGGATTAGCGAAGCGTAATCCGCCGCTACGAGCTACGAGCTACTTACACTCTGCGTCGGGAAAGATAGCAATGCTCCTAGCGAATTGGATGGTTGTGATCGCATTGCTGGGTGGGTCCGTGGCCATGGAAGTCTTGAATTTCAAAGGCTTCTGCTACTCAGAGCGTCGATATCTTAGTGCCCGACTCAAAATGATTCCATTTGATCTCAAGCTCTTGCGAGCCGACGCGTGAGGGTGCGGATGTGAGCGACGAGCGTCCAAGCAACGGCGCTGGCGATGGTCGCTTCGAAATCCTTCGCCAGTCTACGGCAGCGGCCGAGCCATGCGAAAGTTCGTTCGACGACCCATCGGCGCGGCAGAACTTCGAAGCCCTGCGCCGTGTCGGAGCGTTTGATGATTTCGATCGTCCATTCCCCCATGCGCTTCAACGCCTCGCGCAGTTTCGCCCCGGCATAGCCGCCATCGGCGAAAATATGACGCAGCCATGGATAGAGCGAGCGGATCGAGGCGAGCACGCACGGGGCGCCATCGCGATCCTGAATGCCGGCTTCATGTACGACCAGCCCGACCAGATTGCCTTGCGTGTCGGTGACAATATGGCGCTTGCGGCCCTTGATCTTTTTGCCGGCGTCATAGCCCCGAGGGCCGCCACTTTCCGTGGTTTTCACCGACTGGCTGTCAATCACTCCGGCCGTCGGACTCGCCTCGCGGCCAGCCGCCTCGCGCGCCGCCATGACGAGAGCGTGGTTGAGCGAGGCAAAGGTTCCGTCGCGCGACCACGTGTAGAAATAGCCCTGCACCGTGGAGTAGGGTGGAAACTCCTTCGGCAATTGTCGCCATTGGCAGCCGGTGGAGGCAATGTAGAGGATCGCGTTCACCACCGCTCGCAGGTCGGTTTCGCGCGGACGCCCGAGGGCTGAAGGAGGCGGCAAAAGCGGCTCCATCACAAACCATTCCGCATCCATCGTATCGCTTTCATACCGCAAGCCGTCGCGCCTATACTGGCGCCGAGTGATTTCGGTCCAGACCATCGTGCTCTCCTTCGAATCGATCCAATCCGAAGGAATCACAACTGGCTGAAATCACTCAGCTTCTTTTTCAGTCGGACACTAAGGCTGGCTCCCCCTGATAGAACCCTCGCAGTCCAGGATTCTGCTGAAAGCCACGGCGAATGAAATGACTATGCAGAAACGTAAAGTTCTTGCGGCTCTGTGTTCGGATGAGCCGCACCACCGTTACCTTGTCGCACTGCTCCAAGAGCAATTTGCTCTCGCCGCGGTCGTGATCGAGTCCGAAGCCTGTAAACGCCGGCAACTGCGGCACGCCGGAAGG
>DATHHQ010000005.1:0-4587 GCA_035490095.1 Bradyrhizobium sp.
TCACGGATCATGTATCCCGCGCCGCGAATCGTATGAAGCAACGGCCGCTCAAAACCCTTGTCGATCTTGGAGCGCAGCCGCGAAATATGCACGTCGATGACATTGGTCTGCGGGTCGAAATGATAGTCCCAGACGTTTTCCAGCAGCATGGTCCGCGTCACCACCTGCCCTGCGTGCTTCATCAGATATTCCAGCAGCCGGAACTCGCGCGGTTGCAATGTCAATTCGTCCTTGCCACGCGCCACCCGGTGCGAAAGACGATCGAGTTCGAGGTCGCCGACACGATAGGCGGTTTCCTCGGCCGGGCCGCCATGGCGGCGCGACAGCACTTCGACCCGCGCCAGCAGTTCGGCGAATGAATAGGGTTTTGGCAGGTAGTCATCGCCGCCGGCGCGCAGGCCCTTGATGCGGTCGTCCACTTGTCCGAGTGCCGAGAGGATCAGTGCCGGGGTGCGATTGCCCTTCTCGCGCAAGGTGCCGATCAGCGACAGGCCGTCGCGCTTCGGCAGCATCCGGTCGATCACCAGCACGTCATAGTCGCCGGAGTCGGCGAGCGCCAACCCTTCCTCGCCATCGCTGGCGAGATCGGCAACATAACCGACTTCACGAAATGCCTTCACCAGGTAGTCGGCGGACTCGCGGTCGTCTTCGATAATCAAGAGGCGCATCTGGGGGTCGGTTGCGGTCAAGTGGGTCAGCCTTCTGTCACCATGGCGCGGTCGGCATCCTCATGCAAGGCGACCTGGCACCTCCGGATTAAGCAAAAAAGCGGGCGGTGAAGCTGGGGGACCTCACCGCCCTTTGACCTCCCGACAGAGGGGGGCGTATTCCATCGGAAGGTAGCCAGAGGGAGCGGGCTTTTGACCCGCCCCCCGGAAAGAGCCGTCGGCGGGGGCGACTAATGCCGGCGACACCCTCCATCTCGTAGATAGTTAGCCCTTCGCCAAGGGCACCGCGACAAAGCGCGACGAACCGCCGCTCTTGACGCGCATCAGAACGCTGTTCTTGTTGTCGGTGCGCGCGGCGTTGATGGCTTCGCGCACGTCTCCGGCATTGGTAACGCTCTTTCCGGCGACTTCGAGAATGACGTCGCCTTCCTTGAAGCCACGCTCGGCCGCAGCACTCTTCGGGTCGACCTCGGTGACGACGACGCCATCCTTGCCGGCGCCGGCAACGCTGTTGGCGGGCGCAAGCGTCAAGCCGAGCTTCGGCACGTCGGTGCCCTTGGTCGCGCCACCCTTGTCGCTGTTGTCGGTGTCGGCCTTGGCTTCGACCGTATTCGGCAACTGCCCGAGCGTCAGGTTGATGACCTTGTCCTGGCCTTTATGAAGCACGTTGAGCTTCACCGCATTGCCGGGCGCGAGCGCGCCGATGGTGCGGGCGAGTTCGCGGGCATCCTTGACCGTTTCGCCATTCACCGCCGTGATCACGTCGCCGGACTCGATGCCGGCCTTGGCCGCCGGACCGTTGGCCTGGGGTTCCGCAACCAGCGCACCTTCGGCCTTCTTGAGGCCAAGGCTGTCGGCGATGTCGGCCGTGACAGGCTGAATCTGGACACCTATCCAGCCGCGGCTGACCGAGCCCTTGTCCTTGAGCTGGGCAATCACATTCTTCACGGTCGACGCCGGGATCGAAAACGCAATGCCGACGCTGCCGCCGGACGGCGAATAAATCGCGGTGTTGACGCCCATCACTTCGCCTTCGGTGTTGAAGGCCGGGCCACCGGAGTTGCCCTTGTTCACGGGCGCGTCGATCTGGATGAAGTCGTCGTAGGGGCCGTTGCCGATGTCGCGGCCGCTGGCCGAGACGATGCCAGCCGTAACGGTGCCGCCGAGACCGAACGGATTGCCGACCGCGAGCACCCAATCACCGATCCGGGGCTTGCCGTCCGAAAGCTTGGCGAACGGGAAGTTCGAACTGCCCTCGACCTTGATCAACGCGACGTCGGTGCGCGCATCGGTGCCGATCACCTTCGCGGTGTAGGTCTTACCCTCGTCGGTCGTGACCTCGACCTTGTCGGCGCCGTCGACCACGTGATTGTTGGTGACAGCATAGCCGTCAGGGGAGATGAAGAAGCCGGAACCCTGGCCGGTCACCGCACCGCGTCCGCCGCGGGGACCACCGCGGCCCTGCGGCATGCCATCAGGTCCGCCAAAACGGCGGAAGAAGCGCTCCATCGGCGAGCCCGGCTGGAACGGCGAGTCATCATTGTTCGCGCTATCGTCCTTGGCGAGCTTCTCGCTGATGTTGATCTTCACCGAAATCACCGACGGCTTTACACGCTCGACGATGTCGGCAAAGCCGACAGGCCGCTCAACTTTGCGGACTTCGTTGTTGACCTGCGCATGCGCAGGGCTGCTGAAGAGATCCACCGGTCCAGGCGACGGGCTGAAGCCATAAACGGCGACGCCGAGGCCGGCGACGACCGAGGCCATCAACGCGAACTTGCGCGCGGAAAACAGCGAACGGCGGGGTGCTCGATAAGACGGGAGGGACGAAAGATCTGTCGGACGGTCGGTCATCAAGGAAGTCTCCAAAGCGTGAAATCGACGGTGCCGGGGGCGAGCACCTCATGGACCTGAACATGGGGATTTCACCCTTACCGCGCGCTGGCGGGGGAATTAAACTTTTGTAATGAAGGGGGTTACGAATGCGGCAGTTTATCGCAGGGCGACAAGGGCTTATCGCAGGGCGAAAACCGGCTTATCGCGGGGCAAAACGATCTAACGCAGCGCTAGGCCGGCCCTTCCGCCGGCGGTTCCGCCGCGATCAGCCGTTGCAGCCGCGTTTCTTCTTCCGAGGTCAGTTTGACCAGGGACTGATCCTCCGCTGCTGCGGATCTCGAGCGCCGCCGGCTATGCATCCACAGCGCAAACCCGCCCCCGGCCAGCGCCAGCGGCGGTAACAGCCACAGCAACAACGTGTGGGGCTTGAGCCGGGGTTTCAGCAGCACGAACTCGCCATAGCGCGCCACCAGGAAATCGATCACCTGCGCATCGCTGTCGCCAGCCGCAATCCGCTCGCGCACCAACAGCCGCAAATCGCGCGCCAGCGGCGCTTCGGAATCGTCGATCGACTGGTTCTGGCACACCATGCAGCGCAGTTCGCGCGACAAATCCCGCGCCCGCGTTTCCTTGGCCGGATCCGACATGATCTCGTCGGGCTGCACGGCATAGGCGCTCGATGCGGCAAAAGCTGCCATCAATAACATGAAGGAAATCGCGATCAGCTTTCGCACCTGGTCTCTTCCCTCATCCTGAGGAGCATCCGAAGGATGCGTCTCGAAGGATGGCGCACTCGCAAAAACTCATCCTTCGAGACGCCGCGGAGTTTATCATCGGGCCGCGCTTCGCGCGAACCCGTTGGCGGCTCCTCAGGATGAGGAAAAACCTATTCCGCCGCCTGCAGTCCACGCAGCGCCTTGGCGGGCTTCGGTGCGCCGACCCGTAAGCGGCGATCCGACAGCGACAGCATGCCGCCAAACGCCATCAGGACGGGACCCCACCAGATCAGCAGCACCAGCGGCTTATGATAGATGCGCACCGCGATGGCGCCGTCAGCGGCGGTATCGCCGAGCGAGATATAAAGCTGGCTGGCGCCGCGCGTCAGCAGCGCAGCCTCGGTGGTCGACGATCCCCGCGTGGTGAAGTTGCGCTTCGACGGCGTCATCGCGCTGAGCGGCTCGCCATCGAGACTGACGGTGAACCGCGCCAGCATTTCGCGAAAATTCGGCCCCTGCCGCTGCGTCACGCCATCGAGCTTCAATTCGTAGCCGGCGATTTTCGCGACGTCACTGGGCTTCATCGATCCGATATATTCGCTGTTCCATGTGGTCTCGCAGACGATTCCGATCAGAGCCACGCCGACGCCGGCATGCGCAAATACCGTGCCCCAGGTCGAACGCGGCAATCCGCGCGCGCGCCGCGCCACGGTTCCGAACGGCACCCGAAACAGACCGGTGCGCTCGGCAAGGTCGCTCAACGCGCCGGCGATGACAAATACGGCAAGCCCGATCGCGAGCGGCGCGAAGGCGCTGCCGCCGCGGGTCCACGCCCACAGCACCGCGATCGCAATCAGCGCCGCAATGCCGGCGGCGGTCAGCCGCTGCGCCGCACCGAGAACGTCGCCGCGCTTCCACGCCAGCAATGGCCCGAACGGCACTGCGATCATCAACGGGAGGAACAACGGCGCGAAGGTGAGATTGAAGAACGGCGCGCCGACCGAAATCTTGTCGCCGGTCAGGACCTCCAGCGCCAGCGGGTACAGCGTTCCGATGAACACCGTCGCGCAGGCGGTGGTCAGGAACAGATTGTTGAGCACCAGCGCGCCTTCCCGCGAGATCGGCGCGAACAGCCCGCCCTGCTTCAGCGCCGAGGCCCGCCACGCGTACAGCGTCAGGCTGCCGCCGATGAAGATGCAGAGGATCAGCAGGATGAATACGCCGCGCGTCGGATCGGTCGCGAACGCATGCACCGAGGTCAGCACGCCCGAGCGCACCAGGAAGGTGCCGAGCAGCGACAGCGAGAACGTCAGGATGGAAAGCAGGATGGTCCAGACCTTGAGCGCGTTGCGCTTCTCCATCACGAC
>DATHHQ010000006.1:0-2829 GCA_035490095.1 Bradyrhizobium sp.
TTGCGCCGGCGGCCCTCGATCAGGGCGTGACCGGTCAGGCGCGCGCCGGTCATGCCGTAGGGATGGCCGACCGCGATCGAGCCACCATTGACGTTGAGCTTTTCCGGATCGATGCCGAGCTTGTCGCGGCAATAAATTACCTGCACCGCGAACGCCTCGTTCAATTCCCAGAGATCGATGTCGTCGACCGAGAGTCCGTGTCGCTTGAGAAGCCGGGGCACGGCGTAGACCGGACCAACCCCCATCTCGTCGGGTTCACAACCTGCCGCGACAAAGCCACGGAAGATGCCGAGCGGTTTTAGGCCTTTCTGCGCCGCGAGCTTGTCGCTCATGATGACGGCGGCACTTGCGCCGTCCGACAGCTGGCTGGCATTACCGCCGGTGATCGTAAAGCCCGGCCCCTTGGCCGGCTTGACGCCGGCGAGTCCTTCGGCGGTCGTATCGGGGCGCGGCCCCTCATCCGTCGAGAGCGTCACCGGCCTGTACGATACCGCACCGGTCGCCTTGTCCGTGACCGCCATGGTGGTGCTGATCGGAGCCAGTTCGTCGTTGAAGCGGCCGCCCTGCTGGGCGGATGCCGTGCGGCGCTGGCTCTCCAGGCTGTACTCGTCCTGACGTTCGCGCGAGATGTTGTAGCGTTTCGCAACGATTTCAGCGGTGTCGAGCATCGCGATGTAAGCATCGCCCTTCATGGCGAGCAATTCCGGATCGACGGCATGAAAGCTGTTCATCTGGTTGTTCTGCACCAGGCTGATGGATTCGCCACCACCGCCGACCGCAACCTCCACGCCATCGAAGATCACCGACCGCGCCGCCAGTGCAATCGCCTGAAGTCCGGATGCGCATTGGCGATCGATCGTCGTTCCGGCTACCGTCACCGGAAGTCCGGCACGGAGCAGCGCCTTGCGCGCGATATTGGTGCCGGTGGTACCTTGCTGCATGGCACAACCCATCACGACGTCCTCCACCTCGGCGCCTTCGATCCGCGCCTTCGAGAGCGCCGCCGAGATGGCATGACCCAGCATGGTCGCACCTTCGGTGTTATTGAGCGCACCCTTGTAGGCCTTGCCGATCGGCGTACGGGCAGTCGAGACGATCACTGCATCGGTCATTTTTTATCCTCGGGTTGGACGCGACATCGACTGCCACGTCGGAACGATACTAATTCTGCTGCGCATACCGCATCAGATGATAGGTGGGATCACCGTACTGAACGTTGATCGACGCTATCCGCTTGAAGTAATGGCCGACGTTCAATTCGTCGCTCATGCCCATGCCGCCATGAAGCTGCACGGCCTGCTCAGCAACAAATCGTGCGGCATAGCCGACTTTCGTTTTGGCGCCGGACGCCAGCTTGGATCCATGCGGCTCCCTGGCCGCGAGGCTCAGGTTCAAATGTTGCGTGAGTGAGATCGCCTCCTCAAGCGCAATGAACATGTCGACCATGCGGTGCTGCAACACCTGAAACGTTCCGAGCGCGACGCCGAACTGTTTGCGGGTCTTGCTGTATTCAAGCGTCGACGAATTCAGCTCAGTCATGGCCCCGACGGCTTCCGCGCAAAGTGCTGCGATGGCACGGTCGCGGCAAGCCTCCAGAACGGCGACGCCCTCGCCTTCCGTTCCCAGTAACTGATTGGCCGGCACTTGCACGTTCATCAGCGTGATTTCGGCGGCGCGGCGGCCATCGATCGTCTTGAAGCCCTGCAAGTGAAGATTCGGCGAATGGCGGTCGACCACAAAGAGGCTCACTCCGCTGCGATCACGCGGGCCGCCCGACGTCCGCGCCGAGACGATCAACTTGTCGGCCCAGGGCGCCCCAATCACCGCCGCCTTGGTGCCATCAAGAACATAGCTTTCACCCTGACGCCGCGCCGTCGTGGCGACGTTGCCAAAGTCGTAGCGCGAACGTCCTTCCGCCCAAGCCAGCGCCCAAATCGATTCGCCGGCCATGATCTGCGGCAGATACGCCTCGCGCTGCGCCGGCGAACCGGCATCTTCGATCAGGCCGCCCGCGAGAACCACGGTCTCGAAGAACGGTTCGACCACCAGGTTGCGGCCGAATTCCTGCATCACGATCATGGTCGCCAACGGACCGCCGCCAAGGCCGCCGGAACTTTCCTGGAACGGCGCCGCGCACAGACCGAGTTCGGCAAAAGCATTCCAGTGCTTCCGGCTCCAGCCTTCGTCGGTCGCGACGATCTTGCGGCGCGCGTCGAAATCGTACTGATCGCGTAGCAACCGCTGAATGCTGCCTCGAAGCAACTCCTGTTCTTCCGTCAACTGAATGTCCACCGGAACCCTCGTTCGCTGGCGTTAAAGACCGAGCACCGCTTTTGCGATGATGTTGCGCTGGATCTCATTCGATCCACCGTAAATGCTGAGCTTGCGCGAGTTCAGATATTTCTCGGATGCGGTATGTCCGTAATCCGGCCCTGGCATGAAGCGATTGGCGCTCACCGGCTGCTCGCGGATAGCAAGACCGTAGTTGCCGATCGCCTGGTGGGTCAGCTCGGTGATGCGCTGGAATATCTCGGTGCCCCGGATCTTGAACAGCGAGGCCGCCGGTCCCGGATCGATGCCGCGCGCCATCCGGGCGACGACGCGCAACTCCGTTGCCTCAAGTGCGAGCACATCGAGCTCTACGCGTGCGATGTCCTTGATGAATTCGCCGAAGCTCGGATCGTCCTCGGGGATCTCGGTCTTCACAATCTGCTTGAGGCGGTTCAGGTAACGCGTCGAACGGCCGATGCTGGCCATACTGGTGCGCTCGTTGCCGAGCAGGAACTTGGCATAGGTCCAACCCTTGTTTTCCTCGCCGATCAGATTCTC
>DATHHQ010000007.1:0-3117 GCA_035490095.1 Bradyrhizobium sp.
GGTGGCGCTGCTGTTCTCCGACCTGCAGGGCTCGACGGCGCTCTACGAGCGGGTGGGCGATGCTGTGGCCTTCAACATGGTGCGCGAGCACTTCGCCCTGCTGGCGTCGATCGTGCGCGACCATGACGGCGCGGTGGTGAAAACCATCGGCGACGCCGTCATGGCCTCGTTCGGCGATCCGGCCAATGCGGTGAAGGCCGCGCTCGCCATGCAGGCCCGCATCGCCGACCACGAGCTGGTGCTGAAGCTTGGCGTCCATGTCGGCCCGAGCGTGGTCGTGAACCTGAACGACCGCCTCGACTATTTCGGCTCGACCGTGAACATGGCCGCCCGCCTGCAGGGCCAGAGTGCCGGCGGCGACATCGTGCTCTCCCGCGCCGTCGCCGACGATCCCGCGGTGCGCCCGCTGCTGGCAACGCTTGCCGCGCGCGACGAGAGCGTGCCGCTGAAAGGCTTCGCCCAGCCGATCAGCTTCGTGCGCCTGATGCCCCAGACCGTTGACTCCTAAGCCGTATCTGCAGACGGGTCGACGCAAGCTTGATGAAGGCGAGGTCATTGGCGTCGAGGCGGCGACTTTGGACGACCGCCAACAACCCAATCGAATGACAGCTCCACGAAGGGTCTGGTGCCGAACCATGAACAAGGCATTGCCCACTCTTGGGAACCTCTGGAGAACTCATCGCCACTTCGATGAGGTTTCCCGGCGATTGTACGATTATTCCTTCATTGGAATTGCGTTTGCAAACTAGACAAAGATACAACCCGGCTGGATAAAGCGAATCGCGCGGAGCAGCCGCTCACCCCGCACCCTTGATGTCGAGGCGTATGTGAGACCAGCTGTTCCTACCAAGGTCGTTGTTGCGGCGGTGCTGGGCAACGCACTCGAATTCTATGATTTCGTGACCTACGCTTTTTTTGCCGTTTATATCGGTCAAACATTTTTTCCGGCATCGACACCTTTCGCCAGCCTCTTGCTTTCACTAGGCGCCTTCGGTGTCGGCTATATTTTCAGGCCTCTCGGCGGCGTGGTCATTGGTGCGTTTGCTGACCGCGCTGGGCGGAAGCCGGCAATGCTGCTGACCATCGTACTGATAACCGTCGGTACGCTCGGGCTTGCGGCGACTCCGTCCTACGCTGCGATCGGTATCGCTGCGCCCATCATCGTTGTCGGCTGCCGGCTTCTCCAAGGATTGGCGATTGGCGGCGAAGTGGGTCCGGCAAGTGCATTTCTGATTGAGATCGCGCCCCCTGGCCAACGAGGCTTTTACGGGAGTTGGCAGCTGGCGAGTCAAGGAGTGGCGGCGCTGACCGCCGGCATTATCGGGTTGGCGCTTTCGTTGGCACTTTCAAAGGCGGAACTTGCCGCCTGGGGATGGCGCGTGCCGTTCCTTCTGTCTCTGCTGCTCGTGCCGGTTGGTCTGTACCTTCGCAGCAGGATGCCGGAGACGCTCGATGATCGCCCGGTGGAGAGCGGGGGTTGGAGTGTGACTCTCGGGAAACAAAGCCGCCTGATCTTGCTTTCAGTGCTCATAATCCTTGGCGGCACTGTGTCGACCTACGTCGGCAACTATATGACGACCTATGCGATCGCGACGCTGCATTTCCAGCCGTCAACAGCGTTGTCGGCGACCGTGGTGGGAGGCTCGCCACGACAGTTTTCGCCATCCTCGGCGGCTGGCTTGGCGACATTTATGGCCGTCGGTCGATCATGCTGGTGCTGCGCATCCTGACGGCTGTCGTGACATATCCGTCCTTCGTGCTTCTCAATGGATATCCAAGTACCACGACACTTTATGCCGCCACGATTGCCCTGACAGCCCTGACGGCCATGAGCGGTGCGGCGACCTTGACCGCCGTCCCCGAACTTCTTCCGGCTTCCGTGAGAGCCAGCGGATTTGCGATAGCCTACGGGGTAGGCGCTTCCTTGTTTGGCGGCACGACTCAACTCATTGTCGCATACCTCATTGGGGCCACTGGCGATCCAAATTCTCCCTCTTGGTATGTGACGGCCACCACCCTGGTGAGCATCATTGCCATTCTGGCGTTACCAAAAACCGGTCGCGTGGACGCAAACCGCACGGATCCCCACAACTGGGTGTCGTCGAAGACGACGACGTGATCAATGCGTTCCCTCTGGAGGATCGGGTCGTTCAATGCCGCAGCGCCTTTGGGCCGAATGTCTGCTCATGGGCACAAACCGGACCTGGCGGGATGTCCGCCGTTCGGCCGTTATCAGGGGCAAAGCAGACATAGAGCAAGCCGCACTGGGCAGTTCTATTTTGTGGGTACCCGGCCTAGCTCCACGTTACGCTTGGGTGCGCCGACCAGGGGTTCGTCGACTTAAGCGCGATGGCGTTGAAGGCCGCCGTCAGCGGATCCATCTTGGGGTGCCGGACGCCCGCTTGGTGATGATGATGGCGTTGCCTTTCGGCTCCACGCGCGCCATCCACGTTTCAGCAGTTCCTCATGCCACTGCGCGATGGACGATAAGTTCAGGATCGTTGCTGCCTGCGATGCCGAGCAACTCATAGACCATGATTTCTGTCTTGCGGCCCTTGACGGACACCCGCCCAAGAGCACGGCCAACGATGCGGTCAGACACCCGGTCGTAGACATTCTGGGAGATGCAGATCGAGGTGCCGAACTGCTTGTTCAGTCCCTCGATTCGCGAAGCAACATTCACGCCATCGCCCATCACGGTATAGCTCAACCTTGCGCGGGAGCCGACATTGCCGACAAGGACGGTGTCACAATGGATGCCGATCCGCACCCGCATCTCCTTGCGACCTTCAGCGGCCCAGCTTGCGTTGAGCCGCTCCATTCGGCGGCTGGCCTTCAGGGCCGCCACACAGGCACGGAATACGTGGTCCTCCATGACAGTCGGCGCTCCCCACAAGGCCATCACGCAGTCGCCAATGAACTTGTCGATCGTGCCGCTTTCCTCGGCCACAGCCGACGTCACCGTCTCGAAGTAGTGCGACGTTTGCTCCGACAATTCCTGTGACGAAAGCTGCTCGGCGATGGTCGTGAAGCTCTCCACGTCCGCGAAGAGGATCGTCATGAAGCGCTGTTCCACGCCAGGGGTTATCGGTTGGCCGGACTCGATCAGGTCGCGCA
>DATHHQ010000008.1:0-12586 GCA_035490095.1 Bradyrhizobium sp.
CACATCGATGCTGCGTTCGAAGGAGCCGGCGTTGCGGCCCTGGGTGAGATCGAGCAGGCTGTCGCGCGACAGCACGCGGCCTGGCCGCTCGCAGAAGGTTCGCAGCAGGTCGAATTCGGCGCTGGTCATCGCAACCCGCGCGCCCGCCGGGTTGCGCAGCTCCCGCAGCCTGAAGTCGATCTGCCATCCCAGAAAGGCGAGGGCGGTCGCGCCGTTAGCGGAGCTGAGCGTCTGGGCGGCGGCCTGGCGGCGCAACACCGCGTTGATCCGGGCCAGCAATTCGCGCGGGTTGAACGGCTTGGCAAGATAGTCGTCCGCGCCCATCTCAAGCCCTACAATGCGATCGACGTCCTCGCCGCGCGCGGTGAGCATGATGATCGGCATTTGCGATTCGGCGCGGACCTTGCGGCACAGGCTGAGGCCGTCCTCACCCGGCAGCATCACGTCGAGGATCAGAAGGTCGACGCGATGGTCGGTCATGGCCCGGACCATCTCGCGCCCGTCGGTCGCCGTCGTCACGTTGCAGGCGTTGGTCCGCAGGTATTTCGCAATCAGCGCCCGCGTCTCACGGTCGTCCTCAACGACAAGAATGTTCGGCGATGCGGTGGCCATGTGGACCCTTGTCGGTGATTCGGGGCAACCGGCGAAGGATTTTTGTTTCGCAATGTTTCTGATGTCAGCTTCGCAACACCGGGCAACATGCTGGCGGGGCAATAAAAAGACCTCGTTAAGACCGTTAACCTTACGGTCAAGGGGTCACAAGAACCTTCGGAGCCACCAATGACCTCAATCTCCGCGATCTCCAGCAGCAATTACCAGTCGCCTCTCCAGAAGCTAAAGGATGAGCTGCAGGCAGAAATAAACTCCGGCACCATCGGCTCGTCCGATCAGGACGCGCTTTCCTCCGCGCTGACCGACATCGACTCCTCGCTGCAGAGCAGCCGGGCGAGTGATTCGGCTGGCGGCACAAGGCCCTCTCCCGGCGATCTGAAGTCGAAGATCGACGACCTGATTGCCGGCGAAGTGTCCAGCGGCAAGCTGACCAGCGATCAGGCCACCGAACTGCAGGGCGTCTTCAAGGCAGCGTTCGCCAATGGCCCCGGCGGCGCCGGCGGTCCAGATGGCGCCGGCGGCGCGCACGGCCATCACGGCGGCCACGGTGGTCCGCCACCCACGGACAGTGCCTCCTCAACCGACAGCACGAGT
This sequence comes from Bradyrhizobium sp., assembly GCA_035490095.1. Lineage (GTDB taxonomy): Bacteria > Pseudomonadota > Alphaproteobacteria > Rhizobiales > Xanthobacteraceae > Bradyrhizobium. Next base: position 1,207 of record DATHHQ010000008.1, read on the forward strand.
AGTTCCTCGGGCGCCAGCTCCGCCGACGATATTCTGCAGCAGTTTCTCCAGTCGCTGCAGGAGTCGCTGTCGGCCTCGTCATCGACCTCGTACAGCGCGACCGGCAGCTCCAGCACCGCCAGCAATGCCGGCTCGTCATTTTCAGCGCTTCTGATCGACTACCAAACCTGACTTCAGGCCGCGACGCACACACCAAAGTACCTTGTCATCATCCTTCCCAGAACGGGATAGGATAATTGCTCCGTCGGTGTTGCGATTGAGGGGGGCTTGGCGGGAGATTTACCCTCCTAAGGGCTATTGGCCTGGCTCTAAGGGAACCAACCTGCTGTTACAGCGTTGATTCGGTTCATCAACCCAGGGAGGGTGCGATGACCGACGTCATGACCAAACCACACCATCTGATCGCCAGCGACCGGGTCGAAGGGACCGCTGTGCGGCGGCCGAACGGCGACAAGATCGGCCACATCGAGCGGCTGATGATCGACAAGGTCAGCGGCAAGGTGTCCTACGCGATCCTGAGCTGCGGTGGGTTCCTTGGCATGGGAACCAGCCTGCTGCCGCTGCCATGGGCGCGTCTCATCTACAACACCAAGTTCGAGGCCTACCAGCTCGATATCGACGACGAAGAACTCAAACGCGCGCCATCGTTTCGTGCCGACAAGGATTTCGACTGGGGCGATCGCTCGCAGGAAACAGAGTTGCATCGCTATTACGGAACGCCGCCTTATTGGGGCGGTTTCTGATCGCATCGCGAAAGCGGCGTGAAGCAGTGACCATGCGGCAAGCTGTTTGCCGCGTGCGCCGCGATGTTCTACGGAACTCTGACATCATCCGCACCGCAATCGTTTAAATTGTGCCCGACGTCGGAACGGTCGATGGATTGGCGTGTTTTCTCCTCACCAATTTCATCACAAGGAGACACCACAATGTTAGCAAAATATATGACGGCCGGCTTGATCGGGTCCGCATTGCTTGCGTCCGTCGCGTTCGCGCAGCAAAGCCCGACGGCAACTAGCGACAAGGCCAACATGGCGCCGCCGGCGGCCTCGGACTCGTCGTTCCAGGGTAACTGGCGCGCGTCGAAGCTCGTCGGCCTCAGCGTCTATAATGACAACAACGAGAGCCTCGGTTCGATCAACGATCTCTTGATGGACAAGGATGGAAACATCAAGGGGGTGGTGCTGGGCGTCGGCGGCTTCCTCGGCGTCGGCGAGCATCTGGTCGCGGTTCCCTTCGACAAGGTCAAATTCGTCAATGAGCCTGTCGCTTACACCGGCGTCGCGGGCGGGCCGAATGCGAATGCGCCAGGTACCCGGCCGGCGCCATCGACAACCACCGGCGCGGCGAGCACAAACACTGCACCGGCCACGGCGCCAGCCTCGAGGTCCAATCCTTGGTATCCCGATCACGCCGTATACAGCGCGACCAAGGACCAGCTGAAGGCAATGGCTGAGTTCAAATACGCGACCTAAGGCACGAGACCCGCTTTATAAAGAAGCCTTGAGACTGATCTCGAACGGCCGGACGGCATCACTGCCGCCCGGCCGTTTTGCTTTTAGCACGACTCCTTGCCCCACATGGTGCGCCGCATCCTTTCGGCGCTGAAATCCCGATGCTAGGGTTACCGACGGCAGGAGCACCTGCGTCCTGCCCAATACCGAACGGGAGGACCACATGGCTGAGAGTGTCTATAAAGTCATTGAGCTGATCGGTACCAGCAAGGAGTCCTGGGAAAAGGCGGCCGCGGCCGCCGTCAGCCGGGCAGGAAAATCCCTGCGCGAACTCCGCGTCGCCGAGGTGGCCCAGCTCGATTTGCAACTGGACGCCAAGGGCGACATCGAAGCCTACCGCGCCAAGCTCAAGGTCTCGTTCAAATACGAGGGCGAGTGAAGCGATGGGGTGATCGCCGGGCGGCAGTTGAAGTGACCGAGAGGCGTGAACTGTTGCGAGCCTCGGAGGGTGACGGCTGGTTTCTGTTGCTCATCCTTCGAGACGCCGCTAAGGCCTCGGGCCCTGTTCAACTCATATCATTTGCCGATGAAGACGAACGACGAACGCCCGAAAGCCGTTGCCTATCTGTTCGTGCTTGCGATCCAGATATCTGGAGCGATCCTCTTTGTCTGGCAACAACTGCCCGAGTTCAGGCAGATAGCGGTCAATCCGGGCGAGCAACTTCCGTATGACGTCGTTTCTGATGTCACGACGGTCGTGGTTCTGGCCGTGATGCAAATCTCGTTTTGGTGCCGTCTGCTCTATATCCCAATTCCGTTTCGGCGTCCGAACATGATCCTCAATCACGTGTTTCTGTTTCTGGGCCGCCTCAGCTTCATTTTCGGCAGCGCGTTATTCTCCATTGTCGTTTTCAGGCATCTTCCAGAGCTGGGCCGGGAAACCGACATTCTCCTGTCGGCCCGACGCGGGGTGATATTGGTGGGTTGCTTGTTCGCGCTGTTTTGCACCAGTCTTGAGGTGGAACGACTGGGTCAGGCATTTGAGGGCGATAAGGTGGGGAAATAAGGAGTAGTCCTGTGTGTGCGACTTGTAAGGATCAAGCTTGCGGACTTAACGCATGCCCCACACGGCGTCAGGCACTTCGGGTTTTCGGCGCAAGTGCAGTCGGACTGGCATTCGTCGGGAGCGGCTGGGCCAAGGAAGTTCAGGCGCCGCCGAAGCCACAAAACGTGCTGTCGCCCGACGCCTCGCTGCAGCGATTGATTAAAGGCAACGAGCGCTATGTCGCGGGCGAAACGAGGCGCCACGATTTCAAACACGAACGTGAAGCACTGGTGGGAGGGCAGAACCCATACGCCGGAATCCTGAGTTGCGCCGATTCCCGCATCGCACCTGAATATGCCTTCGATAGCGGCAGAGGCGATTTGTTCGTTTGCCGGGTCGCGGGTAACTTCGCCAATGACGACACGGTTGCGAGTATGGAGTACGCCGTCGCCATGCTCGGCACGCCTCTCATCATGGTGCTCGGTCACGACAGCTGCGGCGCAGTCAGCGCAACGATCAAGTCGCTGAAGGATAACGTCCCCCTGCCGGGCCACTTGCCTTCCCTGGTTGCAAGCATCGCTCCCGCAGTCAACGCTGCTTCGAAGCGTTCCGGCGATCTCCTCGACGCCGCGATTCGGCAAAATGTGATCGACAATGTTGCGAAGCTCAAATCCGCGACGCCTATTCTCAACGCGGCAGTCGAGCAGCGGAAACTCAGCGTAGTTGGCGGTATCTATCGGCTCAAAGACGGGAAAATCGAAATTATCGCATGAGGCGCGCCGGGGTTGTCCCCGCAAGGCGCGGCTCTCGCTTCCAACTAAAATATCGAAAACAACCCCATGCAAAGTAGCATGGTGGTCGCTGGCATCGATGCCTTGAGCGAATCCTGCGAAAACATTTTGACACGTCGGGCAAATCAGCGGCACTATTGCATCATCGCGCAATTTGTAAAACGCCCATGGCCCTGTCCGACAACGGGTTCTTCGGCGCGATTGCAGGTAAAAAATCCTTACCCACAATTGAAGTTGCACGGCTCGTCACAGCGAAGGGTCGCCTCTCGCGTTGCCGAGCCGCGCGCGCTTTGCGATGCGCGAGCCCGAGGAGATATCGGCGTGAACCCAGTTCCAGACCCCAACATGGCAACGGACTAGGGCGTGGACTCATTAGCGCGTAGCCAGATTCGGATTGATGTGAGTTTGACGAACGCCAGATAACTGGCTGCGAGCTTGTCGTATCGGGTAGCGATACGCCGACATTGCTTGATCTTGTTGAAGAACCGTTCGATTAGGTTGCGTGCGCGATAGAGATAGGGGCTGAAGCAGATCGGGTCTTTGCGGTTTCGTTTCGGCGGAATGTTCGCCCATGCTCCCTGCTGGCGAGCAAGCTCCCTGATCCAGTCGGCGTCATAACCGCGATCCGCGAGCAGCATCGTTTAGGGAAGCAAGGCGCTGAGGAGAACGGAACACAGCCGATTGTCGTGCGCCTCACCTAGCGTGAGCGCGAGATGGACCGGCAGGCCATTGGTGTCCACAACCGCATGAATCTTGCTGGTCAGGCCACCTCGCGAGCGACCCATATCCTGGTGATTGTTGTCCGAGATGCCGGCTCCGTACTGGTGAACGCGCACGACGGAGGTATCGATCATCTGCACTGCCGGGTCATGACCGGCAGAAAGCGCATCCATGATCTGGTCCCAGACGCCAGCCTTCCGCCACCGAACGAAGCGATTGTAACAAGTGGTGCGGGGACCATAAGTCGCTGGCAGGTCGCCCCATGGCGCACCCGAGCGGAGGACCCAAAAGATGCCATTGAGCACGCGACGGTCATTTACCCGCCGAACGCCGCGCGGCTTGTTCGGCAGCATCGGCTTGATCGCGGTCCATTCATAATCGCTGAGTTCGTAGCGCATGATTTGAAGCTCCAGTTTCGGAGCTTGAATCACGTTCACGGCAATAGCATCAAGCCGCATAAGTTGGCAGCAAAGCCGCTAATGCTCTGGATTGACTTCCGCTTTCGGCGGAATAGCGGACATGGCCGGGCTTGTCACCGGCTCCGCCCGGTCGCGAATGACCCACAAGAGACATTTCCAAGCTCAGATGCCACACTCGTTCGCTCCTAACGAAGGATGTTTAGCTTGCCTCTAGCAATCCGACCGCCGACGATTGATGACTTAGCTGGCCTTTCCGATCTGTGTTTAAGGTCTAAAGCCGTCTGGGGCTACGACGAGAAGTTCATGGAAGCCTGTCGCGGCGAGTTGTCGTTTGGGTTGCGCGACTTGGAGTTGACGCCCATCGCTGTTGCTGAACATGACGGCAGGCTAATCGGTGTTGCACAGCTAAAAGTCGTCGATGATGAGGCTGATTTGCTGAAACTATTCGTCGAGCCCAGTGTGCTGCGGAGCGGCGCGGGTAAGGCGTTGCTCGCTTGGGCTACCGATGTCGCGAAAAAGCTGGGTGCCAAGCGGCTTTCAATCGAGGCCGATCCCGATGCGGCTCCTTTTTACCGTAGGATGGGAGCCTACGATGTCGGCCAGGCGCCCTCTGGCTCGGTGCCAGGAAGGATGTTGCCGAAACTAGCGATGAACCTTTGCCCTGCGGACTGATCTGCAGGTCCGAAACTGACCCATTAGCAGCACTTGCAAGAAATAATCGCCTAAGCCTCCGTTGAGCCCATCGACGCCGCGCCGACTGCTATAGTCTGGGGCTGACCAGCCCGTGGAGGATCAGATGAAACGCCGCGAGTTCATTCGGATACTCGGCACAGCCGCCGCGTGGCCAGTTGTAGCGCAAGCGCAGCGAACCAAAAGACTTCCAAAGTTGCGTACCTGGAGAACAAAATCCCGACTCCGGCGGTCGATGGATTGTTAACTGGCCTTCGCCAGCTCGGATATGTGGATGGCCAAAACATCAGTTTGGTGAAACAGGAGTATGCCGGTCCGAGTTTAAAGGAAATGAAGGAAGCCATTCTAGCTGTGCTGCCCGATATCGACATCCTTGTTGTCTCGGGGACTATCGGCGGGATCGCCGCAAAATCCGCGACTTCGGACATCCCCGTGGTATTTATTTCCGTTGGTGCTCCCGTCGATATCGGACTTGTCAAGAGCCTAGCTAACCCCGGCGGGAACATGACAGGGATCACCTTTGAAGCCGCTTCGGAAACTTACGCCAAACGGCTCCAACTCTTGAAAGAGATTTATGCCAAGTCTCTCTCGCGTTGCCGTGTTGGGAGCAATCGACGACCCAAATTTTCCATTTGCGATGGTATCGTTGAAAAAGGTAGCCCCGGACTTAAAGGTATCGATCTCCCCGATCGAAATAAGCTCTCCTGCAGACCTTAAGCACGCGTTCGACGAGATGAAGCGAACTCAAATAGAGGCACTCTTGGTCGTTTCGGGCAATCTCACATATTTGAGTATCCGAGACATTGCTGATCTTGCATTCGCGAATGGGTTACCCTCTTGTTACGGATTTAAGGAGGCGGTTGCTGCCGGGGGCTTGGTAGGCTTGGGACCTGATCTGGTGTCACTCGGCCGTCAAGGCGCGCGCTTGGTAGACAAAATTATTCGGGGGCAACGCCCTGCAGATATCCCGGTCGAGCAGCCCGCCCAATATTCAATGGCCGTCAATCTTAAGACCGCGAAGTCGCTTGGTCTCCACGTGCCGCCTTCGATGGTGGCCGGTGCAGACGTGGTGATCGAATGACGCTCTGCCGATATCCGCTTTTTGACCCAATTCGGAAATCGCGGTGAATATGACATTTCGCCTTGTTTGCTTTTCTGGCGTTAAGCCTTCGATATCGGCTGGACAATCGAGGCTTCGAGGATAGGCTCAGCGATTGAGGGTTAGGTCATGAGACGCCGCGAGTTCATCTTGGGTGTCGGCGAAGTATCCATACTGGCCGCGTTGCCCGTCGCTCGGGCACAGGAAGCTGGGCGGCGCTACCGCATCGCAATTTTAACCAACACGCCGCGCGAGGTCGGCCTTCCGCCGGCCTTCCGAGCCGAACTCGGCCATGGCGGATTTGTGGAGGGCGGCAATCTTGATGTCGACTACCGCGGCTTCGGCGTGGCGCCTTCTTCTCTGGAGGCGGTGGCCATCGAGCTGACGCGCGCACGGCCGGATGTTATCTTCGCAACTGGACCCGAAGCCGCGCGCGCCACGCAGCGGGCAACGACGAGCATTGCAATCGTGGCGCTGGCGAACGACTTGGTAACCAGCGGGCTCGTCGCCTCGATGCCTCATCCCGAGGGCAACACAACCGGCGTCGCCATCTTCGCCTTCCAACTCGATGTGAAGCGGTTGGAGTTACTGCATGAAGCACTTCCGGAGGCTCGGCGGATCGGTATTCTTGCCGAGCAAGTTCCGATCATCGGCGCCCTCAATGCCGCCGCCCGAGATTTCGGCATTGAGATTTCGCACTTTACCGCGCGGTCCCAGGAAGAGATCATCCACGCGATCGACGCCATGAGGGCGACGGCGGTCGATGCGGTCAACGTTCTGGCGTCGCCGATCTTGTCTCCGTTCGTGTCCCTGATAATTGATCGCCTACGCCTGTCCCGTCTGCCGGGCATGTTGCAGTGGCCGGAAGGAGCCGAGGCGGGCGGGCTCATTGCTTATGGTCCTCGTCTCGACGAGGCCTTTCGCCAGTGCGCACGGCAGGTCGCGAAGCTGTTGCGAGGCGCTAAGGTCGCTGATGTGCCGGTTGAGCAGCCGACGAGGTTCGAGCTGGTGATAAACGCAAGGACTGCTCGTACGCTGGGCATCACCATCCCACCAACGCTACTCGCACGTGCCGATCAGGTAATCGAATGAGTTCGCCCACTTCCGTTAGTGGCACTTAGCGTCGCTTCGCTGCTATGCAACAATATGTCGGGTGTCGGGGCACAGCGGACTCTATCAGCCCGACAGACTTATGGGTTCACGGCCTAAGTTGGAACAGTGCCATCTTCGCGTACAAAAGTGACCAACAGATCCCAGGTAACCGCCAGCACGATCGGGCCAACGAAGAGGCCGATTATCCCATTTGAAAGCGTGCCGCCAATAACGCCGACGATGATCACCCACATCGGCGTCTTCAGGCCGCGCGTAATGATGATCGGCTTAAGTATATTATCTACGAAATTCACCGGCGCCATATAGGCCGTAAAGATTAGCGCCGTCGATGTCTCCATTGTTATCCAGCTCCATATAATGACTGGAAGCAGAATCACCGTTGGGCCAATTTGAACAATCCCCAGGACGAGAACAAAGAACGCAATCAGGCTCGCACCCGGCACACCGACCGCTATAAGTCCGACGCCGGCAAGAAGAGCTTGCAGGAGTGAAACGCCGATCACGCCTTGCGACACGTTTCGTATCGTCGCGCCAGCCAGTTGCATGAATTCGTCGCCGCGGCTCGAAACGCGACGATGTAAGAACGAGGAAACAGCCTCGACCAGCAAAGGACCAGGCGAAAACAGAAATCCCGCGATGATCACTGAAGCAAGGAATTGAAGAATCGCGGCGCCAACGCTCCCCGCGGCGCCGAGCAAGGTGCTGCCGAGAGGCTTCAGATAAGGAGCGACTGTAACGAGCGCTGCCTTGAGATTGCTTGATGCGAGTTCCCAGAATTGAAACAGCGGCTCGCCTATCAAGGGCCAGTTTTTAACAGCCTCGATAGGCGGAGGAACGGATATTGATCCGGATTCGAGGCTTTCGGAAATCGTCCGCGGAACCTCAAGCAAATCCCGGCCGAGCCAGGTTACCGGCCCAAAGACGATCAAGAGCAGCAGGACTGTGATCAGTGCCGCGGCTAATCTTCGGCGTCCGCCGAGCCATTTCGCCACCAGATCAAAAACTGGATAAAGCGCCACGGCCCACACCACACTCCATGCTACGGTCTCAATAAACGGACGAATGATCGACAGCGACAAAAATAAAAGCAGGCCCAAAAAAGCCAGCCGAATCGCCAGTGCGATGACCGTTGCATTGAGTTTCTCGGAATCAATCTGGTGGTGTTCGATCACGTTGGTTCCCATGGAAGTGACGCACTGCTTGTGAAGGCCTCTTAGACATCGTCCTTCGGTGTGAGTCCACCATTGGGGTTACGCTTGCCTCATTCCGTGCATCAGAAATAGAAATCAAGTGTGGTCGGGCAGCTCAGCTAATCGCTATTGCATGAACCACCCATGACTCACGACAATAGACTGGCCGGTGAGGGCATTCGAACCGAACGAAGCCAGAAACAGCGCCGTTTCGGCCACGTCGTCGACCGTCGTGAATTCGCCGTCCACGGTTTCTTTCAGCATGATATTCTTGATGACTTCCTGTTCCGAGATGCCGAGTTCCTTGGCTTGCTCCGGTATTTGCTTGTCGACCAGAGGGGTGCGGACGAAACCGGGGCAGATTACATTGGCGCGGACACCGTGGACAGCGCCTTCCTTGGCGACAACTTTCGCTAAACCGATCAGGCCGTGTTTGGCAGTGACATATGGAGCCTTGAGTACCGACGCCTCCTTCGAGTGCACCGACCCCATGTAGACGATGCTTCCGCTTTTCTGTCGATACATCTGACGGAGCGCAGCGCGTGTGGTCAGGAAGGCGCCATCGAGATGAATGGCCATCAGCCGTTTCCATTTGGCGAATTCAAAATCGACGATAGGGGCCACGATCTGGATGCCGGCATTGCTGACGAGGACGTCAAGGCTGCCAAATGTCTCCACGACCTTGGCTGTTCCGTCATCCACCTGCTGCTCATTTGCGACGTCCATCGCAACGCCCACAACGCGCTTGCCGGTGGGATCGATCTCGCGCGCAGTGACGTCGGCTGCTTTCTGATCGAGGTCGGCAATCGCGACTTTCGCGCCTTCGCGGGCGAAAATAATGGCGATCTCCTTGCCAATTCCGCTGGCAGCACCCGTCACGATGGCAACTTTGTCCTTTAGGCGCATGATACTCTCCTACTGAAATGGCTTCAGGCAAGGTAGTCATGAACAACCTTGCCGAGGCCGAGCGTGAGATCGGCGAGGATGTGAACGCCGGAGACGATCTCCAGTACCGGCAACTCGGCCAGAGGCGCCAAAGGGTGGGAGGCCAAAACAAGTTGTGCTGGCCGGACCGATCGGATAGGCCGGACTCGTCAGCGGCATGGCGTATGCCGTGCTTCGCACTTCACTTTCCTTCATCGCGACCCTCGTTACGCTGCTGGTCGAAATCGAACCCTTTAAGAAAACTATTCCTGCCTGTAGTGAGCCCAGTCGAAGGTGCGAACGCCATCCATCTTGTCCGGAAGTTGCAAGACTTCCGGATGGCAAATGGCGCGAACCACATCCTCGTAACCGGCGGCCCAGTGCTCTTCCATGGTCCGGCGGGAGAACTCGTAGTCCTTGGCGATGCCTTCGTAGTTCTTGGCGTTATAAATCAGCTGCACGATATTGCAGACTTTCTCGTCAGCCGCCGCCGCGAGCAGTCTCACTTCCGGACGCTCCAGCAATTCAGGCGGAAGATCCTTGAGGAGGCTGGCGAAGGCAATGCGGAGCTTCTGGGCCCCCTTGTACTGGTCGGTTGCTGCCCGCGTTCGACTGGAGAACTGGATTTCCTTTAGCCGCACTTCGGCTTCGCCGAGATTGCGCGGCAACTCACCGCGTGCACTCCAGAGGTCGATCTGGAAGGCCAGTGTGTCGAGCCGCGGTCGGCTGTCTAGGACCCACTGCAGCGGCGTGTTGGAGACGAGGCCGCCATCCCAATAATACTCGCCCTCGATCTCGGTGGCCGGAAAACCGGGCGGTAGCGAGCCGCTGGCGATGATATGCTCTGGGCCGATGCGGTGGGTCGTGGAGTCGAAATAGGCAAAATTGGCGGTCTTGACGTTCACCGCGCCGACGCTAAAGCGCATGGCGCCGGCGTTAAGCAGGTCGAAGTCCACCAGGCGTTCAAGCGTCGCCTTCAGCGGAGCGACATCATAGAAGCTGAGCTGGTCGGCATTTGGCGACGGCCAGAACACCGGCGAGAGCAGACGGGGCGTGAAGAAGTGCGGTGCGCCGAACATCATGATGCCCAGCGCGCGCGTCTGGTTGATGGCGCGATGGATGGCATCGTCCTTGATGTCGACCGAAGCGAGATGCGGGACACCCAGGGGTGGTGTGCTGACGGCTTCCCAGAACTCCCGCAATTTTTCGACACGCTTCTCCGGCGGATTGCCGGCGATCAATGCAGCGTTCACGGCACCGATCGAAATGCCGGCAACCCAATCCGGGTGGAGGTTGGCTTCCGCGAGAGCCTGGTAGACGCCGGCCTGATAGGAGCCGAGCGCGCCGCCGCCCTGCAGCAATAGAACGGTCTGTTCAAACCGGCAACGTTCGACCCGAAATTGTTTTGCGTCTACAGGGTGCAAGGCATCCATGATCGAGAAATCCTTATTGTGGTGAGCGTGCCCCTCCGTCTTTCACCAGATCCCCCAGCAAATTCGCAGCCACCGTCAGCTTGGCGAGCGTCAGGCCTCCGGTAGCGATCTCGTCGACCGAACGGCGGATGCGCGTAGCCTTGGGATGGGCCGCGAGCCAGTTCTCGGCGGCCTGCCGGCCGGACTGGCCGGTTGCAAGCATATCGGCTGCCAGTCCTCTTTCCGCGGCTGCGATCTGATCAACGGCGCGGTCGATGGCGAGACGTTCGAAAACATCGTTCGCCGGCACGCCGCGTGCGGCGGCGATGATGCGGTCGAGACGGAAATTGGCCTCGGCTGCGAAGAAGGTCGTGGCTGTATCGCCAATGCCGCGCTTGGCGTGCTCTGCGACCGTCACGATATCGGGTGCGGAGATAAGGGCGTCGAGATCGGCGAGTTCGCCGGCAAGTTCCGCCGGGACGCCGCCATCGGTCAGGTCTTGCCGGCGCTTGCTGCGCCCGGCCTG
>DATHHQ010000009.1:0-10405 GCA_035490095.1 Bradyrhizobium sp.
AAAGCCGCGCCGGATATCCGTCAAAGCGGGCCGGCTGCAGGTGCGGTTGTGTACTGCGGGCGCGGCCAAAGGTCAAGGTAGGCGGGAACTGGCGCGGATTGATTCCAGAACCTTTTTAGCTGCCCCTGTACCGCCATCCAAGGTCGAACCTGTTGCTGGACCGCCTCGGTCTGTCGGGGTTATCCCCACCGATGCGGCAGCCCGGCCCGCCGGAACGGTTCGGATTTTACTCGCTCTCCCAATCGCCTTGTGCAGCGCGGCAGATCTTAACATTTCATTAACCTTGTCGGAGCAAGACTTAACCTTGCCGGGGGCTGTGCGTGTCATCGAAAGGAGCAGTCATGCCAAAGTTGGATGAGACAATTCGCGAACGTGCCTACTATCTCTGGAGCGCCGATGGTCAACCGGAGGGCAAGGCGGATATTTATTGGCTGAATGCTCAGCGGGACGTTCTGGCGACGTCACTTGAAGGCTCAAGCAGCAACTCTGCCACCACGGCGCCCACTGATTCGGTATCGGCCACGACGAAGCCCGCTAAAAAGGCGAAGGTCGCCCGACCGCGAAAAGGCAAAACCCGCGCGGCGTAGTTCCGGCGGATCCTCGTCGCTCATGACCGTGACGCCGCCGCCATCATAAGCGGGGTGGGACAGCCCGCCTCCCCCGTTGCCATCGGCTTGCCGACACAGATTTCTGGGCTGCAAAAACCGTCGAAGACCGCCAACTATTTGAATTAGCTGGCAGGAGTGGCAGGGCTCGAACCTGCGACCCCCGGTTTTGGAGACCGGTGCTCTACCAATTGAGCTACACTCCTACAGGGAACCCGCGTCGCCGCCGATCCGCGCCGTTTCAAGCATAGGCGACGCCCCGATTGCAAGGGCGAAGCGGATAAGTGCTGGCGCTCCCGCACCCTCAGTTTGCACAATACCCCCAGTCGGCACGGCGGCAAACCGGCGGGTGCTCGTTGCGGAAAACGCGCTGTTCAACTGGAGGGTTCTGCGCCAGACTTGTCCCACCCCAACAATAGACGTTGCCCGGCCCGGCAAACGACAAGGGCAAAACGGGAGAGACCATGAACGCGCAAACCGCCGCAAAGCACGCCCCTGCCCCGCAGACCCCGTCGCTCCCCCACGCCAAGCCGGAATCGCTGGGTCTTTCCCCCGTCCGGTTGCAGCGCATGTCGGATGCGTTCAAGCGCGAGATCGCGAAGGGAACCCTGCCAGGCATGACCGTGATGGTGGCGCGGCGCGGCCAGATCGGCTGGTTCGAAGCCCTCGGCAAGCAAGGCCCGGCGTCCTCCACACCGATGGCGCACAACACCATCTTCCGGATCTTCTCGATGACCAAGCCGATCGTCTCGATCGGCATCATGATGCTGATCGAGGACGGCCATTTCCTGCTCGGCGACCCCGTTGCGAAATTCATCCCGGAGTTTGCCGACCTGAAGGTCGGCGTCGAGAACAACGGCAAGCTCGACCTCGTACCGCTAAAGCGACCGATGACGGTCCAGGATCTGTTGCGGCACACCTCGGGGATTACCTATGACCACACCGGCAACGGGCTGGTGCAGCAGATGTACCAGCAATCGCGGCTGCGCAGCCGCAAGATCAGCAATGCCGAACACGCCGCTCTCGTCGCCAGCCTGCCGTTGATGTGCCAGCCGGGGGCGGAATGGAACTACAGCCGCTCCACCGACATCCTCGGCCGCATCATCGAGGTGGTTTCCGGCAAGACTCTGAGCGCATTCCTGACCGAACGCATTCTGGCACCATTGCAAATGGCCGAGACCGGGTTTCACACCGGGGCTGAAAATGCGGACCGTCTCGCCGAACCTTTCCCGACCGATCCCTGGACCGGCGACAAGGTGCAGCTCTTCAACATGCTCGAGAAGCCAGTGATGGAATCCGGCGGCGGCGGTCTGGTTTCGACCACCATGGATTATGCGCGGTTCAGCCAGATGCTGCTCAACGGCGGCGCGCTCGACGGCAACAGGATCGTCGGCCGCAAGACGCTGCAGTTGATGGCGTCCGATCATCTCGGCCCCAACGTCAAGGTCGATTCTCCCTTGATGCCGGCCGGTCACGGCTTCGGCCTCGGCTTCGCCGTCCGCACCCATCAGGGCATGGCGCCGTTCCCGGGATCGCTCGGTCAGTTCTTCTGGAGCGGGATGGCCGGAACATTCTTCTGGATCGATCCGGCGGAGGACCTGTTCGCGGTGTTCATGATGCAGGGCCCCGGCCAGCGCGAATACATCCGCTCGATGGTGCGAAACCTGGTCTACGCGGCGGTGGAGTGACAGGTTGGCTGTCATTCCGGGGCGCGCGCAAGCGCGAACCCGGAAATGACGAGCGGGCGCTTCAACTGATCGTCGCGCCGCCGTCAATGACGATGGTCTGTCCGGTCATGAACGTCCCCGCCGCGGACGCCAGAAACACCGCGGCGCCGGCGATTTCGTCGGGCTCGCCGATACGCAGCAGCGGCGAACGCGCGGTGGAGGCCTTCAGCGTCTCCGGATTGTCCCACAACGCCTTGGCAAAGTCGGTCTTGATCAGACCCGGCGCGATGCAGTTCACGCGAATGTTGTGCTTGCCATATTCGCAGGCGAGATTGCGTGCAAGCTGCATGTCGGCGGCCTTGGAAATCGCATAGGCGCCGAGCACGGTCGAGCCCTTGAGGCCGCCGATCGAGGAGATGACGGTGATCGAGCCGTCCTTGCGCTCGATCATCTGCGGCACCACTAGGCTGATCAGCCAGTGATTGGCGACGATGTTGTTGTCCAGAATCTTGCGAAACTGGTCATCGGAAATTCCGGCCTGCGGTCCGTAATAGGGATTCGACGCGGCGTTGCAGACCAGCGTATCGATCTTGCCGAACACGCGGTTGGTTTCCTCGACCAGATGTTTCAGATCATCCTTGGTCGAGATGTTGGCGGCTATCGCCAGCGCGACCTGCTTGCCGGCCTTGTCGTTGATCGCCTTCGCCACCTCGTCGCAGACCTGCTGCTTGCGCGACGAGATCACCACTTTGGCGCCGTGCTCGGCCATCCGTTCGGCGATGGCGCGGCCGATGCCGCGCGAGGAGCCGGTGATGACGGCGACTTTTCCCGACATATCAAACAAGGTCATGTCTCACTCTCCCAAATATTTGATCCGGCGGCGGATGCGCCGGTTTTTCATTTCCATCCAAGCTAAGCAGCGTTCGCGCTATCACACAACCGAATGAAGGCTGACTTCAGGCCAGCTTGCTGGCGGTGGCGATTTCCGGCCCGGCCGGCTGATGCATGGCGTTGTGCGACGCGTCCGCGATCCACGGCTGCTGGTTGACCATCGGAAGCCGCCAGTTGCTGTGGCCTTCGCTTGCGAAGTGATCGAGCCGCGTCACCGAAACATTATCGATGTCGAAGGCGAGGCCCTTTTCGGGCTGTCCGCCCAGCGCAAGGCCAACGGCCGCCTTGATGCTGCCGCCATGACCAACGGCGATCACGTCCTTGCCGGCCTCTTCGACATTAATCCGCTCGATCGCGCGAGAGACGCGGCGATAGAGATCCATGAAGCTTTCGCCGCCGGGCGCGGGCACATCGATGTCGGCGAACCAGCTGCTGCCGACCGGCTGGCTGGCGACGAAGGCCGCACGATTCATCCCCTGCCATTGGCCGAGATGCTGCTCGGCGAAAGCCGCATCCTTCACCATGCTCGCGGGCTTCGGAAAGCCGGTGGCCCAGATCGCCTCCGCCGTCTGATGCGTGCGCATCAGATTGCTCGCATACCAGACCGCGTTGCGCGGCAGGATTTTGGCGACCGCCTCAAACACTTCGCGATCGCTGGTGTCGCAGACGATATCTGTCTGGCCGTAGATGTTGCCGCCGTCGTTGCGAACAGGCGCATGACGCACCCACCACCACCGCGTCGTGACAACCGCTGGTTTGCCTGGATTGGACATCGCGAACACCCTTCCCTACTGTCTGCCGTCGCTGTACGTCAGAGCACAGATCGCCTCAAGTGACTTCGGCGTTTGAAATCTTGTTTGAAATTCCGCACGACGGCATGCGGTAAAATTAGAACCAGGGAGAAACTCATGGGCCGCCTCGAAGGCAAATCCGTCATCATCACCGGCGCGGGCAGCGGCATCGGGCGCGCGGCATCGCTGCTGTTCACCAAGGAAGGCGCCAAACTGATCGCAGTCGATCGCGCCGAGGGCGTCAAGGAAACGGTCGAGCAGGTGCGCAAGGCCGGCGGCACGGCAGAGGCCGTGATGGCGGACGCCGGTTCGGAAAAAGACGTGATGACCTTCATCGACAAGGCGGTCTCGGCTTACGGCAGGCTGGATGCGATCTGGGCCAATGCCGGGATCAGCGGCGGGCTGGTGCCGATTGCCGAGCAGACCGTGGAACACTGGCAAGAAATCCTGCGCATCAACCTGATCGGTCCGTTTCTCGCGATCAAATATGCCATGCCGCACATGATCAAACAGAAATACGGTTCGATCGTCTGCACCGCGTCTGTGGCGGGCCTGAAATCCGGCGCCAGCGGCCATCCCTATGCGGCGAGCAAGGCCGGCGTCATCAGCCTGGTGCAGACCACCGCCTATTCGCTGTCGGGCACGGGCGTGCGGATCAACGCGGTATGCCCAGGCCTGATCGAGACCGGGATGACAAAACCGATCTTCGACAATGCCAAGCAACGCGGCACCGACGGCAAGATCGGCCAGCTGAATCCCTTGAAGCGCGCCGGCCAGCCGCATGAACTGGCGGCGATGGGATTGTTCCTCGCCAGCGACGATGCGTCCTATGTCAACGGACAGGCGATCCCGGTCGATGGCGGCCTTACCGCCTCGATGCCGTATGCGGGCAAGCCGATTTAGGCAGTTGCTGCTTCCCGCCGCTTCACGCAACTCGTCATACCCCGCGCATGCGGGGGTATCCAGTACGCTGCGGCCCTTCGATTCCATCATTCACGCCTCGGAGTACTGGATCGCCCGCCGGAGCCTGTCATCGGGCGGCCATTCGGCCGACCCGTTGGCGGGCGATGACGGCTGGGATCGCATGATCACGTCATTGCGAGTCAACGGGTCGCAATGACGTCTAAACACACGTTCACGACCTCGCCGCGCAATGCGCCCGAGCCGTTGATGAATCTTCCGCCCAAAGAGGGCGTGGGGAACGCCGGATGCCCGTTGCACCCGCGGCCTCGTGTGCACTTGGTAGTGGTAGAACGCACACGAGTAACAACGAGTACCCCGGAATCACCCGGCGTTCCCGCACGCAATGGTTTTAACGGTTTCCTTCGTGCTCCCCGGTGATCGGGCTTGTTTGCCACCGTCGCCTGCGGATATGTCTTTGTCTAAGCCCGGTTGGGCCGACTTAAACTCCGCAAACTTGACGCCAGCGCCGGGCGTCAGGACCACACGACTTCGCCGTACGCTTCAGCATCGTTCGTCAGCTCGCCGTTTGATCGCTCACAGGCCTTTCGCCAACCCGCCCTGCAACCACGTTGCGCGCCTAACGCTGCCGCGCCCACCGCATCCCATCCCGCGTCTCTGACGATCCGGATACGCCCCTCTGTGGGTGGGACGCGCGGAGTTAAATCAGTGATTTGCCCGACGGGTTAAGCGAAATATTTTTGCGCGAGGGGCTGGACAGGAATTCAGTGATTTGCCCGTCGGGCAGTCACAGTCCACTCGTCATGGCCGGGCTCGTCCCGGCCATCCACGTCTTTCTTGCTGTGACGGAGTTAAGACGTGGATGCCCGGCACAAGGCCGGGCATGACGGTGAATGTGTTAGGCGCATTCGTTCAACAACGACGCCGGCCTTTTGCGCGTATTCAGGAAGGCTGCAAAAGGCTCCCTTTCGCCGGCGAATATTCCACTGGCACGAGCAAGCGATCTTCGATCTGGCCCACCATCAGGCCATGCTCGGCATGCGTGACACGCTTGATTTCCGACCATTCGGTATCGGCCATGAAGGCTGACCATGCGGCGATCTTGGTCGTCTCATCGGGCCACTCCAGGAGATAGGCGAACTCGGTCCTGTCACTGAGCTTGGTTTCCCACATCGCGACGATCTGAAAGCCGTATCTGGTTCGCATGATGCGCGCCGCATGATCGCGAAAACGGGCGTGGAACGCGGCCTTGTTCTTTTCGAAGATCTCATAAATGCGCAGTTGCTGGACCATGGCCATCTCCTGTTCGATCCGGAGATATGGTCGAGCCATCCAAAACAAAAGGGCGCGACACTCGCATGTCGCACCCTTCAAAACTACTTCGCGCCGGCCTTCTGCGCGTATTCCCAGGAGGCCTGCGACAGCGGCACCGTGCGCTTGGCGGATTCCATGGCCTTGACGTTCGCCGCGGTGCCATCGCGAACGCGACCCGCGATACCCTGGGTAATTCCCGCGAGCCGGAACAGGTTATATGAAAAATACCAGTTCAGGTCGGGAACGGCGCTGCCGGTGGCGTTGCAGTAGATTTGCGCGGCCTCTTCCATGCTCGGAATGTTGAGTGCCTTGAGGTCGGCCCCGGCGAGGCCGGGCATGGTCCATTGCATCAACAGGTAGGTGAAGTCCGCCATCGGATCGCCGAGTGTCGACAACTCCCAATCCAGTACCGCCTGCACCCGCGGCTCGGTTAAGTGAAAGATCATGTTGTCGAGGCGGTAGTCGCCGTGAACGATCGAAACCCGCTCCTGTTGCGGCACGGTCTTCGGCAGCCACTCGGCCAGTTTCTCGAATTCGGGAATGTGCTGGGTTTCGGACGCGCGATATTGCTTGGTCCAGCGATCAACCTGCCGCGCGAAATAGTTGCCGGGTTTGCCGAAATCGCCGAGCCCGATTGCTTGCGGATCGTAGGTGTGCAGCTTGGCGAGCGTCTCGATCTTGCTGGCAAAGATCGCGCGCCGTGCTTCCGGCGTCTGGCTGGGAAGCGTGGGATCCCAGAACACCCGCCCCTCCTCCATGGACATGATGTAGAAGGCCGCGCCGATCACCGCATCGTCGGTGCACAGCGCATAGGCCTTCGCGACCGGAAAGCCCTGCTTGCTCAATGCCGCGATGACACGAAATTCGCGATCGACCGCGTGCGCCGACGGCAGCAATTTACCGAACGGCCTGCGGCGCATCACGTAGGAGCGATCGGGGGTATCGAGCCGGTAGGTCGGATTCGACTGACCGCCCTTGAATTGCAGAACTGTCAGCGGTCCCGCATAGCCCTCGACATGGTCGCGCATCCAGCCGTCGAGCCGCATCTCGTCGATCCGATGCCGCTCCTCGACGGGCTTGGTGCCCGAAAATTCTTCGTCTCTTCTGACGCCGTCGGCCAAGATGACGCTCCCTCAAGTTTTTTTAAGGAGCGCCATTTGTGGGCTCCCGTTTAGTGCGTAGTGGGAGCGTTTGCATACTTCCGAAGTTCAAGTCTGGCAATGGCCCGGTTATGAACCTCGTCCGGGCCGTCCGCCAGGCGCATCGTGCGCATCGAGGCGTAATCGCGCGCAAGACCGGCATCGTCGGAGACGCCGGCGGCACCGAACGCCTGAATGGCGTTGTCGATGATCTTCAGCGCCATATTGGGCGCCGCCACCTTGATCATGGCGATCTCGAGCTGCGCCGACTTGTTGCCGACCTTGTCCATCATGTCGGCGGCCTTCAGGCACAGCAGGCGATTCATCTCGATATCGGTGCGGGCTTCCGCAATGCGCTGTTCCCAGATCGAATATTCGATTATCTTCCTGCCGAACGCGGTGCGCGACGACAGCCGCTTCACCATCTTCTCCAGCGCCTCTTCGGCCTTGCCGATGGTGCGCATGCAGTGATGGATGCGGCCGGGACCGAGACGGCCCTGCGCGATCTCAAAGCCCCTGCCCTCGCCGAGCAGAATGTTGCTGACGGGAACCCGGACGTCTTCAAGCAGCACCTGCGCGTGGCCGTGCGGCGCATCGTCGAAACCGAACACCGGCAGCATCTTCTCGACCGTGATGCCCTTGGCATCGCGCGGCACCAGAACCTGCGACTGCTGTTGATGACGCGGCGCGCTGGTGTCGGTCTTGCCCATCACGATCAGAACCTGACAGCGCGGGTCGCCAACGCCCGATGACCACCACTTGCGGCCGTTGATCACGTAATGATCGCCGTCGCGCTTGATGCTGGTTTCGATATTGGTGGCATCCGACGACGCCACCGCGGGCTCGGTCATCAGGAAGGCGGAACGGATTTCGCCGTCCATCAGCGGGCGAAGCCATTTCTTCTTGTGCTCCTTGGTGCCGTACCGCATCAGCACTTCCATGTTACCGGTATCGGGCGCCGAGCAATTGAACACCTCCGAGGCCCAGCCGATATGGCCCATCTGCTCGGCGAGCGGGGCGTATTCCAGATTGGTCAATCCCGCGCCGCGGAATTCATCGTCCTCATGCGCCGACGGCGGCATGAACATGTTCCACAGGCCTTCGGCGCGCGCCTTCTTCTTCAGATCTTCCAGGATCGGTATAGCCTTCCAGCGCTCGCCGGCTTCGTCCTGCTGCCGGTAGATCGGCACGGCGGGCCGCACATGCTTGTGCATGAACGATTCCACACGGTTGAGCCATTCGCGCTGGCGGTCAGACATGTTGAAGTCCATTGGGCGTTCCTCATATTTTTGGGCGAAAACTTTGGCGGCACTGTCTCCCCGCAGCCTGTTCACCGCAAGACTATTTATCGCGCGTGTCAGCGCGGCGGTGGCGGCCGGCGTGGTATCGGCCGGAGTGGTGATGCGTCACGCGCATTGACATTCCGGTCTTCAAACCATAGTTTCATACAACTGTTTGAAATGCAACTCCACCAGTTTGCACCTGTCGCATAGGCCCATGATATGGCGTCGGATCACACCAGAACCGCAATCCTCAGCGCCGCCGAACAGCTTTATGCGGATCGCGGCTTCGCCGACGTCACGCTGCGCGACATCGTGGCCGCAGCGGACGTCAATCTTGCGGCAGTGAACTATCATTTCGGTTCCAAGGATGAGCTGATCGCCGAACTGTTCGTCACCCGCAGCCTCGCCACCAACCGCGAGCGGCTCAACGAATTGAAGGCCGCGGAAGCAGCCGGCGGCGGACGCGCCAATATCGATTCGATTCTGCGGGCGCTGGTGGGACCGACGCTGCGCGGTTGTCTCGGCCCCGACCGCGAGCGCTCGGCGGCGGCGCGTTTCATGATCCGGGCCTCGATCGAATCGGTGCCGCCGATCCGCCGCATCAAGAATCGCGAAATCGATCACTTGCGGAAATTCGCCGCCGCGATGCGCCGCTCGCTGCCCGACTGCAGCGAGGTCGAGCTCTATTGGGGGCTGCATTTCGCACTCGCGATGGCGCACCAGACCATTCGCGACAGCGAGCGGCTGACAAAACTGTCGGAAGGCTTGTGCGACCTCAACGACGTGCAGGGGATCATCGACCGCGTGGTGACGGTTTCGGTGATGGCGTTGACAGGAGGTGAGGCGCAGAGCAAGTCGCCCGCCCGGCCGGTGGCGCCGTATGGGCGATTAACCCGGCAAGACCTGTGAACTAGACCACGGCGACGCAATCGATTTCGATGTCGAATGGCCCAGGCGTGCCGCGAACATGCTTCGAGCGCGCTGGAAGTGTGCTATGGAGCGGAGGCGTTGACGCGAGATCCGGCAATCAAACGAGTGCGAGGCTGGGGCTTTCGCTGACGCTGAAATCCGAGGTCGAAATCAGCGTACGCAAACTTTCGGCGGACATCGGGCGAGCCAAAAGATACCCCTGGAGCAGATCACAGCCGAGCTCTTTCAGAAGCGCGTCGTGTTCAATGGTCTCGACACCCTCGGCCAAGACACGAAGACCGCAGGATTGCGCAAGCGAAATCATTCCA
This sequence comes from Bradyrhizobium sp., assembly GCA_035490095.1. Lineage (GTDB taxonomy): Bacteria > Pseudomonadota > Alphaproteobacteria > Rhizobiales > Xanthobacteraceae > Bradyrhizobium. Next base: position 9,850 of record DATHHQ010000009.1, read on the forward strand.
CCGAGAAGCTCGCGACGCTTGTCGTGTTGATCGAGGAAGCCTCGGTCGATTTTTACGACGTTGCACGTCAGCCGCTGAAGGTAACTGAGATTGGCATGGCCAGCGCCGAAATCATCGATCCACAGTTCGACGCCAAGATCCTTCAGGCCGAGAAGTGCATTCCGAACGGTGTTCGACCTTTCGAGCAGCAAACCTTCCGTCAACTCAAGAATGAGGCGCTGCGGCGCAAGACCGGTATCGTTCAGAACGCGGGTCACCGTCGTTACAAGGGAAGGCTGGCCTAAATTGAGCGGTGAAAGATTGACACTGAGCTGTACGGGATCGGGCCAGGCGGCGGCTTCCTTGCAAGCGTGAAGCAAAACCCACTCCGTCAACGGACCGATAAGTCCGCTGTCTTCGGCTATGGGAATAAACTCAAGCGGCGAGACATTTCCCCTGATCGGGTCGTTCCAGCGCAGCAGGGCCTCGCAGGCGATCAGGCGCCTGGTGCACGTATCGTAGATCGGCTGGTAGTTCAGGTAGAGATGACCAGCATGCATCGCCGCTCGCAAGTCGT
>DATHHQ010000010.1:0-2047 GCA_035490095.1 Bradyrhizobium sp.
AACAACATCGACGCCCAAGTGGTCCGCAACGCACATGCCGCTACACGCCCATATTAGGGTCAAAACCCAATAAAGCGTGGTCGTCGACTTCTGCCTTCGGGCCGATTCCAGACATTGATCACGGGGAACAGTTCGTCAGAGATTGACCCAAAGCGGAAGTGGAGCGCAGTCGCTGGTTCTGCCGAGAGCCTTGCCGGCAACAGGGGACTGGTCAAATCTACGCGGCAATAGCCGCCACTGCGCAATGCGCCACGCCCGTGTCGCCGGTTACCACTATCTGCCCCTTCTGAACCGCCCCGGGTTTGTCGAAGGCTCCAACTCTTGAGAAGGTGGAGCGATGACAAGCAAGACAGCGAACAAGTTTTCGCCTGAGGTCCGTGCGCGTGCGGTGCGGCTGGTGGTTGATCACGAGCACGAGCATGCGTCGCGATGGTCGGCGATCGTCTCGATAGCGAGCAAGATCGGCTGCACGTCGCAGACGCTGAATGAGTGGGTGAAGAAGGCCGAGCGCGACAGCGGGCACAAGCCGGGCCTGACGAGCGATATGGCAACCAGGCTCAAGGCCCTCGAGCGGGAGAACCGGGAGCTTCGCCAGGCCAATGAGATCCTGCGCAAGGCAAGCGCGTATTTTGCCCGGGCGGAGCTCGACCGCCGACACAAGCCATGATCGCCTTCATCGACGATCACCGCGCGGCGTATGGGGTCGAGCCGATCTGCAGGGTTCTGCCGATTGCCCCATCGACCTGGCATGCACATGCCGCCACGCGTGGCGATCCGACCCGCCTGTCAACGCGGACGAAACGGGATGATGCCCTGAAGCCCGAGATTCGGCGAGTGTTCGAGGAGAACTTCGGCGTTTACGGCGTGCGCAAGGTCTGGCGGCAGTTGCGGCGTGAGGGCCACGACGTTGCCCGCTGCACGGTGGCGCGGCTGATGCGAACGGTTGGCTTGCAGGGCGTGATTCGCGGCAAGCCGGTCAGGACCACAATCAGCGACAAGTCGGCGTCGTGCCCGCTGGACCATGTCAATCGGCAGTTCAAGGTTGAGCATCCGAACGCGCTGTGGCTCTCCGACTTCACCTATGTGGCAACCTGGGCGGGCTTCGTCTACGTGGCCTTCGTGATCGACGCCTACGCCCGCCGCATCGTCGGCTGGCGGGTGAGCAGGACGGCGCATGCGAGCTTCGTTCTCGATGCTCTCGAGCAGGCCCTGCACGAAAGGCGGCCCCTCCATCGCGGCGGCCTGGTGCACCATTCCGACCGTGGCTCTCAATACGTCAGCATTCGGTATACCGAGCGCCTGGCCGACGCCGGTATCGAGCCGTCAGTGGGCAGCGTTGGCGACAGTTACGACAATGCTCTGGCCGAGACCATCAACGGACTTTACAAGGCCGAGGTCATCCATCGGCGTGGGCCGTGGCGGTCGTTCGAAGCCGTCGAGTTCGCGACGCTGGAATGGGTCGACTGGTTCAATAATCGCCGGCTGATGCAGCCTATCGGCTACATCCCGCCGGCCGAGGCCGAGCAGCGCTACTACGCCATGCTCAATGAGCAGAAACTGGCAGCGTGACTCAAACCCAAAAGCCTCCGACAAACCCGGGGCGGTTCAGTTAAGCTAAGTGCGCGCGATTATCTTGTCTTCGAACTAGAATCTGCAGCAAGGCGTTATTTTCGCGAAAGGCAGGAACAGGGTAAACCTACGGCCGCTCAACTCTCATCAGCGTTCGAAGCCATCGAACGGGCAGCGTATATTCTTCTTGGTGACCTGGGCCTCGGACGCGATCCTACTCTTGATCGAATGCCCTCCGCAATCCGCTTCGGCGGACTACAAGCCGAAGCTGCAGCCGACAATCCAGCCGAGGGACCGAAACGACTGAAGGCGGCGGTTGATGGGGTGGATGCGATTCACCGATGGGCACGAGCCGCGAAGAATCGGCAGCAAAACATCTATAGTCGTAAGAAACGGATACGCAACGAAGGAGACAAAGCGCTCAACGAGTATCTCCATGAAGTCATAGTGAACTGCTGGGAGTACCTATACGAGCGCG
>DATHHQ010000011.1:0-3405 GCA_035490095.1 Bradyrhizobium sp.
GCCGGCAGTCTCGACGATCTTGATGCCGCTCTCGATGATGGCCTGACGATATTCCGCATAGGGCGGCGGCTTGATCGAGGGAAGAATGGTCAGATTGACGCCGAACGGCTTGTCGGTCAGGCCGCGGCAGCGCGCGATCTCGCGTGTCAGATCGTCCGGCGTCGGCTGGGTCAGCGCGGTGATGAAGCCGAGCGCGCCGGCGTTGGCGACCGCCGCGACCAGCTCCGCGCGTCCCACCCATTGCATTCCGCCCTGTACGATCGGGTGTTCGACGCCCACGAGTTCGGTAAATCGCGTTTTGATCATCGCCAGCCCTCTGAACTGTTTCCACGAGCACTGTTTCGAAAATGCTCTATTTTTTTGATTCGCGCGTCTTCCGATCGCAAAACCGGTGTCCACCCTTGGATCAAGTCCGAGGGCATGCTTTTGCGGAAGACGCACGGCCTTTAACGCGCGCGCCTCTGCCGCTTGAGGGCGGGAGGATGCCGTTGGGACCGCCAAATGTCCACCGGCCAGGACGCCGATGACGGCAACGCGATTATGCAAAAACGGGGGATTTTGCCTTGACCGGCGGGTCTATTCCATACAGCCCCGCGATTTTTGCGCGCTGTGCAACCAGCGCCAGTACCGCGTCAAACGCCCCATTTCCTGAACCACCGACACCAGCGGGTCGATCTCCATCGGGCGACCGCGTTCGAGATCCTGCAGCATCGAGGTCTTGTGGGCGCCGACCTTGCGCGCGCCCTCGATCCGCCGCTCGACATCGACCCGGAATTTCACGCCGAAGGTTTCGGCGATCGCCTGGGTTTCCAGCATGATCGCCTTCGACAACGCGCGCGTGACCGCGGCCGACGGAGAGGGAGCCGGTTCGTCAGGCTGCGGAGACCGATCGCGTCGCCTCGTCGTCGAACGCCGTCGAGATGTCGCGGATGCTGATGACGCCGATCAGGCTGTAGTTCTCGAGCACCGGCACATGGCGGATGTGGTTCTTGTTCATGAGATGACGAACATGTTCGAGCGTATCGGTCGAGACGCAGGAAACCAGTTGCTGCACTGAAATCAATTGCGAAATCTTCAGGTTGACGCCGGCCGCGCCGTGTTCGGCAATGGCGCGAACGACGTCGCGTTCAGTAAACATCCCGACCGCGGTGTTGCCTTCGGTCCGCACCACATCCTTGACCACGAGCGCGCTGATATTGCTGGCGCGCATCAATTGGGCGGCGATGCCGACGGTTTCATTCATGCGAACCGTCGCAACGCGGGCAGTTTTCTTGCGCAGGATGTCTCCGACTTGCATCGCAACCTCCTTCAAATGAGCCGCTGGATGTTTTTGGTGATCATCAAGTTGGTATACATTATGCCAATTGTCAATTTGAAATCACCGTTTTGCGGTCGTGCCCGAAGAGCACGAAAGTGGCAGTAATACTGACGTTCTTGAACATTCTCTGTCACTGACAGCAGGCGGCTTGCTATCCGCCAAGGCCCGCAGCAGGTGCGCAAGTATACCAGCGATCCGGGTATTGCGTGCGAAAAAAAACGCTCATCCCTGGGGATGAGCGCGCTGTTGCAGCAGAGCGTAGATCGTGCGGTACGGGCTAAGACGCCTGCGCGTTCGCGACCACAATCTTGCGCCACGGCTTGAGAACCGCGATCGCGAGCAGCGAGGCGAGGATATTCGCGCCCGCGGCGATGACGAACACTCGGTCCCAGGTGCCGGAGGACTGCTGCATGTAATTTGCGACCGGTACCAGCAGGGCTGCGGTGCCTTTGGCGGTATAAAGCAGGCCGGCATTGGTGGTCGCGAATTTCGAGCCGAAGGTGTCGGTGCAGGTCGATGGGAAGAGTGAGTAGATCTCGCCCCAGGCGAAGAATACCAACCCTGAGAGGATCACGAACCAGACGGGATCGTGGCCGAGCATATAGAGCGCCCAGATGCCGACGCCTTCGATGCCGAACGCGATGAACATCGTGTTCTCGCGGCCGATCATGTCGGAGATCCAGCCGAAGAAAGGCCGCGTCAGACCGTTGAGGACACGGTCGATGGTCGCAGCGAACGTCACCGCCGTCATGGTCATCGCCATCAGGGTGACCGGCACGCTGTCGACTTTCCAGTCGACGGCGATCGGTTTGAGATTGGCGGTGACCATCAATCCGCCGGCGCCCACGATCACGAACATGAAATACATCAGCCAGAAGATCGGATGACGGATCACCTCGGTCGGTTGATAGTTCCGCCGGGTCTGGATCACGTTGGCATTCTGGATCACCGCAGGGACCTGTCCCGTCTTCGGCGCGAACAGGAAGAAGGCGAGGATCACGATAATGATGCCTTGTCCGAGACCGAAGTAGAGGAAGGTGGTCTGGAAGCCTGAGTCTTTGATCATCGCCTGGATCGGCGCGACCGTCAGCGCGGAGCCCGCGCCGAACCCCGCCGCGGTGATGCCTGCGGCAAGGCCGCGCTTGTCCGGAAACCATTTCAGCGCATTGCCGACGCAGGTGCCGTAGACGCCGCCGGCGCCGATGCCCGCCACGATCATCCCGAGATAATAGCCGTTGAGCGAGGTTGCTTCGGCGTTAATGGCCCATCCGATGGCACAGAGGATGCCGCCGATCAGCACCACGAGGCGAGGGCCGTATTTATCGACAAACCAGCCTTCGATCGGCACCAGCCAGGTTTCGAACAGCACGAACAGCGTGAATGCCCACTGGATCGAGGCGCGATCCCATCCGAATTTTTTCTGGATATCGGGGACGAAGAACGTCCAGCCGTATTGGTAATTCGCGATCATCACCATCGCGCCGACGCCAATCGCCAATTGCGTCCAGCGATAGGCATCGCTGACGCGTGCGGTGGCGGGGACTGTTGCGTGAACCGTGTCCGTCATCGTTCCTCCCGAGGCACGCTTCTATTGCTACTATTGTAGTGGTATCATAGTGGGCGAGCGCTGCCAGTGGGGCATTTTGGTATGTGATATGCCAGAGCGCAAGCGATTAATCGGCACCCGTCGCGAACATGCGCAATATGTCGCAGATGTCGCGCGGCTGCCGCGGCGATCGGCAGGCGCGCAAAAAAATGGCCCCGAAAACCGGGGCCATTCGTCGAAAGTATGATTTCAGGCGGCCTGGCTAAACGAAAGAAGCGATCTCACAAACGCTGGATTTACGGGCTCAAAGCCCGAAATAGGGGAGGTCGCCATTACGTACCGCCACGCGGGCGCTGGTCATCAGCAGGCGGTCGATGGAGGCCATCAGGCGGCCGAACAGAGTAGCGGAGGGCGCGAGGCCGATGGAAGCCGTCTTGGACATGGTTGTCTCCTTCTCGAGGCGCAGCGAACCGCCGCATCATGATCTGGGGACAATCTAGTATACCAGATGCCAGCAACAACGCCTTTGTTTGCATGGCAG
>DATHHQ010000012.1:0-17202 GCA_035490095.1 Bradyrhizobium sp.
TCGCTCGAAGGCGTACCGCTGATTACGTCGTATGCGCGATCATCGCTGACCGGCTGGACCGTGGCCGCCGGTGTTGCGGAAAGCTCGCTGGTCGGTCCCTTGTGGCGCAACCTCGCCATCACCAGCGTGATCGGAAGCGTCTTGCTGCTGACCGGGCTTGCCTTTGCGGTGCGGATGGCCACGGCCATCGCCCGCGGCGAGATGCTGCATGGCCTGTTGATCGACGAGCTCAATCACCGCGTCAAGAACACGTTGGCTATCCTGCAGGCCATCGCCGCCCAGACCTTTCGCAGCGCGAGCAAGACCGAACGCGAGAAATTCGAGGGCCGGCTCGGCGCGCTGGCGGAGGCGCATAATCTGCTGAGCACGGAGAAGTGGCAGGGGTCCGGCCTGCGGGACGTGATCGGCCGTGTGCTGCAGCCCTATCTCCTCAACAATCCAGAGCGGCTGCGAATGTCCGGACCGAGCGTACCGCTGTCTCCGCGGCTTGCGGTGGTGCTGTCGATGATCGTGCACGAGATCGCGACCAACGCGGCAAAGTACGGGGCGCTGTCGAACGACACCGGCACCATCGCGCTGGATTGGGAAGTGATTGCGGAAAACGCCGGGTCAAAATTGAGGCTGATCTGGACCGAGGCCGGACCTCACGTCAGCGCGCCGATCCAGCGTGGTTTTGGATCGCGGTTGATCGAACGCAGCGCGCGCGATCAACTCGGCGGCGAAGCCACGGTGGATTTTCTGCCCCGCGGCGTGGTGTATACGGTGATCTGCAAGCTGGAGAAGGTGGGCTAGCTAGTCTAGTAGGCCGCCAACTGAGGCGGCCTCCGCAGGCCTTAATCAGGCCATTAGGTCGGTGATCCGCATAATTCCGACCGCGTTCCCGTCATTGTACGCCTGCTCTTTTGTGTCCTTGTTGCAGGTCCAGACAAAATTCTTCTTGGCAGTAAAAGTCTTTCCCTCCTGCTCGATCCGAAGCTCCCCTTCGGTGATATGGCAGACCATGGCATTCATCATCGGGGGACCCATGGTCTTCGATCCCGGCTGCATGATGATGTCACGCAGCTGGACGTTCTTAAAACCGGGGATGATCGCTGGTGTCTCGCCATAAACGCGCACCACAACACCCGGCCACGGCGTCGCGTCCTTGCCGACGATGTCCGTGGTTTGCGATGCTGCTGGCTTCACCATTGCCGCCGAAGCGGCTGCCAACCCTAGTGCCACTGCTGACCTTCGATTTACTTTTTGCATTGACCTTCTCCCTCACGCTAAGGCCACGAGGCCGCAAAGTTGCTCCGATCGCGCGATAAGGTGACCGTCCACGACATACGCGCGAGAGTCGCCGGGTATCCCCGGCGGCTCGCGCGTTGCGTAGTGATGTGGTGCGACGCGCAGCGTCGCGTGGTGGAACGTTGCGATACGCCGAAGCGCACGCGTTGCCTACCGTGACGTCGACAAGTCCTACGCGTCTCGTCGACTATGCTGACATGGCTGGTCGCAAGGTGACTTCAAGACAGCGCTGCTGCCATAATCGCCATCTCTTTTCGATCGCGCCGAAAAGGCCGTGACTGCTGTAATGAGATGTAACAAAACCTGCAACGGTCGGTTTCGGCGCTGACGACTGCGATGCTTGCTCATGGTGCCGTTGAGCCATCGTAGCTGCCGAAAGCCGTGGCAGGGCCGAGGACCAGAAAGCCCCGAAGTCATGGTGTCGTCTGGTTTCATGACCATCACGGGGGCGATATCCCGCTTGTATCTGTCGACAAGCGGAACAGCAACGACGTCCGCTTTGCCTCAATGAACTGACATCCTGAGTACCGCCCGGCGCGTCTGAAAAGTGCCAATAACAGAAGTGGTCGTTTCGAAAAAGATGAAGGCGAAGCCCGCCGCTCCTTGCGCGACTTTTGCATATGTCACATAGAGTTCACATGACCGACCACGTCGAGATGAACCGCCGAAACTGGGATGAGCGCGCCGCAATCCATGCACGCGATACTACTGGTGATTATATGCTTGACCGGTTTCGTGCGGGCGAGGACGCTCTACATGCAATTGAAGCGACCGAACTCGGCGACATTTCCGGAAAGCGCGTTCTGCATCTGCAGTGTCATATTGGTCGGGATACATTGTGCCTGGTACGGCGCGGCGCAACTGTTACCGGACTCGATTTTTCTAGTGCCGCGCTGAATGTTGCACGGCGTTTGTCCGATGAGACTGGCCTGAAAGCAGACTTCGTCGAGGGGACCGTAGATCAAGCCCCTGATCTAACGCCTGGCCCGTTCGATCTCGTCTTCGCAACTTGGGGAACCATTTGCTGGCTGCCTGATGTGAAGAAATGGGCAAAGGTCATTGCATCCGTGCTAGCGCCGGGCGGAGAGCTTTACTTCGCAGACGCGCATCCGGGGTTTGCCGTGCTGGAAGAATACGCTGGAAGGTTTGTGCCCACGTACGATTTTCAAACGCCTCCCGACCGGCCACTGCAGTTCGCAGACGAGACCACGTACACTGGCGACCCGACTATCATGTCGCATCAATCAACACGAGAGTGGATACACTCGCTCTCAGCAGTCCTCGGCGGACTCATTGATGCCGGACTTACAATTACGATGTTTCGTGAACACGAGGTCTTGCCTTGGCGGGGTCTGACAAGCTTGGTGCCGGCGTCGGAAAGGATGTGGCGGCTTCCAGATGGAGTGCCTCGCATTCCTTTGTCTTATTCAGTAAGGGCAAAAAAATGCTCGTGAAAATTGGGCCTTGCGTCGCTGAGCGCCACCAGGTCCGGTGTGGGTCCATTCGCGACCGGTCTAGCCAGCAGAAAGTCCGGCCATGTCGGCTATGCCCCGAAAGCGGAAGTAAATTCATAGCATGAGCAGCTTCCGCGACCGACCTTTGCAGGTTGATGGTACGACCGTGGAAGTGATTCAAGCTCTCAAACTGGAGCCTCGAATCATGCGCTATGAACTCAGCGAGTATGATTGGAGCGGCGTCAAACCGATGCTGCCGAACAAGCCGCGCGGCGTTCCGCGTGTAAATGATCGTCGCGTGCTCAATGGCATCTTGTGGGTCATGCGTTCGGGAGCGCCGTGGCGCGATCTGCCAGAGAACTTTGGACCATACACTTGCTACAATCGCTTCGTTCGCTGGCGACGAGACCAAATTATGGAAGCATTGGCCGCCGCTCACGACGGCGCGGTGACGGCTCAGTTGGCCTTGCGGCCCAGGAAGGCCGGGATATCGAGAACGTTTTCCTCGATCGAGTTGCGCAGGGGAGAGGAGCGGCCGTACGGATCGAGGCGCTGCGGAGCCGCATGGCGCGCATATTCCGAAATCGGCGGCTTCGTCGGTCGCGCTTCGGGGTGGCGGGCCGTCGGGCGAAGCGGCGGAGGATTCGCTAATTGCGGCGGCGGTGCACTACGCTCAATCCGGTCGGCGACGCGACGGCTGTCGTTGCGCAGCCTGCCGGCGAGTTCCGTGAGTGAGCTTTCCGCTGGTTGCGTCTGGCGCGCCGGGCCGAGATTGTCGATGCCGGTCGCCACTACCGAGACGCGGACGATACCTTCCAGGCTTTCATCGAAAGACGCGCCGACGATGATGTTGGCGTCCGGGTCGGCCTCATCGCGAATGCGGGTAGCAGCTTCGTCGACCTCGTATAACATCAGGTCCCTGCCGCCGGTGATGGAGATGATGAGGCCACTGGCGCGCTTGATCGAGGGGTCCTCGATCAATGGATTGGAAATCGCGGCCACAGCCGCTTTGAGCACGCGCTTCTCGCCGGAAGCCTCGCCCCTGCCCATCATGGCCTTGCCCTTCTCGCGCATGACGGCGAGAACGTCGGCAAAATCGAGATTGATCAGACCTTCCTTGACGATAAGGTCGCTGATGCAGGCCACACCCGAATAAAGCACCTGATCGGCCAGGGCGAAGGCATCGGTGAATGTGGTCTTCTCGTTGGCCACCCGGAACAGGTTCTGGTTCGGGATGATCAGCAGGGTGTCCACCACCTTCAGCAGTTCCGCGATGCCGGCTTCGGCAAGCCGCATGCGGCGCTGGCCCTCGAAGTGGAATGGCTTGGTGACGACGCCGATGGTGAGAATGCCAAGCTCACGCGCGGTCTTGGCGATAATGGGCGCTGCCCCGGTGCCGGTGCCGCCGCCCATGCCGGCAGTAACGAACACCATGTGCGCGCCGGTCAAATGATCGCGGATCGCATTGATTGCCTCTTCGGCTGCGGCGCACCCCACGTCGGGCTGCGAGCCGGCGCCAAGGCCTTTGGTCACCTGGGTGCCCATCTGGATGATGCGCCTGGCCTTCGACGAGGTGAGCGCCTGTGCGTCGGTATTGGCGACGATGAAGTCGACGCCTTGCAGCCCGGCCGCGATCATGTTGTTGATGGCATTGCCGCCGGCGCCGCCGACCCCAAACACGATAATGCGCGCCTTCATATCGCGAATATCGGTGATGTCGGTCATTTTCGCCTCACGATTGCTCCGCCAAGCTGGCGAATGAGGACACGGATTGCTACCTAGAAGCCTTGCGGTCTGCTTCCACTATAGTCGCGGCTAGATGTCCCAGTCGGCGTGCAGCTTGTCCGTGGCTGTCGATCGAGCCAGCTCGGCCACCGGTCCGCAGCGCCACCACCTCACCTTCAAGCCGCGCCGTCGCCTCCTTGGCCGCCATAACCTCGGCAGTCGCTTGCAGCAGCTCAACCTCGAGGCGATCGGCGCGCTCGCGCTCGCGCTCGAAATCCGCGCTGTGATCGGCTGACCTTGCTTCGAGCCGCGCGATCGCCGCCTGCAATGACTCGAATAGGGCGATGTTGCCTGCCGGCCGACCAACCGGTGGCCGGGGCGTATGCCGTATTTCAGCGAGATCAACGCACACCAGGGCTTTGCCATCATCGGAAAGCGAGCGCGGCAACCGGAGGCGCTTGGCAAGCGAACGAGCGGCCTCCGCCGAGATTTTCAGGCGGGCACCTAGAGCGGCATATGTCAGCATTTCTACGGACATCGGCTGGTCTCCTAGAACGAACCGGGCGGTAATCGGCTGATGAGGACCGGGCGATGACCGCAGGCTAGGCTGCGTTGGTTAATAGAAGGTTAACGGGCGAGCCCCGATCTGCCAGGTTGCGCGATCTGCCTTGCTACCATCGCTTCGTTCGCTGGGGAGCCTGCATAGCGGGCGCCACCCGCTCATGAGTCCGCGCCCTAGCCAAAATTCTGCAGTGCCGGGAATGTCTCCAGCAGCCAGATGCTGGCGCTGGATACCGCGCCGGTGAGAAAACCGATGCCGGTGATGACCAAAAGCACGCCCATCGCGTGCTCGACGCGGGCGAGATGCCGCTTCATTCGCGAGAACAGCGACGAGAACTGCTCAACCATGAAAGCCGCGATCAGGAAGGGGATCCCGAGCCCCGCGGAGTAGACCGCAAGCAGGCCCGCGCCTTTTGTCACCGTCGCCTCGGCCGCCGCCACCGACAGGATCGCGGCCAGGATCGGACCGATGCAGGGGGTCCAGCCGAACGCGAAGGCGAGGCCCATCAGATAGGCGCCCCACAGGCCCACGGGCTTTGGGATCGGCAACCGCCCTTCCCGCATCAAGAAGCCAATCCGCGTCAGCCCGAGGAAGTGCAGGCCCATGACGATGATGACGATGCCGGCGACGATCGAGAGCTCCGCCGACCAGACGCGGATCAGCCCTCCGATCAGGGAGGCGCTGGCGCCGAGCGCCACGAACACGGTGGAAAAGCCGAGCACGAACGCCACGGCCGATATCATCACCGCGCGCTTCGAGGACGATGCCGTTTCGTCATTGGCGACATGCTCGATGGTCGCGCCGGTCAGATAAATCAGGTATGGCGGCACCAGGGGCAGCACGCACGGCGACAGAAAGCTGACGAAGCCGGCAATCAGCGCCGCGGGAATCGAGACATCGTGAATCATGCAATGGTCGAACCATGTTGGCCGGGACCGGCGTGAATATCTGAGCCCTGTCCGGTTGAACTATCTAGGCGCTTTCCGGGCACGGTGGCGTCAGAATCTGCAAAAAGCCGCTGGAATCGCGGCGATATCACGGAATTTCCGCCACACTGTTTGGGGCGCCTGTTTGGCACATTTGTTGCTCGACGTAGGCCCAATCGATAAGGGGAGCAAGTCATGTCAACCATCTCTGCGACTGCGGTAAGCGTACGAAAACCGCTCTACCAATCACTTTTCGTTCAGGTCCTGGTCGCTCTGCTGCTGGGGATTGTACTTGGCATGGCGGTGCCGGATTTCGCCGTCGGGCTCAAGATTTTCAGCGACGCCTTTTTGAAGCTGATTTCGATGATCGTCGCCCCGATCGTGTTCTGCGTCGTAGTGCATGGCATCGCGGGCGCCGGCGACCTCAAGAAAGTCGGACGGGTCGGCGTCAAGGCGCTGGTCTACTTCGAGGTCATGACCACGGTCGCGCTGGTCGTCGGCCTGCTTCTGGCATACCTGTTCGGGCCGGGCCACGGCATGAACATCGACCCGTCGACCCTGGACGCCAAGGCGCTCAACACCTACGCCGACAACGCCCACAAGTTGCAGGGCGGCGGCATCGGCAGCTTCCTGGTGAATATCATTCCGACCACCTCGTTCGACGCGCTGGCGCGCAACGACGTGCTTCAGGTGCTGTTTTTCGCGATCCTTTTCGGTGTCAGCCTCGCCCTCGTCGGCGGCGAAAAGGGTGAGCGCATCGCTACCTTCATCGAAGCGGTGTCGACCGTTCTGTTCAGGGCGATGGGGTTGATCGTGCGTTTGGCCCCGCTGGGTGTGCTGGGAGCGGTCGCCTATACCGTCGGCAAATACGGCGTCGGTTCGCTCAAGCAGCTGATCTCGCTGGTCGCCCTGTTCTATATATCGGTCGCGATCTTCGTCTTCGGGGTGCTCGGCACCGTCATGGCGCTCGCCGGGATCAACATCGTCAAGTTCTTGGGCTATCTGCGCGAGGAGCTGACGATTGTTCTCGCCACCGCATCGTCGGACGCGGTGCTGCCTCAGATCATGCGCAAACTCGAGCGGCTGGGCGTGAAAGACTCCGTCGTCGGGCTGGTTATTCCGACCGGCTACTCGTTCAATCTCGACGCCTTCTCGATCTACCTGACGCTTGCCGTCGTTTTCATCGCCCAGGCGACCAACACCCCGCTTTCTTTAGGGGATCTGTTGCTGGTGCTGGGCGTATCCCTGATCACGTCCAAGGGCGCGCACGGCGTTCCCGGTTCTGCGATCGTGATCCTCGCCGCCACGCTGAATGCTGTTCCGAGTATTCCCGCGATCGGCCTGGTGCTGGTGCTTTCGGTTGACTGGTTCATCGGCATGGCCCGCGCGCTCGGCAATCTGATCGGTAACTGCGTCGCGACCGTCGTGGTTGCGGCCTGGGAGGGTGATCTCGACCGCGCCAAGGCGGCCCGCGTTCTCGACGGCGACGAATTGGTCGACGTGACGGCGGGGTAAGATCAGGCGGAATCCGCGGCTCCGCGAGGGCGGAAGTTTTCAATCAGCCGCAGCAGGACACGCGCACCGGCATCCGCGTCTGAGATGTCGGTGTGCTCGTCCGGATGATGGCTGATCCCGCCGCGGCAGCGCACGAACACCATCGCCACGTCCGCGACGTCGATCATCGCCATCCCGTCGTGGCCGGCGCCGCTCGGAAGCTCGAAGACGCGATAGCCCTCGCCCGCGATGGCATCCGCCACCTGCCGTCGGAGCCAGGGCGCGCAGGGCACGGTGCGATTGTCGTGGGTGACATCGACCTGCAACGACAGCTTTCGACGCCTCGCGATAGTTTCGATCTGGCGGACGATGTCGGCCACCGCAAGCCTGCGGTGGGCATCCGAGGCGGAGCGGACATCGATCGTGAACGATACCTGGCCCGGAATGACATTGGTCGCGCCGGGCATCGCATGGATGTACCCGACAGTCCCGACCAACCCACCTTCGTCGGTCCGGCAGAACGCCTCGATCGCGACGATGCATTCCGCGGCACCCGCCAGCGCATCGCGCCGCAGCGGCATCGGCACGGTGCCGGCATGCCCGGCCATGCCGGTGAGACTTGCCGCCAGCCGCGTCGCGCCCGATATCGCGGTGACGACTCCGACCGGCAAATCCTGGGATTCCAGCACCGGGCCTTGCTCGATGTGGAGTTCCAGATAGGCAAGCAATTCGCTGCGGACCCTTGCGGCCGCGCCGATATGGTCGGGATCGAGACCGAATCGGGAAAGCGCATCGCGCATCGATGTTCCGGCGCTGTCCTTTACACCAAGCACGCTCTCGTCGAACGCGCCGGCGATCGCGCGGCTCCCCAGCAGTGTGGAAGCGAACCGAGCGCCTTCCTCATCGGCAAAGCCGATGACCTCGATGGCGAAGGGCCATCTTTGCCCGCGCTTGTGCATGGCTCCGACACAGGAAATCGCCGTGATCAGCCCCAGCGGCCCATCCCATTTGCCGGCATCGCGCACGGTGTCGTAATGCGACCCCAGCATCAGGCAGGGCAAGCCCGGACGATCTCCTTCGTAACGCCCGCAGACGTTTCCGATGGCGTCGAGATGCGAAACCATTCCTGCCTCTTGCATCCACGACAACAGCAGATCGGCCGCGGCGCGATGTTCGGGGGTGAGAAAGATGCGGGTCAGATGGTCCGGTGTCTCGGATATGGCGCCGAGGGCGTCAATCCGGCGCACGATCTCCTGGCCAAGATCCTGGCCAAGGGACGGGTCGCCGCCGAGATCGCAGGGATGTTCGGCATCCGCCATTCAAACCGCCTCGAACCGGACCTTCTGGGCACCCTTCCAGAGCACGGTCTTGCCCAACTCCGGCAGCCGATCCAACCCGGATGTCAACGTGATGAAATGGTTGCCGGCGAGCTGACCCATCATCCCGCGGCGAAACGCGGCACAGGTCTTGGGCGCCAGTTGATCTTCGAAACATGCCTCGAACGTGAAGTCGCCGGCACGGATAACGAGTTGGTTCATCCGAGGGGTCCCTGATCCTCAATGCAGGACCATGAGATTGCAGCCGCAGCGCGATGAAGCAAGGGCATTTTGCCTTTGGTCGTGTGGGACGTGCGGGTGCACGATTCCACGCTCGAGCCAACGCGGCGGATCGGCGAATTACCGATAACGGCGCTTGCTGGAGTTCGGCGGAGGTTTGCTATTTGACCAGCTTCAGCAAGGCACGGCGGCGCTGGTCTTGCGATTTCGGATCTTCCGATCCTTCGGCGGTCCCGTCATCCGGCACCATCGCATCGCACAGGGCCTTCAATTCCGAGTCGGCGACCTGATTGAGCTTCATCCGAAGCTGGAGAATTGCCACCGACAGCAATTGCACCGTCTCCCGATTTGTCGTTTCGGCGAGAACCGCGCGGCACTGCTCGAGTGTCGTAAGGACCGAATGCAGTCGTTCTTCTGAATTAGCCACCAGCGTTTTTTCCGACACCGAGCTTGCGAGGTAGAGTCGAGGTAATCCAATCGGTCGTTTCATACACCTCTCCATAAAGTCCGGATATTTTCGAGACGGCGCGGTGGATTTCGTCCGCTGACACGTCATCGAGGGCGTGACTGGCCGAGGCGTCGCACAGATATGTTACCTTGTGATTGCGGTGGAACGCATCGATTAAAGTCGACAGGCATGCCGCTTCTCCTGCAAATCCGGCAAGCACGATGCCGCCGCGGCTCTGGTTCACCAACGCGGTGAATGGCTCGCAAGAGTAGCACGACGGACTGCTGCGTTCGAACACCATTTCGTTGCGATACGGTTCAAAACCTTCGATCCAACGGACAAAAGGCGTTGCCCGGTTGAAAAAGGCCGACTCATTGACCAGCCGCATGAATGCGACCGGCAGACCTACCCTGCGCGAATGATCCAGAACCTTTCGGCAATTGTCCAACGCGCGATCGATCTCGGAGATCGCAAGCAGTCGGGGCTTCGCCAGATATTCCTGCTGCATATCCACAAAAACGACAATCGGAACGCTCGATGAGTTTGCGAATGTCCGAAGGCTTACGACGGAAGTCACGCGGCTGCCCTTTCACGGCAAGACGGTAGAATCCCGAGATTCCGTAGATTCCCGGGGGTGCAGCCCCAAAAGGTAAGCTTAAGCCTCAAAATGGGAACCCCCCGACCCAGAATAGTTGTGGTTCGTACGGAATTCTGCCAAGTTTAACGGGCAGAAAGGGCTGTGTATGCGTCTGGTGCTGGAAAGGGGCGTTCCTCAGGAGGAACGCCACAAGGTCGCTGTTGGAAGTCTCACGGATTGGGACGCGGCCAGGGTTTTTCTGGAAGTGGTGCGCTGCGGAAGCTTCAGGTCCGCGGCCGAGCGCCTTGAGCTATCCATCAACGTTGTTCGCAGGCGAATTGACGATTTTGAGCGCCAAATCGGCGCCACGCTATTTACCCGCGACGTCCATGGCACACGCCTGACCGACGAAGGCTCGTTGGTCGTCTCAGCGGTCGAACGCATGGAGGCCGCCTCGTTCGACCTGGTGCGCGCCAGCAATTCCGTGACCCATACGCTCTCGGGCGAAGTCCGAGTCGCCGTCACCGAAGGCCTCGGAACATTCTGGCTGGCCCCTCGCCTGGTCGAATTCCAGCAATCTTTCCCCAATATTCTTGTGGATCTCCACTGCGCGATGCGCTCGGCCGACGTGTCACGGCATGAGGCCGACGTTGCGATCCATCTGTCGCGACCGACCGCGCCTGACGTCAAACTGGTGCGGCTCGGCAGAATGCATCTGATGTTCTTTGCCAGCCAGAAATACATCGACACCTTCGGCACGCCCAGAACCCCGGACGAATTCGCCAAGCACCGGCTGGTGATGCAGGTCGCCGACCAGACCGCCGCCAAAGAGAGCTTCGAGAGTTTTTTTCCAGGCCATTCCCAGAGTGACTTGCTGGTGATGAAAACAAATGTCAGCAGCGCCAATTACTGGGCCGTCGCCAATGGCGCCGGCATCGGCGTGTTTCCGACATATGCCTGCGAGCTTGGGGGCAAGATTGTGCCCCTGGAGATCGAATTGCGCCGGCCATTCGATATTTGGCTTTCCTATCATCCAGGTAGTGGCCGTATCCCTCGGGTACGGCGCATGATCGACTGGTTGGTGGAGGCTTTCAATCCCGCAAAATTCCCCTGGTTCAAGGACGAATTCGTCCATCCAAGTGAGTTTAAAACGGTATATAAGGGTGAATCCCTGACCCATCTATTCGGGGGCTTCTCGACCGAAGGACGGTAACAGTAGTATGAAACAAGCAGCAGCAAAGAAAATGAAGCAGCGGAGTGCTGGCAAACCCGACATTGAGTTGGGAAAGCGGATTCGGCTGCGCCGCGTTGAGCAAAAAATCTCGCAGGCCGAGCTTGGCGACAAATTGGGCGTCAGCTTCCAGCAGGTTCAAAAATATGAGAAGGGCGTCAACCGCGTCGGCGCCGCCCGTCTTCAGCAAATCGCCACTGCCCTCGACGTACCCGTCACGTTCTTCTACGACGGCGACGGCAAGGCGCGCGAGGTCGAAAGCCTGTTGTTTCTCGACAGCGCGTTCAGCCTGAGATTGCTGAGGGCCTATAGCAAAATCAAGGATCAGACCGTGCAGCGTCAGCTGGTGTCCTTGATGGAATCGATCGCCGCCAACGAAGATTAGGCATCGATTAGATCGCTTGGCCGATCGCGGTCCCTGCAAATCTAGTTTGCAGCACCGCGGACGCGATCGATCAACGCAAGTGGATCGGCCGGCAGTCTATCGCCGCGCCAGGCCACATGCTGGTCCGGCCGCGACAACACCAGTCCCCCGTCATAGAAAATGGCGGTGTTTGGCCGCTCGATATCGAGGATTTTCAGCGGCACGCCCCTCTTGCGAGCCGCGGCCTCGAGCTCGGCGACATCGACAGCCGGGTCGAACCTCAGAAGCGTGAACTCCGGCCCCATTGCATCGTAAAGCGAACTGCCGTCTTCACGCCACAGGTGCGGGGTGCGGCAACCCGGCACGCTCGACGGCGTGTAGCTGTTCATGGTGTAGGCAGGATGCTCGGCACCGTCATAGGCGATGACCGGCGAGCGGTCGTAGTAGGTGCCGAAATTGAGGCCGGCGCAGGCATATTGCTGGACGTTGATTTCGTAGGCGAGACGGCCAACCTCCCGCCGCGCCAGGTCGCCCTGTGATCCCGCATCCTCGATGTCGTCGGGTACGGCGCCGCGGCGGCGAATTTCGGCTTCGGCATGCGACATCGCGAATCGCGACACCTGGCTGGTAATCGGCCAGCGCTCCGCCTCATACGCATCGAGAATCGAAGCCGGCGCCCAGCCATTGAGATGAGCCGCAAGCAGCCAGGACAGGTTCATGGCGTCGGCTATCCCGGCGTTCATGCCGTATCCGGCGTAAGGCACCCAGATATGCGCCGCATCGCCGGCGACGAAGGCGCTGCGGTCGCGAAACTTGTTCGCGATCAGCCGCCGTCCGTACCAGTCTTCCCTGGAGATGATGTCGTAGCTGAAATCCGCTCCGACGCCGAGAATGGTGCGGATGCAGGCATCGCGGTCGACCGAATCGAAATCCGCCTCTGCCGGCTTCAGATAATTATGCACCAGCCAGCGCTCGCGGCCATCGATCGCGTACACCATGCCCGAGCGCCGGGGGTTGATCGCGCCGGTGCCCCAGGCGGAGGCGTGCTGCTGACGATCGATGAGGTCGGGGGCGCGGATAAAGGTCGACTGTACCCGCTGCACGACGGCGTCGCCGGTCAACTCGGCGCCGATCGCCTTGCGGACGACGGAGCGGGCACCGTCGCAACCGATCAGATAGCGACAACTCAAACGCCTGACAGCGCCGGTTTCAAGATCGCGCAAGGTCACATCCGCGGACGTATCCTGCACCATCACGTCTTCAACCGACGTCCGGTTGATGATGTGGATGCGCGGCTGGACCGCAGCGTGCTCGAACAGGATCGGTTCGAGAAATATCTGGTTGATACGGTGCGGCGGCTCCGGCGTCGGCCAGTTGCAATCCGGCCCATCCGTCCTGGTGAACCGGTCGCGGCGGCACGGAATCGGAATCCGCGCCAGCTCCGGCCCGGTAAACGTGGTGCGATAACTGATGTCGTGCGGATAATCCGCGGGCAATCCGGCGTTGCGCACCTTTTCCGAAAGGCCAAGCCGGCGGAAGATTTCCATGGTACGGGCGGCGACGTGGTTGCATTTCGGTTCTGGAGGTTCTGCCCGCGCGCGCGTCTCCACCACCGTGACGTCGATACCTCGCCACGCCAGATCGATCGCCAGCGTGAGCCCGACCGGGCCAGCGCCAACGATCAGCACCTCGGACTCAATCGTTTCAGGCATGGCTTACGCTTTATCCGGCGAGCTGCGCCGAGGACATCGTTTTTTCATTCCAGCTCCGCGCCCGAATTCCTGACGATCACCGCCCAGCGATCGACCTCGGTCTTGATGTAGGCTGCAAAACTGTCCGGCGTCGATCCGGCCAGTGGCTCCAGCGCAATCGTGGTGAGCTTGTCGCGGGTTGCGGGATCGGCCATCAGCTTTCCGATTTGCCCGGCCAACTGGTCGATGATCGGCCGCGGCACGGCGGCGGGCGCGACGACCCCCTGCCACGCGACCAATTCGAAGCCGGACAGCCCGCCTTCGGCCAGGGTCGGGATGTCGGGTGCGGAGGCAACCCGTTTGGGCGTGGTCACCCCCAGAACCCTCACCTTGCCCTCGCGAATCTGCTGCAATGCCGGCTGCAGGTCCACCACCATGAAAGGAATATGTCCCGCGATCACGTCAAGCATCGCCGGGACGCTGCCGCGGTACGGTACGTGGCGGATATCTAGTCCGGCGGCAGCCTTCAGCATTTCAGCGCCGAGATGCTGCGGACTGCCGTTGCCGGCCGAACCATAGGCCAGTCCCGGCGTCGATTTGGCGTAGGCGATGAATTCGGGCAGCGTCTTCGCCGGAATCTGCGGATTGATGATCAGCGCGAACGGCACGGCGGCCACCAGCGCGACCGGCGTGAAATCCTTCACCGGGTCGTAGGGCAGTTTCTTGTAGAGCGTCTTGTTGATGGCGAGCGTGGTCGAGGTTGCCATCAACAGCGTATAGCCATCCGGCTCGGCCCTCGCGACCTGCTCTGCGGCGAGCGTCGAGCCGGCGCCGGGCTTGTTCTCGACGATGACGGTGGCGCCAAGACCGCTCTTGAGCTGATCGGCAACCAGCCGGCCGAGCAGGTCGGTGGTGCCACCCGCCGGAAAGGGTACGATCATCTTGACGGTTCGGTTGGGGTAAGCGGCCTGCGCGAAGGCCGGCAGTCCCGTCAGCATGGCGAGCCCGCCGCCACATCCGGCCATCGCCGCTCGGCGCGTCAACAACATGGGTTCTCCTGAAGTCACACTCATTTTTTCCCAGGTGCTTTTTGATTGGCGAGTGCGCTCGCGAACCACGTTAGCCGCGCTCACGACACATCAAAAGCCACGAAAGTTCAACCCAGATATTGCGGCACTGCCATGACGCTTTAATCAGCGTGCAACTCTCATGGGCTGATATCAGGGCTGCCTTCGCGTTGCATAAGACAAACGCAAAGAAACATCCCCGCGTTACCGAATGGCGGGCTAAAATAGCGACGTGACCGGCTTTGACGCGGGCGAATACCGATCCCTTTGCCGCGACTCCCGAGCCGGATTCCACCTCTCGTTAGCGAAAGCTGCACCAATGCTAGATGTCCCGAAAAACGCCGATAAATCCTATGCCGACGGCAAGATCCTGCAGAGCATCGCCGACGGCGTCGGCATCATCACCTTCAACAATCCCGAAAAGCGCAACGCCATGTCGCTCGACATGTGGGAAGGGCTCGGCAGCGCCTTGGTCGAATTGCGCGACGATCCCGAGGTGCGCGTCGTGATCATGGTCGGCGCCGGCGACAAGGCGTTCGTCTCGGGCGCCGATATCAGCCAGTTCGAGAAAACCCGCCACAACGCCGAGGCCTCGGAGGAATATTCGAAGAAGAGTGCCGCACAGCGCGCGCTGCTAGCCGATTATCCGAAGCCGACCATCGCCTGTATCCGGGGGTTCTGTCTCGGCGGCGGCATGCAGGTGGCGATGCTGGCGGATATTCGCATCGCGTCCGAGAACAGCCAGTTCGGCATTCCCGCAGCCAAGCTCGGCATCGCCTATGGCTATGACGGCCTCAAGCATCTGGTCTCGCTGGTCGGGCCGTCATGGGCGCGGCTCATCATGTACACGGGCATGCGGATCGATTCCGCCGAGGCGTTAAGGATCGGCCTCGTGGATCGCGTGGTGCCCGACACCGAGTTGTGGAACGCGACGTCGGAGATCGCCCGCACCATTTCCGGCAACGCGCCGCTGGCTATCAAAGCCGCCAAGATCACCATCGCGCAGATCCTGAGGGACCCCGACACGCGCGACATGGACGCGATCAAACAGATCGGCACCGCCTGCATGGACTCCGAGGATTTCCGCGAGGGCCGGCAGGCGTTCATGGAAAAGCGCAAGCCGCAATTTCACGGACGGTAATGGTCATCATGCACAAGCCCGTCGATGCATCCGGCAACGCACCCCTGCCAACGCAAGCCGCGCCGTTGCCGCTATCCCGCTTCAAGGTGATCGATCTGACCTTGGCGCGCGCCGGCCCTTCCTGCGTACGCACGCTGGCCGACTGGGGCGCCGACGTGATCCGGGTCGAGCCGCCGCCGGGCGCCGGCGAAACCGACGAACTGCTGGGCAAACGCGACGGTTCGGATTTCCAGAACCTGCATCGCAACAAGCGCGCCATCACGCTGAACCTGAAGACCGACGAAGGGCGCGAGATCCTGATACGGCTGGCCGAACAAGCCGACGTCATCGTCGAGAACATGCGGCCCGGTGTCACCAAGCGTCTCGGCGTTGATTTCGAATCCGTAAAGAAGCGCAATCCGCGGATCGTCTATGGCAGCATCTCCGGCTTCGGCCAGTACGGCCCCTATGCCGAACGGCCGTCGATCGATCAGATCGCGCAAGGCATGTCCGGCATCATGTCGGTGACGGGAATTCCCGGCCAGGGACCGCTGCGCGTCGGCGTCGCCGTCACCGACATCATGGCCGGCGCGTTCCTCGCCCAGGGCATCCTGATCGCGCTGCTCGATCGCGAGATTTCCGGCGAAGGCCGCTGGGTGCAGACCTCCCTGATCGAGGCCGGCCTCACCCTGCTCGACTTCCAGGCCACCCGCTGGACCATGGACAAGAAGGTGCCGCCGCAGGAAGGCAACTTCCATCCCACCAACACGCCGATGGGGCTCTACCCCACCGCCGACGGCTTTCTCAATCTCGCCGCCACCAGCAACAAGAACTTTCAGAAATTCTGCAGGCTGATCGACCGCGAGAAGATGGCGACCGATCCGCGCTTTGCCTCGACCGCGTTGCGGGGACGAAACAGGGAGGCGTTGAACGAGCTGATCGCCGCGGCGCTGCGCGCGAGATCCACCCGCGAATGGTTTGAACTGCTGGTGGAAGCCGGCCTGCCCTGCGGGCCGGTCTACAACATCAGGGATGCCTTCGCCGATCCACAGGTGCAGCAGTTGCGCATCAAGCGCTCCGTCGAGCATCCGCGGCTTGGCGAAATCGACCTGGTGGCGCAGCCCTGCGAGATCACAGGTTTTGATCGAGAAATTCGAACCGCCACGCCCGACCTCGGCGCGCACAATGACGAGATTCTGGGATCGCTGGGCTATGGACCGGACGAGATCGAGAAGCTGAAGGCGGCGGGCGTGATTTGAACAATGATGGCTACAGCGAGTAGGGCGGAGCCCACCGGGTCCGCTCGTTCCCCGGATGCTGCGCAGCGCGTCGCACCTGCGGCGTGGTGCGCTGCTGATCCGGGGTCCATCGTGCCGCTCGCTCTGCTCTGGGTCCCGGCTCTGCGGAGCAGCGTGAAGTACGCTGCACCGCGTCCGGGACACGAGGAATGTGCTCTCGCCGCTATCAAGTGATTTGCCCGTCGGGCCGTTTGGTGTCGAGTCTTTTATTTCTGATTTTCCGAAAAATATTTGTTGCCATCCGACCCAAATCAAATCTAGAACTCTCGCCATCCCGTCCCACAGAGGGGCGTATCCGGATCGTCAGAGACGCGGGATGGGATGCGGTGGACGCGGCAGCGTTAGGCGTGCGATGCGAGCGCAGGGCGGATTGCTCTCCGTGAGCGGTTAGCGGCATGCAAG
>DATHHQ010000013.1:0-16639 GCA_035490095.1 Bradyrhizobium sp.
CCCGACCCGGGCCGCCGGCGATACGACCTGGGGCGCCGTATTCTCCTTGTTAATGGCATGCAGCATCTGTCACCTCAGCATATAGCGGCGTGCGAGCGGCACTTCGCCTGCCGGCTCGCAGGTGGCAAGCACGCCGTCAACGAAGACATCGAAGGTCTCCGGATCGACGGAAATCTTTGGGCACACATCGTTCCACGACATGTCGCGCTTCGACAGCCCTCGTGTGCCGCCGACTGGAAGCATTTTCTTGGAAAGGCCTAGTTCGCCCGGCAGATCGCGCGCGATCGCCAGCGGATGCACGAAGCACGCCGACAAGGCCGCCGGCGCCCTGCCAAACGCGCCCCATTGCGGACGCATCAGGATCGGCTCGCAGGTCATCAGCGAGGCCGCGCTGTCGCCCATCGCACCCCATGCGATGAAGCCGCCCTTGATCACGAGTTCGGGTTTGATGCCGAAAAAGGCCGGACGCCAGACCACAATATCGGCGAGCTTGCCGTCTTCCAGCGAGCCGACGTGGCCTGATATCCCGAAGGTGCGCGCGGCGTTGATGGTGTATTTGGCGATATAGCGCAGGATGCGGGCGTTGTCGCCAAAGCCCGGACGATCCTCAGACAACGCGCCGCGCTGCTCCTTCATTTTCGATGCCAGCTGCCAGGTCCGGCAGATCACCTCGTGGATACGGCCCATGCCCTGGCTGTCGGAGCCGAGCATCGAGATGGCGCCGATGTCGTGCAGCACATCCTCGGCCGCGATGGTTTGGGTGCGGATGCGGCTTTCCGCGAACGCCACATCTTCGGGAATTGCCGGATTGAGGTGATGGCACACCATCGTCATGTCGAGGTGTTCATCGAATGTGTTCACGGTGAAGGGATTGGTCGGATTGGTCGACGACGGCAGGCAATGCATCTCGCCGGCGACGCGGATGATGTCCGGCGCGTGGCCGCCGCCGGCCCCCTCGGTATGATACATGTGAATGGTACGGCCGCCGATGGCCTCCAGCGTGTCCTCGACGAAGCCGGATTCATTCAACGTGTCGGTGTGGATCTGCACCTGAAAGTCGTGCTCGTCGGCAACACGCAGGCAGGTGTCGATCGCCGCCGGCATCGAGCCCCAGTCCTCGTGAAGCTTCAGGCCCATCACCCCGGTTTCCAGCTGCTCCACCAGCGGCGGTTCGCGGTGCGAATTGCCGCGGCCCAAAAAGCCGAAATTCATCGGCCATGCTTCCGCGGCCTGCAGCATTTTTCCGGTGTTGAAGGGTCCGCCGGAATCGATCCCGACGGTAATCGGTCCAAGCGAACCGCCGATCATGGTGGTGATCCCGCTCGCCAGCGCGTGCTCGACCAGACCCGCGCTGTCAAAATGAACGTGAACGTCAATCGCACCCGGCGTTGCGATCAGCCCTTCGCAGTCCCGCACCGTGGTGCCGCTGGAAACGATCAGACGCGGATCAACGCCATCCATGATGGCAGGGTTGCCGGCTTTTCCGATGCCGACGATGCGGCCATGGCGGATGCCGAGATCGCCCTTGACGATCCCGATCACCGGATCGATCACGACGACGTTGCACAAAAGGAAATCGAGCGCGCCTTCTGCGCTGGTGATACCGGCCATACCAATCCCGTCGCGAAGGGTTTTGCCGCCACCATGCAGGCATTCGTCGCCATACACGGCGTGGTCTTTCTCGACCACGGCCGTCAGCGCGGTGTCGCCAAGCCGGACGGCGTCACCCGTGGTCGGGCCGTAAAGCGCCGCGTAATCACGGCGGTCGATGCTCTTCATGCTACGCCCCCTTGAAGCCCCGCTTCTTGGCCCGCTCAAGTGCCCCGTCGCGCACGGCAGGGTCCGAGCTCAATCCGTTCGTCAGGTTGTTCAGGCCGGTCAATTCGCTGCGGCCGCCGAATGTCACGAGCGAGACTTCCTTCCAGGCTCCGGGCTCGAACCGCACCGCGGTGCCGGCGGGAATATCCAGCCGCATGCCGAAAGCGGCGGCCCGGTCGAACTCCATTGCCTTGTTGATCTCAAAGAAATGGAAGTGCGAACCGATCTGGATCGGCCGGTCGCCGGTGTTGCGCGCCTTCAGCTTGATCGAGCGGCGGCCGGCGTTGAGATCGATGCTGCCATCGGCCGCGGTGACGAGGCCTGGATGTTCCGTATCGGCCTGCGAACCAGGCGCGGGCCGGATTGGTTCGTGGACCGTCACCAGCTTGGTGCCATCCGGAAACACGCACTCGATCTGGATGATGTTCATCATCGCGGCAATGCCGGACAATACGTCGTCGGTCGAAAGAATGGTCGATCCGTGTCCGATCAAATCGGCCACCGATCGCCCTTCCCGCGCTCCTTCAAGGATTTCGTCGGTGATGATGGCGACGGCCTCGGGATAGTTCAACTTGAGCCCCTTGGCACGCCGCCGGCGCGCCAGTTCGGCCGCGGTAAAGATGGTCAAACGCTCGAGCTCGGTGGGCGTCAGCAGCATCGTTCACAACCTCTCAGTTAACGAACAGGCGAAGATCGGCGCGCGCGTGCCGCGCCGCGGCGATCTCAAGGAATGGAGCGAAGCTCGAAAGTCCGGCATCATGCGGCACCGGTTGAGTAACCAGCGCATCGATCAAGGCAAGGCATCCGCGCAGGACCTTCTGACCCTCCAAAGCGCCGATCGCGCCAAGCCGCACCGCCGCGGCCGTGACACCTGAGGCGACGCCGTAGGCGGAAGCGAGTTGCGCCAGTGTTTCGTCGAGACCCATCGCCTGCCAGACCGTTCCCTGCATGACGGCAATGTGGCCAAGGCAGACGCCCGAGCGGACGGCATCGCGCAACCGCAACGCCGTGGCATCGCCGAGCCTTGCATGCGACGCCAGAAACGATCCGCCGTTACGTCGCGAGCCGTCACGCATAGTGCTACCGAACGTCGATGCTTCCACGTCCCGATCGATCGCTGCGATGGCGTGAAGATTGCCGGCGGCGCGAAACGCCTGCACCAGCGCGATGCGGTCACACGTCTCCCAGCGTTGACGAAGGATCGTCGCCGTCAACTCAGCAAGTGCGACCCCATCCAGTTCGGAGCGCAAGTCGACCACGCCCTCGACACCATAGGAGAAGGCGAAAGCTCCGCTCGGAAACGTTCCATCGGCTTGCCAGATCGCCTGCAGCAGCGGCAACATCGTCAATGGCCATCGTGATGAAAGTGATTCTTTTCAACGGCCGGGCCGTCATCGATCTGCGCGCCGCCTTCGGTGCTCCCGTCGCGCACTTCTTCGTCCAGAATGCTGACACCGATACGACGCGCGGAGATCATCTCGCCAAGGCGCGCGGTGTAGTCCTCGGGCCGCCCTTCCAGCGCAACAAACAAGACCTCGCCCTGGAAGCGAACTCGCCAATGCAGATTTCCGGCGTGATAACCCAATTCGATCGCATCGCCGATCGAACGTGGCTCGAGGCGCATCCATCGCTCCGTGGCGGCGCGAACAACGATCGCACGCTCGCCGTCGATCAAAAGGATGGCGCCGTCGAACAGCTTCTGATGGCGCGGCAGCGCGATCGCAAGCTCCTCGCCCCCGCGCGTCGTCGCCAGCAGCCGGCGGCGCGCCAGATCGGCTACGGGGATATTGACCAGATCCACCGCGCCGCGGTGCTCGAGGCGGTGAATCTCCTCCGAATATTCGGATTCCAGGCGGCTGCCCAGGACACGATCGATACGCAGCATCGCGCCAGGCCCTTTCAACGGTTAAACGTGCGAAGAATGTGACTGATGCTCAGCATGCTCAGATATCCTTCCCAGGAAAATGCATGGCCGGAACATTCATCCCGGCGCTGGCGCTTACGATGCAAGCAGCTCCTTTAGCCTCGCATCGATGAATTCGACATCCTTCGGATTGGTGCCGGGGCCCCCGGCGAAGTGGCCCCAGACAGAAGGAACGGTGACAAGTTTGGCGTTCGGCATATGCGCAACCTCGAACTCGCTATCCTCCGGCGGAAAGTACAAATCGGTCTGGCCAGGCATGACATAGGCCTTGGCCTTGATTGCACCGAGCGCCGCCTTGAAGTCGCCGTTGTAGAGTTCGTTGTCGCCGATATCGCCGTTCTGCCAGGTCCAGAGCATGGTCAGCAGATTGTTTGGATCCTTCGGCAGGAAGAACCCTTCCCAGAACGCCACCAGAAAATCTTCGAGCGAGGAATAGCCCAGTGCCTCGATGTCCAGCTTCTGGCGATAGAACGCTTGCGAAAAACCCCAGCCGGCATAGACCCGCGCCGCCGCGCGCAAACCCCGTTGCGGCTTCGCGGTGTACCAGCCTTCCTTCCACGCGGCATCGGCAGTAAGCGCGGCCTTGACCCCCTCCAGAAACACGAAGTTATGACGCGAGCATTTCGCCGAACCACAGAACGGCGCGATCAAGTCCATCATGCCGGGATAGAGCGCCCCCCAGTGGAACGTCTGCAGCGCGCCCATCGACCAGCCGGTGACGAGCCGGATATGCTCGATGCCAAACTTCTCGGTGACGAGACGGTACTGCGCGCGCACGTTGTCGCAGGCGGTCACCAGCGGAAAGCGCGGACCGTTATAGGGCTCCGGCGTGTTGCTCGGTGACGATGACAGGCCGTTGCCGAGCATATTCGGGATAATTATGAAGTATTTCCTCGGGTCGAGTGCACGGCCGTCGCCCACCAGCCATTCATTGTCGTAGTGCTGCCCCGAATACCAAGTGGGATAGACGATGACGTTGTCTTTCTTCGGACTGAGCGTGCCGAACGTCTTGTAAGCCAGCTTGCAGTCGCGCAGCGTCGCACCGCGCTGCAGCTTAACGTCGCCCAGATTGTGGATTTCGTAGTCGAGACTCATGGCCAATGCCCTTGTTTCTGATTCATGCTGGAAGAGCGGATCGGCCTCCGTGAAGGCCGACCGACGATCATAGCGGCTTCGTCGCCACCACGCTGGCGCCGCGCGATTTGGCAATGGCGTAGTAGGCGATGCTCGCAACCAGCGCCGCGGAGATCGCGGTCGAGAGATATGGCATCCCCTCCTCCACGATGAAGGCGCAGGCCGAACCGATCGCCCAGGCGAAGAACGCGTCGGGCCGCCAGTCGGCCTCTATCTGCGCATTCGGCCGGATCAGGTACTGGTCCACGAGGATGACCGCGCCGATCGGGGGTACGAGGATGCCAAGCAGTGACAGCCACTGGATGAAGAACGCCCACACATTGCCAGCAGCAACGATAATGCCGATGACACCAAGGATCACCGCCATCACGCGCATGTGGTTGCCGAGGACGCGCGACCAACCGGTCGCCGCATTATAGAGGCAGTGCGAGCAGACCGAACCCAGGTTGACGTAAAGGAACACGAACGCCAGGGCACTCAGCCATGCCATCTGCTTGCCGTTCATGTAGCCGAACATATTGTCGGCGCCGAACGGATTCGCGTTCGGTACCGCAAGCGCCGCCGTCATCACGCCGCCGACCAGCATCGCAATCAGGTTGGCGAACGGAAACGCGCTGAAGGTCGACGCCAGCGAGGCGGCCGGTGTCTTGGCCCATCGATTGAAATCCGCAGTCACCGTGCCTGCGTCGATGAACAGCGCAAGCACCACCGTGAGACCGACACCCATGGACATGGTGGCGACGCCGTTATTGCCGGCGTAGTTGAAGATCGCCGACGCCGTACTGGTGGACGCGGCATCGAACGCAACCCATAAACCGAGGACGACGAACAGCGGGACCGACACCAACCCGATATAGTGCAGCCCCTTCACGCCAACGAAAGTGATACAGATATAGAGAAGCCCGGCGATCACCGTCATGGCCACATAGTTCAAGCCATAGGTCGAGCTGACGAGAGCGCCGGTGATTCCCGTCTGCACCGCGTACCAGCCGAGCAGCAGGCTCGACAGCAAGCCGGATGCGAAGACGTAGCCCTTCTTGCCGAACACGATGCTGGCAATCAGGGCGAAGTTCATGCCGCGCTTGGTTCCGATCAGGCCGAGAAACCCGACATAGGCGAACATGATGAGATTGCCGATGATCATCGCCGTGAGCGCTCTCGAGAAACCCATGCCAAGCACCAGGATCGAGCCTGTCATGGCGCCGGTGATGATCATGGGAAAGCCGAGCCAGACCAGCGTGACGGAGAACGCGCTGCGGCGCGCGCTCATCGGCACGGATTCGTGCTCGTATTCGTCTCCGAGAAGATGATCGACCTGATCTTCGGCGACGTGGAGATTATCGACCACGGAGCCTTGTTTCGTAACACTGCCGGTCATAGCACAACATCCTTCAATGAGTGGGTTTGCGGGGTCACATCTCGATGTCTCGTTCGCCATCGCAACGCCGACGGCGAAGCAACTGATGATTGTTGTTATGAGTCATGCGTCGCTTGATGCGGATCGTCGCCGAAGGCCAGAACGCCAATCCGGACAAGCGAACTCCTCCCCTACCCTTGCGCGCCGGCGCAAGAACGCCGGCGCGCAGCTTCGAGTGTTGCTCAACGATGAGCGGCCACCTTGTTCGGAATTCCCTCGATCGGGCATTCCTCGGTCCCGACGGTCGTTCGCGTCATCGCTTCGACCATCTCGCGGGTACCTTCCGGATCGGTGATCCAGTTCTTGTAGAACTCGTACGGGCAGATGGCGTGACCGCGGGTGTCCTCGCCCGAGTTGATCATGCCGGTATAGCCACGGTGCACGAGCTTGAAGAGGTGATTCTGCGACTGCATGTTGCGTCTGGCATCGCGTATCAGCGACACCGAAAGCTGGGCGTATTGTATGCCGTACTCTTCCTCGCCACATTCGCCCAGCGTGCGGCCATCAAAGCCGACGATCGCCGAGTGACCGAAATAGGAGTAGACGCCGTCGAAACCCGCTGCATTGGCGACGGCGACATAGACATTGTTTGCCCATGCCATCGCCTTCGCCATGACGACCTGCTGATCCTTCGCCGGGTACATGTAGCCCTGACAGCGGACGATCAGCTCAGCACCCCTCATCGCGCAGTCGCGCCAAATCTCCGGGAAGTTGCCGTCGTCGCAGATGATCAGGCTGATCTTCATGCCCTTCGGACCGTCGGATACGTAGGTGCAATTGCCGGGGTACCAGCCCTCGATCGGCACCCAAGGCATGATCTTGCGATACTTCTGAACCACCTCGCCTTTGTCGTTCATCAGGATCAGCGTGTTGTACGGCGCCTTGTTCGGATGCTCTTCATGGCGTTCGCCGGTGAGCGAAAAAACGCCCCAGACTTTCGCCTTGCGGCAGGCTTCCGCGAAAATTTCCGTCTCCTCTCCGGGTATGACCGACGCCGTGTCGTACATCTCCTTGGCGTCGTACATGATCCCGTGGGTCGAATATTCCGGGAAAATCACCAGATCCATTCCCGGCAGGCCGGTTTTCATTCCGACCACCATGTCGGCGATCTTTTTGGCGTTAGCCAGCACCTCCGCCTTGGTGTGGAGGCGAGGCATTTTGTAATTCACGACGGCGACGCCGACCGTGTCCTTGCTGGATGAAATATCGCCGTGCAGCATGTGGCTCTCCTTGCGGTTGGTTGACGGTTAGAATTCTTCTTTTCCTCGGCACCTGTTCGGGCTGGTTCTCACGATGATCTGCGTCACACCGCCATATGCCGGTGCACCATTTCGTCGCTCAGTTCGGCAATCGCGCCGGCCACGACGATCCGTCCTTTCTCCATCATGGCGAAGCGGTGAGATGCCTGGCGCGCAAACAGGACATTCTGCTCGACCAGGACGACGGTCAGGCCGACCTCCCTGTTGAGGCGAATGATGACGGCTTCAATTTCCTCGACGATCGACGGCTGAATGCCTTCGTTCGGCTCATCGAGCAGGATGATCTTCGGATCGGCGGCCAACGCGCGCGCGATCGCAAGCTGCTGCTGCTGCCCGCCGGAGAGAACGCCGCCGGCACGTTCGAGATTGTCCATCAGGTATGGAAACAGCTCCGGCACCAGTTCCGGAATCTGGCGCTTGCCGTCGGCCCGGGCGAAAGCGCCCATCAGGATATTTTCGCGGATGCTGAAATCCGGAATGATCTCGCGGCCCTGGGGAACGTAGGCAATGCCGGCACGGGCGCGGCGGAAGGTCGGATGCTTTCCGATCTCGGTTCCGTCGAGGCTGATCTGGCCTTCCATCCGGTCGGTGAGGCCCATCAATGTCTTGAGCAACGTGGTCTTTCCGGTGCCGTTGCGGCCGAGCACGGCCGTCACCTCCCCAATCGGGATATCGAGGCACACCGCATGCAGGATGTGGCTGCGGTCGTAATAGCTGTCGACGTTGGTCAGCTTGAGCATCAGCCTATCCCTTTCGATCCGAGGTAGGCTGCCCGCACTTTCGGGTTCGTCTCGATCTCCTCGACGTTGCCTTCCGCCAGAACCGAACCGAGATGCAGCACCGTGATGCGTTCGGCTATCTCCCGCACGAACGCCATGTCGTGCTCGACAACGATGAGCGTATGCTTGCCCTTGAGGCTATTGACGATCTGCGAGGTCTTGTGCGTTTCCGCCTGGGTCATGCCGGCGGTGGGTTCATCGAGCAAAATCACTTTTGGATTTTGCGTGATCAGGAGGCCCAGCTCGAGCCACTGGGTTTGCCCGTGGCTGAGATAGGCGGCCAGCCGGTTGGACTCTTCCGTCAGACCGATCAGGTCGAGAACACGATCGACATCCTGTTCAGCCTGCTTGCTGAAACCGAAGCGCAGATTGGCCAGCACCCCGGGATTGCGGCAACTGGCTACTTCGAGATTGCGGCGTACGGTGAGATCCTTGAAGATGCTGGGGATCTGGAATTTTCGGCCGACGCCGGCGCGCGCGATTTTGTGCTCTTCCCAATTGGTGATGTCGGCGTCATGCAGAAAGACCCGCCCCTCCGTGCTCTTGGTCTTGCCGGACACGAGGTCCATCAAGGTCGTCTTGCCGGCGCCGTTGGCGCCGAGCAGGACACGCAGTTCGCCATCCTCGACCGTCAACGACACAGCATTGACCGCTTTGAACCCGCCGAAGTCAACACCAAGGCCATCGATGGTGAGCGCGACCTGAGCCATCCTCCTCACTCCGCCAGTTGCGAGGCGTCGGAAGCCCCGATTGCGTGATGCGACGGGGCCTTGCCGCGGGCGAGGAAGCGATCGACCAGATCGTGCGCCAGCCCGGCGAAACCGCGGGGCAGATACAGCACGACCAGCACGAAGATCAGTCCGATGATGACCTTCCACGCCTCGGCGAAGCCTGCGGTCTCGCTGACCGTCGCTGAAATCATGTTGATCACGATGGCGCCGATACAGGCGCCGAGGATCGACGAACGGCCGCCGACCGCGGCCCAGACCACCATGGTGATGGAAAAAGTGAGGTCCATGAAAGTCGGCGAGGCGAACTCCGACACGACGACGTAAAACATTCCGGCCAGACCGGCGATCCCCGCCGACACCGCGAAGAAGAAGGTCTGATAAAGCGGCACGTCGAAGCCAAGGTAGCGGGCACGATTCTGGTCGTCGCGGATTGCCTGCAGGATGAGGCCGGCGCGGGTTTCGACCAGCAAGCGGGCGCTCGCGAGCACCACGCACAGCGCGATGGCGACGAGATAGTAGGTCGGTACGATGTAGGGGTCGAACTCGAATTCCCCGATTTTGAACCAACCGAGATCGGTCAGCCCGTTGAAGCCGTTGGTAATGGGCTGTGCATCGATGACCACGAGCCGCACCAGCAGCACCAGCGCGAGCGTAATGATGGAAACGAACACGCCGGCGATGCGCTTGCGAAACACGATGGTTCCGATGATGGTGGCAATCGCCACCGGCAGCACTACTCCCATGAAGACACCGAACCACTGATGCTGGAACGGCAGCCACAGGAACGACGCCTTGTTGATGCAGCACAATTCGGTGGGCGATCCCGGCTCCGCGTTCCACAGCATGAAATCCGGCACCGGTTTGTCCGAGCCCTGCTGCAGGCTCGTCGGGCTGGCGAGCTTGAGCGACATTGCCAGCATGTAGGCGCCTGCGCC
The DNA here is from genome assembly GCA_035490095.1 of Bradyrhizobium sp. Lineage (GTDB taxonomy): Bacteria > Pseudomonadota > Alphaproteobacteria > Rhizobiales > Xanthobacteraceae > Bradyrhizobium. The sequence continues at coordinate 9,998 of DATHHQ010000013.1, forward strand.
GAAGAACAGCCCCTGACCGAGGTTGAGGATGCCGGCGTATCCCCACGACAGCGCCACCGCGATGCCGAGCATGCCGAACACAAGATACTTGGCGATGCGGTTGAGCCAGAACGGCTCGAGCACCAACGGCGCGCACATGATGAAGGCAAAGAACGCCAGATAGATTGCAATTTCGAAGCGGCGCTTCTCGGACATCGCTCAGCGCCCCCTGAGCGAAAAGAGGCCCTTGGGCTTCAGAATGATGATCATGATCACCACACCGAACACCACCGCTCTCGCCAGAATGTCGTTGGTGCCGGCCGCGACCAGCCCATTGATCTCGCCGAGGATTCCGGCCGAAAACACCGAACCGAGCAGGCTGCCGACCCCTCCCATCACCACAACCATGAAGCCGTCCACCACCATCGGCGTGCCCATGTCCGGGAATACCGTCTTGAAGCCGGACATCATCACGCCCGCGACGCCTGCGAGGCCGGAGCCGAACGCGAACGTCAATGCGTTGATGCGCGCCACGTCGATGCCGCAAGCCGCGGCCATTTTCGGGTTGCGAATGATCGCACGCACCTGCGTGCCGATCGGAGTGCGATACATGATCAACCAGGTCAGGGCCGTGAGCACCGCGGTCACGACAATGATGAAGGCGCGGTAGCGGTTGATCTCGGCGCTCCCGAGCATGAACGTTCCCTGCAGGGCGGCCGGCACGCTGACGTTCTGAAGCCCAGGCCCCAGTCCAGCGACATGGATACCGAAGAACGACAGACCCAGTTCAAGCCGCACCGCCTGCTGGATCAGGATCGCGATGCCCCAGGTCGCCAGCAAGGTGTCCAGCAGACGGCCATACAGACGACGCACGATGACGCGTTCAATCGCCAACCCAATCAGCGCCGTCACAACGAAGGCGATCGGGATCGCTGCGAAGATGTTGGCCCCGAGCCAGATGCCGGTCAGCACCGTGACGTAGGCCCCAATCATGACCATCTCGCCATGGGCCATGTTGATGACACCCATCGCGCCATAGGTGATCGCGAGACCCAACGCCACCAAGAGAAGAATCGAGCCAAGGCTCAGGCCGATGAACAAGACTTCAAGCATTCAAGCAACCTCATCGCCTCGGTCTACCGCGCATGAACGCGGCAGACCGCCTTGACGCCAACTTCAGATCTTCAGCTTTGCCGTTTCGAGTCCCTTGGCGGTGCAGAACAGATTGCTCTCGGTTTCGCCATAGGCCACGTAGGGAATCGGAACTGTCGGTTGCTTGTAGGCGTCGATGATCTTGCCTTGTCCGTCCGGTAGCCACTGCGCAATCCGCGGCGTCAAATAGGTGTGCAGATTATCGGGATCGATCTTCACATGACCGTTCGGAGCATCGAACTCCTGCCCCTTCACGGCTTCCCTGATCGCGGTCGGCGTCAACTCCGCAGCTTTTTCGACCGCCTGCTTCCACAGGAAGACCTGGAAGTAGGACGACTCCAGCGCGTGATGCGTCACTGCCTTCGGATCCTTGACAAAGGCGCGATAGCGCTCGACGAACGCCTTGTTGCGGTCGGTGTCGATGGCCTGAAAATACGGGAACGACGTGTAGCTTCCGACCGCATATTCCGGCCCCATCGCAGCGATCTCGATTTCCGAAGTGACGGTCGCGCAGATCGGCAATTTGTCGTGGGTCAGGCCCTGGTTCTTGTATTCGCGGTAGAAAGCGACGACCGAGTCGCCGACGACGTTCGACAGCACGACGTCGCAGCCCGATCCCTTGATCTTGTTGACCATGGATCCCCATTCCGAATGGCCGAGTTCGAGATATTCGTCCGCGATCCATTCGCCGCCGTTCTTCTCAATGAGGATCTTCGATACCTTCGCCATCTCGCGCGGGTAAATGTAGTTCGAACCGACGATGAAGAATTTCTTCTTGCCCAGTGTCTTGATGATCCAGGGGATGAAATTTGAAAGCTGCTGGTTCGGAACGGCGCCGGTATAGACGACGTTCTTGGAGCACTCGAACCCCTCATAATAAGTGGGGTAGAAATACAGATTGTTGCGCTTCTCGAATACAGGGAGAACGGCCTTGCGGCTTGCGGAGGTATAAGACCCGAACACCGTCGGCACGCGATCCTGAATCACCAGCTTCGAGGCTTTTTCATTGTAGGTTTTTGGATCCGACGCGCCGTCCTCGACGAGGGCGTTTATCTTCATGCCCTTGGCGCCACCGGAAGCATTGATCTCGCTGATCGCCATCAACGTGGCGTCGTGCAGCGATTTTTCGATGATCGAAAGGCCACCGGTGAGCGAGAACAGCACGCCGACATTGATCGTTCCCGCGGCGCTCGCCGGATTGATGATGTAGGGCGATGCAAGCGCTCCGGTTGTCGCAAGCAGGCTACTCTTCAAGAATTTACGCCGATCAATCGACATAGTGACACTCCCCATTTGGCCCCTGCAACGACAGGCAAGCCGGTTCTGTTCACGCCCAAGCGCGCTGTTTCGAACTGAAAAATTCCAGATTCATCCGAGGCCCGCGGACCTGACTCGATCCGTGCCGATACTCGGTCGCCAAAACAAAAAAAGCCCGACAGATCCTCGCGGATCTTTCGGGCTTACCTAGCCAGGCCTGGCCAACGTCACTGGTGGTCAGGCAATACTACGACCAGAACATTATTGTTCCACCGCAGCTCGAAAAATTAAACATCTTTTGCACGGTACTGCAAGAGTTCATTTGCGTGGATGATCGCTGTGGCCATGTCATCCATCGACAACCGCTTCGCCATCGCCTGGCGGCGAATGCTTTCGTAAGCCTCGGCTTCGCTCAACCCCTGGCCGTCCATCAAGACCGCTTTCGCCTTCTGGATGCGCTGCAGGCCCGAAAGTTTGCGCTCCAGTTTGCGGATGCGCTTTTCCGTTTCGCGTTTCTCAAGCCAGATGCTGCGGGCAATGGTCAGGTTGGTGAGCAGACCAAAGGGCCGGATTGGACGCTCGATGACGGCGACAGCGCCGGCCTCCAACACCAGCTGCAGCGTCGATGGATCTTCGTAGCCTACGACGGCGATGAGTGTTGGGCGCGGCCCGTCGCCTGACTTGAGAAGGCGCTGAATATCTCCTCGGACGTCATGCTCGACGGCAAGCAGCATCACATCGGAGCTACCGGTCCAGCATTCCGGAATCGGCCATTGCGTCTCGACCATGCAGCCGATGCGGCGCAGATGCTCGACGAGCCTGACGCGCTCACTATCCGGCGGATGAACCACCTGGACGCGTAGGCCACGAAGATCGCGAAGGATTTGGATCGCCACCGCCTGCTCCCGCGTTCAGAACCTCAGTGGCTGACTGTCTGAAGGTCGTCAGCCGACCAGTCGTCAAGGCTCTGTACGACACAGTAGGGGTCCGGTTTGATCCGAACACCAGGATTCCAGACCGTCTGGAATCGACCGAACTTGTCCAGTCGCGCGATCCGCGGCCAGAGATAAGTGTGATTGTTTTCCGGATCGATCCTGACACGTCCCTGTGGTGCGTCAAATTCGGAATCGCGCAGCTCTTTCAGCACCCTGTCCGGATCGTCCGACCCACACCGCGCAAGCGCGCGCATGGCCAGATGCAACTGGAAATAAGCAGCTTCCGCCGCCGCCGTTACCGGCGCATCGGGCCCATATTTGTTCTTGAAACTGCCGACGAAACGCCGCGCCGCAGACGACGAAGAGGTTTCGAAGAACGGCGCCGCGGTGATATGGCCCTCGGCGGCCTCGCGATGCATCTCTGCGACTTCGGCTTCGCTGGTGGTCAGGCTCGCGATCGGCATCTTCATCGGGTCGAATCCGGCCTTTCGATAGGCCTCGTAGAATACCGACGTGCTGCGGCCGACCACGGTCGAAAAGATGACGTCTGGAGAGGTCTTCTTGATCCGGCTGATGACCTTCTCGAAATCCCGCGGACCAGCCTCAAGCGGAACATAGATTTCGTCCAGCACCTTGCCCTGGCCCTGCACGACGAAATCGGCCATCAGGCGATTGGATTCGTAAGGATAGACGTAGTTCGAGCCGACCAGCAGAAAGCGATTGCCGTAAGTGGCCAGCAGGAATTTTGCGAGTTGCAGTGAATTCTGGTTCGGCGCAGCACCCGTATAGATGCAGTGCCGCGAATATTCAAAACCCTCATAGAGGGTCGGATAAAAAAGCAAACCACGGTGGCCTTCGACAACAGGCAAAACCGCCTTGCGGGTGCTCGACATATAGCAGCCGAACAGCAACCGGATCCGGTCAACCTGGAACAAACGTTCGGCGAGAGCGCGAAACTGCTTGGGGTCGGATGCAGGATCGTAGATGACGGGCTCGACCATGCGATCGAGCACGCCTCCGCTGGAATTGATCTCCTCAATTGCGAGGAGGGTTGCGTTGAGCTGCGATTGTTCGATGGCCGAAGTAACTCCCGTCTGGGAGAAGAGCACTCCCACTCGCCATGGGCCGCCGGTATTTTCGCTGAAACTCATGACTCTGACTTGGACCATCGCTCTGGTGAGATTTGAGCGACCTTACGTCAGATTGCAGGAAACTCAAATTGCCTGGCCTGAGGTACTGCATGCCGCGAGGTTTCAAATCGACGGAGGCATCTTCCAGCCGCCAAAGGTTTGTTCGAGATGCTGAACCAGCGCCAGCGCCACATCCTCTCGCCACGGCCGTGCCGCCACCTGGATGCCAATCGGCAGGCCTTCCGGCGAGGTGCCAATTCGCACCGTCGCTGTGGGCCAGCCGGTGAGGTTATGCATCTGCGCGTAGCCGAACCCGATCCGCTTATCGTCGTCGAAGCCGGTACCGTGCAGCAGCGCCGGATATGGCATCACGGGCGACAGCAATGCATCGTAGCTTTCAATGAAGCGAAGCATCGAATTGCGAAACAGATCCCATCTGGCGAACGCGCTCAGGGCCTCCGTGGTGTTGGCCATCGCAGGCGCAACGGCAACCGCCAGCGCCCTCTCGAACATCGGCGAGATTTCGTTGGTTCCAATACTCTTCAGGAACCCACGCGTGCCGGCACCGCCATCACCGCGGCTGATATCGAAATAGACACTGCCAGGTTTTGCCGCGTCGGGTGGCCGGCTTTCTTCGACCTTGACCCCTGCATCCGCGAACGCCTTGGCGGAATCGCGGACCGCGGCGACGATTTCTTTTGTCGGCGCAGCAACACCATCATCATCGAAATAGGCAACTTTCAAATCACGTAATACCACCTTCGTCGGATCGCCGAGCGGCATTCCAACGATCGAGTGATCGCGGAAGTCGGGACCGGAGATAATGGGCAACGCCAAAGCCAGGTCCTGGACCTTTCGCGCAATCAGACTGACGTGAAACACCGGGTTGCGCGCGCCCAATGGCATCGGAAATTGTCCGGTCCGCGGAACGCGGCCCGAGGTCGGCTTGATGGCCGCCAGGCCGCAATAATGCGCGGGAATACGGATGCTGCCTCCGGCGTCGGTGCCGAGACCGAGTGGTGAACCTGCGGCGGCAATAATCGCGGCCTCGCCACCGCTGCTGCCGCCCGGCGTGCGCGTAAGGTCGTAGGGGTTGTTGGTCCGCCCGTAGACCAGATTGTCAGTCTCGGCCGCGCCCGCGAGTTCAGGAACATTGGTCTTCCCAAGGATAATGCCACCAGCCGCACGCAGCCGTGCGACCGCGGTGGCGTCCGCCTTGGGCACGAAATTGGCTCGACCCTTGGTGCCGCCGGTGCAGATAACACCAGCCGTTTCCAGCGTGTCCTTAATCGTGATGGGCACGCCATGAAGCGGACCTTTGATTTCGCCGCGGGCGAGCGCCGCGTCGGCTTCATCGGCCTCTTTCCGCGCCGCCTCCGCGGTCAGTTGAACGACGGCATTGAGTTTTGGATTGACCTTGGCGATCCGCTCCAGATGCGCTTCAACGATCACCCTGGAGCTCAATTTCTTCGACCGAATAGCGCCAGCGAGCTCACCGGCCGATGCCGAAGTGATGTCGTCGCTGGTCGCCGTGGCGGCCTCGGCGGAATTGATCAACGACGTTCGGCCCGCCGCCGCTGCCGCCGCCCCAACGAACGCGACCGTGCCCAGAAAATCCCGGCGTCCGATTTTGTTGCTCATTTGCAATCCGATCTCTCTTGGTTCGAGGAAAGCGCCGCCATTTCAGGCAACCAGCAACTTTTGCGGTCCTGGAAATCCCGCAAGCTTCGCTAGACAGCCTTGGTCAGCGCACCATCGATAATGAGATTGGTGCCGGAGATACGGCTCGCCACCGAGCTTGCCAAGAAGACAACGCCGGCGGCGACTTCCTGCGGCGTGCCCATGCGTCCGGTCGGGTTTAGCGACATCGCCGTCTTGTAGAGATCGGGCATGCCTTTCTCGATGTTCTGCCAGATGCCGCCCTCGAAATAGGTGTTGCCCGGCGACACCGCATTGACGCGGATGCCGTTGCCGATGAGTTGATTGCTGAGCCCCTTGGCGTAGTGAATCAGCGCCCCCTTGAAGGCGCCATAGGAACCGGCGGCGAAATCGACCTCGAAGCCCGAAACGCTCGACACGATCACGATCGAAGCGGATTTGGATTTTTCCAGATAGGGCATGGCCGCCGCGATGGAATTGACGGTATGCATCATGTCGGTGCGAAATGATTTCTCCCAGGTCTCCGCCGT
>DATHHQ010000014.1:0-5485 GCA_035490095.1 Bradyrhizobium sp.
CGAAGCGTCCGCCGAGGCCGACGCCATCAAGGTCGATGTCGCGGCCGCCGCTGCCGTTGTTGTCCCGCTCGCCGCTCCCGTTGTCGCGGTAGCTGCGCCGGTTGTCTGACCAGCCGGTGTCTGGGCAACCGGCGTAGCCGCCGCCGACGCCGGAGTTGGCGGCGCAGAAAAGCGCATGAATGCCGCGAACAGGTCGATGTCGTTCTGGAAGTTCGCAGCCGGACTCGCGGTGTCCTCTGCTACCAGCGGAGTACTGTCATTCGGAGTGGCCTTGAACTGGCAGGCAGGATCGCTGTTCCGTTCATTCTGGAAGAGCTCGTTGGTTATGCCCATTTCCACGTTGTAGGCTTCGCCTGAGAACAGCAGCAACGATTTGTTCTGCGCCTTCCAGCCGAACCGCGCGATCGTGCCGTCATTTCCGTTGCGATTGAAACGTCCGGAAATGCCCAGCCCCCGCTTCTGCTGCGCATTGGCGGCCAGCGACGCCTCAAGCGTGCCATCAGAGACGTTCTCCACCAATCCTAATCCGAAGACCGGGGTCGGGATCCTAAATACGACGTTATTGCGAGCGAGCTCGGCCGCAAAATTCGGCTGAGCAATGTTGCAGCCGACCGCATCGGAACGCCCCGTGATCACAAACAGACCATGCACGCCGCCATCCGGTGATCCATCACGATTGCGCACGAAACGCGCCTCACGGATCGGCCCGTTGGCCGTGACGAATGGTGGCACGACGTTCTTCGCGCCCATCAAGGTCGCGACCGCTACTTGTGGATTTGTGGCTGGACTCGTGCCTCCGATCGTAGGCTGGGAATGGCAACCCGAACAGCTATCGAGATTGAACCTTGGACCCAGGCCGTCCGGGCCAGCGTCGACTTCCTGGAAGACTTCCTTCGCGACATCGAAATATTGACGCTCCACGTCGTTGAGGCCCGGCAGCGCTCCTCCCGCTCCGGGATCTCCGCCTCTCACGCCCGGGTCGGTGGCCCCACTACGCGACGACGCGCCACCGGAGTTATTGTTCTGCCCGCGGGCCGCTGCATTGGCGGTCACCGCATCGGTAGTCGCCGCATTGGTAGTCGTGGTGCTAGTGGTCACCGCGTTCGGGCTCGTAGTCGAAACAGTTTGGGCTAACGCCCCTCCAGACCATGCGACTGATCCCAACAACATGGCGGCTAAACCCGCGTGCGCGCGTGCGCGCGTCAACTTGATCGTTTCCATTTGTCGCTCCCCGAAGTTCTACGGTGCATAGAGGAAAGCCTTTGTTCCCGACATTTATTGGACGCGGGCCGCACGAAAGTATGAAGTCATTATGTTTCTGCGACGACGAAACACGGCTACCAAGCAAGGGGCTGTCGCTTCTCCATCGTATTTCTTCTTTCAATTCCTGGAATGCTTTTCGTCATGATAGGTTGCGCGGATGATATGTCGTGGCTCATCGCAACGCGCATTTCACAGCGCAAGCGAAATCGTTGCGTCAATCCGATTTGATTGGACGCTAGCGACGCAAATATCATCCGCGGCGGACGCCGAGCGTCGTTTTCACCCGACTTCGCGCTTCGTGTTCTTTTTTTCTCGGTGGTCGTCAATGAATTCAGATACCGCTCTGAATCTTTCTCTCTCTCTCCTGATTCTGATTATCGCGTCACACTTTCTGCATAAAATACAATCCACAGCGCCGGACACAGAAACGCACCGAAGGGTATCTTCGTGGTCCGCATGACAGCTTGGCCGCTCAAGCGTGCCAACATCACCGTCACCAGCGCGCCGCTCGTCGCGAGGCCAAAACACAATGGAATCGCCTCAAGCGGCAGCCACGCCCCGATCGCCGCCGCCAGTTTGACGTCACCCAAGCCCAGGCCCTCGGTTTGCCTGCTCCAGGCGTAGCCGCTGCGAAACAGCGCCAGCGCACCTGCGACGCAACCCGCACGCGCGATCGCTTGCCCTGCAGCCGCCCACGGGTCCGCTGCATCCAGCAACGGCGCTGCAAGAATGCCGCAAAAGACGGCGCCAAACGTAATCAGATCTGGCAGCAGAAATGTTCTCGCGTCGATGTCAGCTCCGGCGATCATCAAAGTCCCGAGCACGGTCGATGCAATGGCGGCCGGCCACGGCAGCGATAACGCGGAGATCAGACCGATGACGCAGGCCCCGCCGATCAGTATCGCCGGGTCCGGACGGAGGTCATCCTCCGATCCAACCGCCTCGCCTGCTTCGAGCTCGATCATCAATCCAGCTTCTGCACCCTGGTGCCATCAATGACGCTGCGGCCGCCGCGCATCGATTGCAGCCGTTCCCGGAATTCTTCGGTGACCGCGCCGGCATCGACACTGTTCCGAATCAGCTTGGTCTTGATGAAGATGATGATTTCGGACCGCGTCTTGGTGTTGGATGTGTTTCCAAACAGGTCGCCGAGAAACTTGATTTCGCGAAGCCCCGGTATGCCCGACTGCGTCTTCTGATTGCGTTCGCTGATGAGACCGGCGAGCAACACGGTCTGACCGCTGATCACCGAAACAGTGGAGTGGACGCGGCGCTGGGCAATCGTCGGCGTCAGAGTCTGTTGATCGGCATTGACGACGTTGGAAATTTCCTGGTCGACTTCGAGCTGAACCGAGCCGTTACTGTGAACGTGAGGCAGCACTTTCAGGATGACGCCGGTATTCCGCATCTGGATCGTGTTGACGATCGGCGTGGCCGCATTGGAAAGAACCGCGGCTGAGCTGGTAGTAATCGGAATTTCGTCGCCCACCTGGAGCAGGGCCGGCTGATTGTCGAGCGCGACAATCGATGGCGACGACAGTACCTTGACGTCCGTTATGTTGGACAAAGCGTTGAGGATGAAGCGTGGCTGATTTTCCGATCCCAGCAGAAGATTCAAGCCGGGCGCCACACGCTGCAGCAGCGCCGATTGAGCTGCCGCCTGGCCCGCGCCCAGCAAACTGACCGAACCCTTGTCGTTGCCGAGCCCGGCATTCTTGCTGGTAAGGAAGGCCTGGACGCCGAACTGCAGATCGTCCGTCAGCGTGACTTCGGCAACCGTCGCATCGATCGATACCTGCAGTTGCGGCCGGTCGAAGTCGCGTACCGCACGCTCGACGACCCGATAGTCCTCCTGGTTGGAATAGACCACGATCGAATTATTGGCGGCATCGGCTGTAATCCGCATGTTCTGAAACGTCCCGCGCGGGACATTGCCGCCAGCAGCGGTCGAACTGCCGGTGGAGTCCGCCTCGCTGCCCTTGCGATCCGAGAACGATTCGAAAGCGGCCGCAATCGGACTGGTGCCGCGATTGTCGGAGCTGCCGCCTGCTGTTGTCGCCGCGCTCCCGCTTGACGAGCCGCGATCGAGAGAATCGAGGCGGGACTGGGCACTCTCGACCCCCGGTGCAATCTGCTTCGTAGCGGCATCGGCGGTCCCCCCGGATCGTTGACCGACGAAAATATCGTTCAATATCTTCGCCACCTGCGTTGCATTGCCGTTTTTCAGACGGAAGGTTCGCAGCGTTGTCCCCGTCGTATCGGACCTGTCGAGACGATGAACCCATTGCGTGGTCTGAGCCAGCAGCTTCGGATTTTTTGTTACCACCATCACCGCATTCATCCGCGAGATCGGCTGGAAGCGGACCACACCCTGTCCCAATCCGCCCTCGTTCGTTTCGAATACCCGCTCAAGCTCGCCGATCATCGTCTCCGGCGAGGTCGATTTGAGCGGATAGACGCCGACCGACTGGTTTTGCAGCCATTCCACGTCGAAGGTCGCGACCACGTCGAGCGCGGCCTGACGCTCTGCGGTCGTGCCCTGGATCAGCAGCAGATTTCGGGACTGGACCACACGAATAGCGCCCGGACGTGACAGAAAGCTCTCGGCCGTCTTCGCCACCGTCGAAGCCGAGGTGTAGCGCAGCGGCACCAGCGAAACGCCGAAGCCTGGCTCCCCTGCTCCGACGCTGATCGCGCCACCGGCGCCTGCCTCGGGAATCGGAACGATCTTCACCAGATTGCCGGAGCGCACGATCGCGGCGTTCGACATTCGCAAGACGCTTTCGAATGCCGGCAGCACGTCCTTGCGAGGGATTGGACCGGCCGAGGCCAGCGTTACGTTGCCCTGGACACGTGGATCGACGACGAAATTGAGCTGGAGAATATCGCCGAGCAGGGTCTTCGCGACCGTCTGCACATCGGCACCGTCGAAATTCATCTCGACGCCGTCGCCCTTGAGAAATGCGGCAGGCTGCAGCGAAGCAGACCGCATGTCCGGATCGCGGTCGCGCTGCGGATCTGGTGCCACGTCAGAGCCCGGAAACAAGAAGGGCTGAGTAGATTCCCTCGTCCTGCCGGATTCTCGCTCGTCCGCGATAGGAAAGCGCGCACTGAAATCAGTGTTGCGAACAGAATCCATCGCATCGACCGGCGCAACGCCCGCCGTGGGAGTTACATTCGAGGTGACACAGCCGCCCAATGCGAGGAAGATCGAGGCTACGACGCAAGCCCGTGTAAACTCGACCAGACCCCACCCATGCAAGCTACTCACTACACTACTCCTCGCCGTGGCGCCCCATGACCACATCGACGGCGAACGCCCGCGTACTTCAGATAGCGAGTCAACAAAGCCGATCGGCAGGCGAGCCATCAGGTGCCTGCTGATCAAATCCTAAATGATTATGATCGACAACAATGGGCATTCTGCGAGCATTGTGCGGCGAGCGCCGCGATATATGCGGCAAAGCAAAGACCATTTTGCGCACGGGCGCCAATTTTTTGGTGTAAGAAATACTCTGCGCAACCAGCATGAAGCCGAACTTACTCTCGGCTCCGTCGACGTTTTTTCGGCTGACCGGGTTGCGGTGCACCAGCCTGCGGTGGAGTTTGCTGCGCCTGAATCTGTCGTTGCGAATTTTTTGCTTCGCCCGGTGCGACTGAAGCTGGCCCGCCGGCAGACTCCGATCTCCCGCGATCATCGTTGAAAAGCTTGAAGGTGGCGAAGCGGCCGTCAAGCGACAACACCACCTTGCGTCCTTCGATCTGACTGACCTTCCATCCGTCGATCTCGTCGCCGATCTGCGCGCGCAAGATTTTCTTGTCCGCCCCGGCGCGAACGACGGCGCGGGCGCCCTCCCCGTCCATCACAACACCGAAAAGAACGAGGTCCGGCGGCGGAGGCGGCGCTGCGGGCGGCGGGGGCGCCTGCACGACCGGCGGAGGCGGCGGCGCAGGCGGACGACGACTCGGCGAAAACAGCGGGCGATCGAGCATCGTTGACAGCTGATCCAGGGGTTGCGCCGCAACGGGATTGGCGGGCGCAGCGGCGGACTGTTCCTGCTCTTCGGTCCTCGCGGCGGTGCTGAACGCCGAGGCCGACAGGAACAAGAGAAGGATAAGTGCCGCTGGCGGCCGGGAATATCTCACGGCGCACCTCGCCGCCAAAACGCGCGCAAGCTCAAAGTGGTCCGCAGCAGCGGGTCTTCGACGGCACGACCCGCTG
>DATHHQ010000015.1:0-2771 GCA_035490095.1 Bradyrhizobium sp.
TTGTTGTATTTATCGTCCGACAGGCCGGCGTAATTGACCGCGGCCACCGCCGGATGCGCCAGCAGCCACTCCGCGACCGCCTTGGCGTTATCGCAATGCTTTTGCATGCGCAGCGGCAGCGTCTCGATGCCGGTCAGAATCAGGAACGCATTGAACGGCGAGATCGCCGGACCGAGATCGCGCAGCCCGAGCACACGGCAGGCAATGGCGAACGCGAAATTGCCGAAGGTCTCCTGAATCTTGATGCCGTGATATTCCGGACGCGGCTCGCTCAGCATCGGATATTTGTTGTCCTTCGACCAGTCGAAGGTGCCGGCGTCGACAATGATGACGCCGAGCGAATTGCCGTGGCCGCCCAGGAATTTCGTCAGCGAATGCACGACGATGTCCGCGCCATGATCGATCGGGCGGATCAGATAGGGCGTCGCCAGCGTGTTGTCGACGATCAGCGGCACACCCGCCTTGCGGGCGACGGCGGAGATGGCCTCGATATCGGTCACGCTGCCGCTCGGATTGGCGATCGACTCGATGAAGATGGCCTTGGTGTGCGGCGTGACCGCGCGCTCGAAGCTTTCGATGTCGTCCGGATCGGCCCACACCACGTTCCAGCCGAAACTCTTGAAGGCGTGGTTGAACTGGTTGATCGAGCCGCCATAGAGTTTGCGCGCGGCGATGAATTCGTCGCCGGGCATCAGCAATTGCTGAAGCACGACGACCTGTGCGGCATGTCCTGATGCGACCGCGAGGGCGGCGGTGCCTCCCTCAAGCGCGGCAAGGCGTTCTTCCAGCACCGCCTGGGTCGGATTTCCGATGCGGGTGTAAATGTTTCCGAATGCCTGCAGTCCGAACAGCGACGCGGCGTGGTCGGCGTCATTGAATACGAACGACGTGGTTTGATAAATCGGCGTCGCTCGCGCGCCGGTGGTGGGATCGGGCTGCGCGCCGGCATGCACGGCAAGGGTCGAAAATCCCGGAAGACGATCGGTCATTCTTTTTCCTTTGTGATTTGCTCATCCAGCGGCGGTGAGGTGGGCGGTCGAAGGATGAGCAACGCGGTACAATCTTGTCGTTCGAAATGGCTAATTCGAGACGGCGCAATCCGCCTCCTCGGTATGGCGAAGGACAATCGCGTCAGACGCGTCAATCGTCAAGACGCGACGGCGGCCGAGCTCTTGGTCGAAACAATCCTGCTTCGGTTTGTCGCGTTGTCAGAGAAATTATCTTGCATCCGCGTCATACAGGGTCGGTCTTGTTTTTCGCAGCGCGATCGGACGCGGTGGTCTGGCCGCCGCCGAGGCTCGTCCGATTGAGGGACAGCTGCATGCCCTGGGTCGGCATCGGCGCGCGTTTCGAACTGAGCGTTCGCGAATTGACACCCATCCATGAAATTTCCGAGGACAGCCTGCCATATTCAATCTTCGGGCAGCGGTTCATGACGACCTTCAGACCGGCGGCTTCCGCCTTTGCGGCAGCGGCATCGTCGCGCGCGCCGAGCTGCATCCAGATTATTTTCGGCGGCGGCGTCAGCTCCAGGGCTTCATCGACCACCGGCATGATGTGGCTTGAGTTTCTGAAGATGTCGACCATGTCGATCGGGCGGCCGATATCGCGCAGCGACGCGACGAAGGGCTTTCCGAGCAGGCTCTTGCCGAGGTGGCCGGGATTGACCGGGATCATGTCGTAGCCGCGCTGCGCCAGATATTTGAAGGCGAAGTAACTCGGCCGCACGTTGACCGGTGATGCCCCGACCATCGCGATGGATTTCACGCCGTTGAGAATTTCTCTGATGTAGCTGTCGGGGTAGGCGTCATGGTTCATTTCAAAAATTCCCAGTTCCTCATGGTGAGGAGCGCGAAGCGCGTCTCGAACCATGTGGCCTCGTCCTTCGAGACGCGCGAAGCGCGCGCTGCTCCCGAGCGAGCGCGGATGCGCTCGTCCGGGGATGAGGAATTATTCTACCGGTCTTGCCACTTCGGCTCACGTTTTTCGATGAAAGCGCCGATGCCTTCTTCGGCGTCGCGGGCCATCATGTTCTCGGTCATCACCTCTGACGCATAGCGATAGGCGTCCGCAAGGTTCATCTCGGCCTGACGGTAGAACGCGGCCTTGCCGAGTTTGATCGTATAGGCGGATTTCAGCGCGACCTTTTGCGCCAGCGCGATCGCCGCATCCAGCTCGGTGCCGGCGGCAACGACGCGATTGACGAGGCCGATATCCCGCGCCGTCGTTGCCGAAACCGGCTCGCCGGTGAGCAGCATTTCCATCGCCTGCTTGCGCGGCACATTGCGCGACAGCGCGACCATGGGGGTCGAGCAGAACAACCCGATATCGACCCCGGGCGTGGCGAACGCCGCGGCCTCCGATGCTACCGCAAGATCGCAGCTTGCCACCAACTGGCAGCCTGCCGCGGTGGCGATGCCCTGGACCGCGGCGACCACCGGTTTCGGCAATTGCACGATGGCCTGCATCATCGCGCTGCAGGCGGTCATGATCTCGGCGAAATAGCCGCGCCCGCGATCGGCATCGGCACGGCGCGCGGTCAATTCCTTCATATCATGGCCGGCGGAGAAGGCCGGACCGTTGGCCGCGATCACGACCGCGCGCACGCCTGCATCGTCGTGAATGTCGCTGAGTGCGGCGTGCAGTTCCGCGATCAGGCCTTCCGACAGGCTGTTGCGGGCGTCGGGCCGATTGAGCGTGAGCACAGCGATGCTGCCACGCGTCTGGCGCAGGAGAATTGGCGGTTGCGGCGTGGCGGCGCGTGCGGTTTG
>DATHHQ010000016.1:0-2284 GCA_035490095.1 Bradyrhizobium sp.
TTGCGGTATCAGCCGCGGTGTGGGCTGAATCTCGTCGAGATATTCGATGATCGCCAGCGACTGAAACACCGAATGGCCGTCATGAATGAAGGTCGGCACCACACGCTCGGCGTTGACGGCCGCGTAATCCGGCTCGAACTGCTCGCCGGATAGAATGTCGATCGGAATTTCCTCGAACGCCAGTCCCTTGAGCCGAAGGGCAACCCTCACACGAAATGAAGCAATCGACCGCCAAAATCCGTAAATTTTTATGCTCATCGGAAGACCCTTTACTTATCCACCATTCGGCTTTATTGCGCAGAACCAATGGCGGGCTTTCACCCGCTATCCTGGAAAGCCGCAAATAGGCCGGACCACATGGCCTGCGGCTCTCGTACTTTACCTAAACGAACGCAGGAAAGGATCGGCTCCCGCGACGGCTAGGGCCTGCACATCGGCCGCAAGGCCTCCGCGCACCTGCTTCTTCACCACCTCAAATGCGGGCTGTGAGGCAAGGTCCCGCACGGCAGCGATCGCATTCTCGAGGATCTGTTCCTTGCTAGCAAGAGCGTCGATCAACCCATGTTGCACCAGATCTTGCGGGCTTACGACGCGACTGGACAACGTCATTTGCCTGAGAAGACCCCCAGGCATTTCGTGTTTCATGACCGCGATCGGTCCAGCCGGAAAGGGAACTCCCGCGCGCGCTTCCGTCAAACCAAGGCGCAGAGCATGATCGTCCGCGACCAGCCGATAATCGCAACACAGCATCAAAACAAAGCCGCCTCCCAGCGCATGTCCATTAACCGCAGCAACCAACGGGCAAGACAGAGAAAGAAGTGCCCCCGTCATACGCGTGATAGCGAGCACCATGCGATGACGCTCCTCGCGGCCATATGAGGCGAAGGCCTTGGTGTCGACGCCGGCGCTAAATGCGTTGCCGGCACCGGTCAGAACGACACCAATTCGCGGTGTCGCGTTGGCAACGCGCGCGAACGTCGATTCCAATTCCTCAATCATTGGGAGATCGAGTGCGTTTACCGGCGGGCGCGCCAGGCTGACAACAGCGACACCGGTATGCTCTTCAACCGCAATCATACCTTCCTCGTCCCGCAGCTGTGCTTCATTACTCCACCATATTATGCTGCTGCCAGCGCAGCAGATACGCCTGCAATTGCCAGATCAGCGCCGAAAGCGCCACCCCCACCAGCATCAGCACGATCACCGCGACCATCATCCCTGATGCTTCCGCCCGCGCTTCCGACTCGATGATCAAGCGTCCGATTCCCCGTTCCGCGCCGATGAATTCGCCGACAATGACGCCGATCAGCGCAAAGGAGATCGCGGGTGAAAGCGACGCAAACACCCACGCCATCGTCGAGGGGATCACAACGGTGCGGGTGATCTGCCATTCGCTCGCGCCGAGCAGCCGCGCGACGTTGACAAAGCCTTCGTCGATCGAGCGCGCGCCCTCGAATGTGTTGAAGAACACCAGGAACACCACCACGATCCACGACGTGACGATTTTCGATGTGTCGCCGATCCCGAACGCCAGCACGATGATCGGCGCCAGCGCGATCCTGGGAATGGAGTTCACGGCCGTGATGAAGGGCTGAAAAATAGCGCTGAGCCGATCCGAGCGTCCGAGAATCAGCCCGACCACGAAACCGCTGGACACGCCGGTCACGAAACCGAAGAAAGTATTCTTCAGCGTGATGGCGGTCGCAATCCATAGATTGTTTTCGTTACGAATCATGCACTTGGCGAAATCGCCATTGAACCAGCCGTTGAACACGCCCATCTTGGACTTGAGACAGCTCAGGATGAGAAAGTGCGCGAATATCTCCGATGGTTTCGACACGAAATAGGGATCGAGCAGATCGGGCACCAGCCAGGGCAGCCTGACATGCAGATCATAGCCCCATTGCCAGATCGAAAGCACGGCGATGCAAATCAGCGCCTGCCAGGCCAATGTACTGGCGCGTCGACGCGACGTCCTCATGGCTTGCGACCTTTGACGAACTCTTCCCCGAGCGAGTGCCAGATATGCTGGAACAACTCGGCATAGCGCGGCGTCTCGCGGACTTTTACCGCATCGCGCGGCCGCGCGAAGTCCACCACAAACATATCCTTGATCATGCCGGGCCGCGCCGAAAACAGGATAATACGGTCCGCCAGCGTCAGGGCCTCACCGAGGTCATGCGTCACGAACAAAACCGTTTGCTGTTCGCGCTCCCAGATTCGAAGCAGGACGTCGTGCATATCGATCTTGGTGTGGGTATCGAGCGCACCGAACGGCTCATCC
>DATHHQ010000017.1:0-16190 GCA_035490095.1 Bradyrhizobium sp.
GTCCTCGGTCAGTTGTTCGTCGAGGGCCCAACGTCGGACGACAACATCACGAGTAGGGCTGGCCGTTGCGACCTGGTAAGCGCCGGCCTCGCATTCCACGAAGCCGGCTTGTCATCGCTGACGCCCGATGGCGAGCGCCTGACCAGGGAATGGGACCTGTGTTCGCTGTACGCGCGCCGCGATCGGCGCTGGTATTTGAAAGTGCGAACAAACGCGCGTTCTGAGGGCGCGGCGGTCAGCCACTCGGAATCAGGCGCCGCCGTCCGGTAGGATCGATCGGCGTTGGCGCTTCATGACTTCCATAGTCCGGGGCGACCCGCGACCGGCGTAACTCCCGAGGCGGGATTCCGAGCTGATCCCAATACGCGTGCGGCGATCCCCGGCGGGGCGACGTAGAAATGCTCCCTGGTCCGTGCGATATTGTCGGGTATGGCTCAGTCGCCGCAACCTTATGACCTTGTAACCCGGCCCTGCACGATTCACGCAGGTCGCTTTCGCTGGGACATCAGAGAGAACGGAAAACCTATTCAGTCTTCCATGGAATCGTTTGCCACCGAGCAGGAAGCTCACGCGGATGGTCGCCATGAGCTCGAAAAATTAATCCAAGTCTCGAGGTTGTGACTGACAAGGCACGGCCTCGGGCTGAGGGCAAAGAAATGAGCGCCACAAGTCATGGCCGCCGATCGTGGAAAGATAATCCCAAAGCGAAGGCGATTGCGGCGACGATCTCGTCACTGTTGATCGCCGCCTTGATCGCGGTGCTCGCCTTCGCGCTACTATCTATGCAGTGAGGCTCTCCCCTAGCTCGGGCTAGCCGCCGCTTGGTCGACTCGGACTTAAGGCCAAGAAATGAAATGGCGAAGAAGCGCAGAACCCGGTTTTCGTTGAAAGAAGATCGGCAGCTAATTCAGATGGCAGCTACCTCAGCCACGCTGGAAGAAGCTGCCGCGATTTTTCGGACATCGGTAGATACGATTGAGAGCAAGTGCAAGAGACTCGGCATTCAGTTGAGACGACGCGGTCGAAAAAGGCCCATCCGCCGGCTGGTCGAACTCGGGTTGAAGGTGAAGAAATGATCCAAAGTGAGCCAAAATCTGCAAGCGATTTAACAGTCTGCGTAAGACGCCATCCGAGCGGCGGGCAGACTGCGGTCTAGCGCTTTTCTGACATTGACGGATTTCATCGGGGCCGCGTGAGCGACGGCGTCGGGCGGGAAACGTCTCATGACGCTTTGTTCGGTTATGTGATGTGCTATGGCGCTGTCAGTGGCGCAGTGGCACATTCGTGCCGCCACGGGCCAGCGCCTCACCGGATCAAAGTCTGCATCCCGAAAACCTGCAACACAGAAGACTGGAAAGCGATCGAGGTTGCCCTGAAGGCGAAGGGGAAATGAAAGAGGCCGCCAACTGAGGCGGCCTTACTCGCGCGGGTTACTTCCTCCCGCATCTACGGGTGCAATAGCCGCCAGCCTCAGTTTGTGAATATCCCATCTTCATGCCGCCCTTGACGCAGTTGTCGTAGCCGCTGGGACAGCCGGTCTGGGTTGCAGCCGGCTTCGGCGGCTTCTGTTGCTGCTGCGCAAAAGCACCGGTGCTGCCAATCAGAGCTGTCAGCATTCCGCTCGCGCTCGACCATTTGTAGACTTGCCGCCGTGCAAGCCGCATGGCGGCGTCAATACCAATTGGAGCGGCAACAAGTGCGCTGAGCTGAGCGAAAGTTCCAGCCTGTCCGTGCAGCCAACGCCTGTCGCGCAAGAGCAGCTCCCAAAACACGACGAGCCGGCTACTGCGGACCAAGCCGTACAACCAGACAATCAGGCACATCCTTCCTCAATGACCGACATCTCGGATTTGACGTAGCTGTTGGCCTCGGTTTGATCTTGGCCTTCACTTTGGTCCGCCGCGCTGTTTTGGCCATGATCGAGAAACCGGTACAGGATTTTGAGCGTGACGATGCGGCTTAATCACGAAAACGGACTTTCATGCCTCGTCTTAGAATGCGGGCTGCCCCGCTTAAATCTGATGCGCTGCGTTGGCTCTCTGGCGAACTACGCCGACCTGATTAGGTTCGAAAACGGGAGGCAGCCTCAGCGGTCCCCCCTACGCTGGGGCATTTTCTTGCGGCTAGCAGACCCGGCACTGGCCTGCATCCTTGTGCACCGATTGTAATGTTAACTTGCTTCACATACCCGCCAGAGATAACCCCGTACCCGGCCTTATTCGCTGGGGGCACGCACATGGCCGAATACCGCGCTTATCTGATCGGTGATGACGGGCACTTCTACGACGCAGTTCCCTTGATCTGCGCCGATGATGCAGAGGCGATCGAAATGGCTAAGAAGCTAGTTATCGATCGCGACGTTGAGCTTTGGCAGCTTGACCGAAAGATTGGCACGTTCAGCCTCAAGCAAAAATGACGCACTGAAACTGTGAACCATTGCGCCGCTTCCTCGTCTTATTGAGAGGAGTGTGTCGCCATGATTGAAAAGAGCGACCGAAAAGAACTCGAGCGGAGGCTGGAGCAGGCCAAGCGGGCGGCTGCCTTGGGCAACGACCCCGTCACTGCTGAGCGCCTCCAGAAGCTGGTCAAAGATTTGGAAGAACAGCTGCGGCTGTCGGAGTAGGTCGACCTTAAGTATCGGGCCTATGTCCATGGACCTTGTCGTCAGGCATATGCGTCCGTGGGATAGGCCAGGCGGGGGTCGGTAAACCCCCGCCACTAACAGCGTAAAGTCGCGCGGGTTTCGTCAGGAACCGTTCTGCGGGTGGGCACGTTTTGGAACGGTGCTGGCTCCCTCCGGCACAAGTGGCAAAACTTTACCGGTCTCAGCGTCCCCCACGCTGGGGCCGTTTCTTTCAAAACGAGAACATTTCCACAGGCAGGACACCCCTAGGTTTATGCGGGCCTGATTCCGTTTGACGGACGTTGGAACCGGCGGCAAAATCCTGTCCATGGGCCAAGCCAAGCGACCGACTTGCCCCAATTGCGGGGCTGATTTGTTTCTGGCGCTACCTCCCGGCGGTAAGGGACAGCGCAAGCTCCAGTGCGTTGACTGCGACCGGCCCGATCCTATGAAGGCTGATGAAGCGACGGGCTGGCTTTCAGGTGAGCTGGGCCCGACTCATCTAGGTAGGACAGACTAAGGCTGCGTCAATTGCCGGAACATTACGCCCCGGGATATTACGGGGCCTGAAACTAGTGCGTTCCCGCTTAGACCGCGCTTCAATGCGCGAATGGCAGACAACCGCACCATTTCCCAGCTTGAGGCCGAAGGTTATCCGTGGATCGGGCGCGAGCGCTGCAAGGGCACCGTGTGGGTGCCGTTCAAAATGCTCAGCGAGCGGATCCCGATGCTCAGCGCCATGACACTCGACCAGCTCGGCGCCAAGATGAAATGCGATCGGTGCGGCAAGCGCCCGGAGCGATACTATCCTGCAACCAGAGCGACACGCCCGGGTTCGTTCGAAGCTAGTGCACGGTCATGTCGGCCTGCTTCAGCCGATCCATAAGCGCTTTCTTCTCGGCATTGATCTTTGCGGTAAGCGTTGCAGCGATTCGCTCGTGGAGCATCCACAGCTCGGCGATAGACATTGAATCAAGGTCTCTTTGCTTCATGACGGTTTCCGACGATGGACGACGCTATCCAGAGTAGAGCACGTCGATGATCAAAAATAGGAACACTCCCGGCTCACGGTGTTCCGCTGAAGGAAACCGTATTTCTACAGTATTTCAAAGGTACCATGTGCACGTTACGGTGCTCACGATGACCCACGTCAAGGGGACGACATGGGCTCTACCACTGGAGAGTCAACGTCAGTCAGCGAGTTTATAAATGCGCTCTTTTCAAGAGACCCTTTCAATTTTCAACGATAACACGACCGATCTCCTTAATCAGTTCTCCGAATTAAACGAACTCCGTGAGCGGCTCAGGAAAGCAGAACAATCTGCCCTGAAAGTGCGGCAGTCGAAGCGGCGAAAAAAAACGCCAATTGAGCACGAAGCGCATCCCTGAAGGCAGATAGCTGATCGCGCGATCTAAGCCAGCTGCCGCCTGGGCTCGTCCCTTCGATGATCCTGTCCTGCTATCGGGTGGGCGCAAGCCCGTGACTCTGCGCGATGCCGCCGACTACATCATGAAGCTTACGAAGGCCGAACAAAATCTTGAAGCGTGGCAGACCGCGGTCGAGGCGCTGATCATGGCCGCAGAAGATCGCGGACCGCTGATGCACGCGCGCATCGGTGTGCTGAGGGCTCTCATCGGAATGTTGAGCGGGTGTTTAATCCGTCCCGCAAAGATACGCATTGGGGAAAGCATAAATTGAAGAGAGAGGAATGAAGATCCCGCGCGGAAAATATATTGTCAAGAACGCTGATCCGCACAAGCACGAACCCGAGCATTTCATCAAGTGCGAAACGTGCGGCGGATGGATTGATTTCCGGGATCTGGGCAGCGTGTTCGATCATGAGGGACCGCATAGCCTCCCCTCGGAAGATCGAATGCATTAGCGTGGTTGAAGCCTAAGAGGGACGAATGGCGACCGTTTGGATTTACGTCGATACGAACAAGGAGATTGGAGACGTCGATCACCTCAAGGTATTCGCGACGGCAGAACTTGCCGACATCCTTTTTGATGCCTTGATCGTGATCGGCCCATGCGCCTATGTTCCGCGTCACAACGATTCCCGCGGGGCCGGCCGTGCAAATTCGAATCATCGTTTGCCTCCTACTCCTCACCACGCTCGTGGTGGCGGTCGATGATGGCCTGCATCCGATTGCACATAGCGTGGACCTAGCGACCTTTTTGGCCATCTGTGTAGCGGCCGTGCTTGTCGAGATCGGCATTGCTTTCGCATGGGACCGGCGATAAGCGCGCCGCCAAGCGGGAGAACTGGTACATTCTATAGCCCCACTGCCGCGGTGATCGCGCAGAACAACGCCGCAGTGCAGAACGAAGCAATGTTCACGGCGACCATCGAGCGTGGCCAGCAAAACATGGTGCAGCTCGAGCAGGCGGTTATCAAAGACAACACGCTAATGCCCGGCGAGTGGTACGGCGGACAATTGCATCTGGCGCCGCCGACCGATCAAGGCGGCGGACAAAAGGCTTATTCGATCGTTATCATGGTAGGCAGCGATCGACATGTCATAGAGGTGGCGCAGGGGCCCGCAGGATCCTGAAGCGGCGAGGCCGGCAGTTCAATCCTGTCATGCAGCACCATTTTTTCAATAAAATCAGGCTGTCTGACCGTCGGTCGATTTTCCTGACGACAGCGGAACCGTCGCTGTAGAAAAGCTGGCCTCCGCGATATACTCCCAGGGAGAAGTCGTTTCTCCAGCAACGTCCGGAGCGGTTGCGAGCCGGAGATTGCTGCCCATTTATGACCGTGTCATCTGGGATCGAAAAATTGACACCGAAAGTTCTGGCCATCGCCGGTTGTCTCGCCAACGTGGTGCCGGCCCTTGCGCAGGACGGCATCAAAGTCGACCTTCAGACCGCGCCGGCGCAGCTTATGCTGCAGGTCCCGACCGCCCCTTCTGACGAACAATGCCGCCGCATCGAAACGTCAGACCCCGCGTCCCTGGCGCCGATGTTCTTGCACAGGACCTTCCATGATGATTTCGACGAGCATCCGTTGTCGAAAGGAAAGTGGGCGCCGCATTACGCCGGGGGCGCCTCCTGGCCGGAAGCGCGCTACTGGGGCGGAGATGGGTCCGACTTCAAACGGAAATCCACCTATAACGGCGAACAGCAGATCTATGTGGATCCACGCTATAGCGGCCGGGGAACAACTCCGCTGGGGCTCGACCCGTTCAAAATCCGGGATGGCGTTCTCTCGATCGTTGCAAGCCGCACGCCTGCTGCGCTGAAGTCGGTGCTGTTCAACAATGAATACGTGTCCGGCATCCTGACCACCCAAAGTTCATTTTCGCAAAAATACGGATATTTCGAGATCCGTTCGAGGATACCGGTCGGGACCAGTGTATGGCCGGCCTTCTGGATGCTCGCGGATGACGGCGGCTGGCCTCCCGAAATCGACGTGATGGAAGGACGCGGGCAGCGGCCCGGCTATCTGGCGATGACGACGCATTGGCGGATTCCGGCCACCGGATCCGTGAAATACTGCGGGTTCGACTTCCTGGTGCCGGACGCATCGACCGATTTCCACGACTACGGCGTGCTGTGGGCGCGGGATCGGATTGTCTACTTCATCGACCGTAAGCCGGTGTCGGAGATCAAGGTCCCTGTTGGCTTCGACGATCCCATGTACATGATCGTGAACCTTGCGATGGGCTCTAAGTACTTCCAGGGCGTAGGCATCGTCGACGGCGAATCTCCCGATACCGTCGAATTCGAGATCGACAGGATTTCCGCTTATCAAATTGATTCCTATTAGTCATTGTGGCCGTTCGGAATGGCGCATGCCGGATGGAAGCCTGATGGGAGAAGTCGATGCTCGGTAAGTTCTCGCGTCGGCATTTTGCCAAGCTTGCGGGTTTTTCCGCGCTGGGGCTAGCGGCGGCGCACGCGAAGCCTGCGGAAAAAGCGGCCAAGCCGGCACGCGACCGGCACGCCCCGGCCCCTTTCCCGAAAGGCTTTCTCTGGGGCACCGCCACTTCCGCGTACCAGATCGAGGGCGCCGTCGACGAGGACGGCCGCGGACGCTCGATCTGGGATACGTTCTCCCACACGCCCGGCAAGATCGCCGATCACAGCAACGCGGACCGTGCCAACGATCACTATCATCGCTACAAGGAAGACGTTGGCCTGATCAAGGAACTGGGCGTCAAGGCCTATCGATTTTCGATCGCGTGGCCACGGGTATTTCCCGAAGGAACGGGGGCACCGAACCCCAAGGGCCTCGACTTCTACGATCGCCTGCTGGATGAGCTTCTGAAAAACGGCATCGAACCGTTCGCGACGCTATATCATTGGGATCTACCGCAAACGCTGCAGGACCGTGTCGGCGGCTGGCAGTCGAGCGACACGTCCAAGGCGTTCGCGGATTACGCCGGCTACGTGGCGGAGCGCTTGACCGATCGCGTCAAGAACATTTTCACGCTCAACGAAGCCGGACGATTCCTGAACTTCGGCTATGGCTGGGGCATTGACGCGCCCGGTCTCAAACTGCCGCCGGCCGAACTGAACCAGGCGCGTCACCACGTCGTATTGGCGCATGGCCTTGCCGTGCAGGCGATCCGCGCCAAGGGACGGGCCGGCACTAAAGTGGGTCCTGCCGAGAACATCGCCGCCTGCCTTCCGGCATTCAACACGCCCGAAAATATTCGCGCAGCCGAGATCGCCACGCGCGAGTTGAACGCGGGCTTCCTGGGCGTGATCCTGGAGGGCAAATACACCGACGGCTTTCTGGAATATGCCGGCGCGGCCGCTCCCAAATTTACTGCCAACGAACTGAAGATCATCTCCTCGCCGAACGATTTCGTCGGCCTGAACATCTATGCGCCGCAATTCTACGTGGTCGCTTCCGACCGCACGCCGGGTTTCAAAGTGCTGCCTTTTCCCGCCTCGTTTCCGCACATGAAATCCGAGTGGCTCAGGATTGGCCCGGAGATCATCTATTGGGCGCCGCGGCTTGCGGCGAAGATCTGGAACATCGATACGATCTACATCAGCGAGAACGGAACCTCTTCGGACGATAATTTGGCTGCCGACGGCAACGTCTACGACCTCGACCGCATCATGTACCTGCGCAATTACCTGACGCAATTGCAGCGCGCGACGGCCGAGGGCGTACCGGTGCGCGGTTATTTCCTGTGGAGCCTGATGGATAATTTCGAGTGGATCTTCGGATTCGAACAGCGCTTCGGATTGTACCACGTGGACTTTGAGACGCAGCGCCGGATACCGAAGCTCAGCGTGTCATTCTATCGCGACGTGATCGCGCGCAACGCGATCGGCGCTTAAATCAACAATTTCGGAATCCAAATGCCCGCTTCTGAAAAAATAGGGAGGCCGCGTGGCAGACATTGAGCACAACGGCGTGGATACCCCTTATGCATGCGACGCGCTGGTGGTCGGCTCCGGCGCCGCCGGCATGTCCGCGGCGGTCACCGCAGGTCATCGCGGCCTCAATGTCCTCATCGTCGAGAAGGAACCCTGTTTCGGCGGAACCACCGCGCGCTCCGGCGGATGGCTCTGGATTCCCGGAACGTCGCTGGCGCAAAAATGGGGGATCGTCGAAAGTCCGGATCAAGCGCGCAGCTATCTGCGGCACGAGGCCGGCAACAGCTTCGACGCGGCGCGGGTCGACGCTTTTCTGAGCGCCGGACCGGAGGCCGTCGACTTCTTCACCTCGCAGACCGCCTTGCGTTTCGACATGCCCCTGGTGTTTCCCGATTATCACGCGGAAGCACCCGGTGGCGCGCAGGGCGGCCGCTCGATGGTGACGCGGCCGTTCGATGGACGCGAGCTCGGCCCGCATGTCAAAAATCTCGGCGCGGCGCTGCCGGAATTGACGGTGTTCGGCATGATGCTGGGATCGGGCAAGGAGATCGTCCACTTCATGCGGGCGACCAAATCGCTGACCTCGGCGATCTATGTCGCCAAGCGACTGTCCCGGCATTTCATCGACGTCATGCGTTACGGCCGCGGCATGACCCTCACGAACGGCAATGCACTAGCCGGCCGCCTTGCGAAATCCGCGTTCGATCTGAAGATACCGTTGTGGCTGTCGTCCCCCGTCCGCGAACTGATCGTTGAGAACGGCGTGGTGCGCGGCGCGATGGTCGAACGGGAGGGACGCCTGGTTCGCGTCAATGCAAGACGCGGCGTCATCCTGGCCTGCGGCGGCTTCCCGCATGATATCGCGCGGCGCAAGGCGATGTTTCCGCATGCCCCTACAGGGACGGAGCATTATTCGCCCGGTCCAACCGGCAACACCGGCGACGGCCTGCGCCTGGCCGAGGCGGTCGGCGGGCGGGTGGAAGACACGCTGCCGAATGCCGCGGCATGGGTGCCGGTGTCGGTCACCAAGCGGAAGGACGGCACGCGCGGCGTGATGCCGCATTTTATCGATCGTGCGAAACCCGGCGTGATTGCCGTCATGCGCGACGGCGCGCGCTTTGCGAACGAGGGCAACTCCTATCACGACTTCGTTCAGGAGATGATGAAAGCGGCAAAGCCGGGCGAGGAGATCGCCGCCTTCCTGATTTGCGATCATCGAACCCTGCGCAAATACGGCCTGGGATGTGTGCCGCCGTTTCCCATGCCAATCGGTCACCATCTGAGCACCGGCTATCTGATGCGCGGCGACACGCTCGCGGCACTTGCCGCCAAGGCCGGCATCGATGCCGCGGGGCTCGAGGCCACCGTCAGGCAGTTCAATCCATCAGCCGCAAACGGACAGGATCCCGCTTTCGGCAAAGGGTCGCGCGCCTACAACCGGTTTCAGGGCGATGCCCTGCATGGACCGAACCCCTGCATCGCGCCGATCGAGCGCGGACCTTTCTACGCGATCAAAATGGTGATCGGCGATCTCGGCACCTATGCCGGCATCAAGACCGATGAGAACGCCCGCGCACTCGACGCCAATGATCGTGCGATCGAAGGGCTCTATGCCGCCGGCAACGACATGGCGAGTATCATGGGCGGCAACTATCCCGGCGCCGGCATCACGCTCGGGCCGGCGCTGACATTCGGCTACATCGCAGGCCGGCATATCTCGGGTGGCGATGTCCAGGCATCGACAGCGTGAAAAGCCGCGGCATCCAGTCGATCGAAGTCGGCGGCCGGCCGCTGCAGGCGCTGGCCCGCGTCGGCGAGCCGATGATGCTGCGCGATCTTGCCCGCGAATCCGCTTCCCGGGATCAATGCCTTCGCCGCACCCGTGTTCGATCACGAAGGCGCCGTCGTCCTGTCCGTAACGGCCATGGGTCCGGAGCGATCGTTCGACGCACGCTGGACCAGCACTATCGCAAAGGCGCTGCTCGATTGCACCAACGATATCTCGAGGCGGCTGGGATTTTCGGCATCAGCCAGGAAATAGCCTTCGCAAGATGAAAGGCCCCCCGCGGACGTCAATTAGATCTTGCCGCGTGCGTGAGGCACCGGCGCTTCGATGGCGGCCGGCAGCTTCTGGCTGATTGTCTGTGTCATGGCGGATTCGAGCGGCAGGTTCTTTGATACATGATTGGCGACAAACATGCCGACCATCACGACCATCAGCGCACCATAAAAGGATACAAGCCGCCGACAAATTTCCAGTAAAATCGCCGGTCTTCGGGGTTGAGATTCTCAATCAGTCGGTGCATGTGCGGCTCCTCATTGACCAACGCAAGCCATCATAACCTGCACCCAATGGAGGGCTTGTGATCGGCTTCACATGTCCGAATTGGCGGTCTGGCGCCTGATCCGGCTTCGCTCAATCAAGCGACCTCGAGCTTCGGCGGCGCCATTCAACGGCCAATATTCCAACCAAAGGAGACGGGCTCCGATCGCACCCATGATTCGCGAACGCATCGGACTCCGAATCGTCAGGCGACGCGCAGGATCAGCCCAGTGACCGGCTCTGAGCTAAAACAGCTTCGCGAGGATCTCGGCCATGCGATCGGCAAAAGCCTGTCCGCGGCCGACATGGCCAAGCTGTGTGGCCTCGCCCCCGGCAACGGCCCCGACACGATACGCAGATGGGAAGTCAGAGGTCCGAGCGGACCGGCGGGCGAACTCCTTCGCATATTGGCGATGGCAAGCGATCGATATCCGATCCTTGAAAATTTCAACATCTTCGACCGCTTCAATATCGACGAGAAAGACAGGCCCGCGCGCAGGGAAGCCTTCCGCGAGAATATGCGGGACGAGATCCGCCGCCGCCTGGGCTGAAGCCATCTTCCGCGCACAGAGGCCGCCTGTGCCTTCGCCGCGCACGCACACAGCGCGAGCCGCAGGATGCGACAGCACTTCCTGGTCCACGCCGAATCACCCGATTGGCCAGGATTGGCATTGATCATGCCGAATTGAATTCGATGCGACCGAACGTCGCCGTCCGCGATTGGTCAACTGAACAAGGTCTCGGGAAAGCCACATCTTAAGCGTCCCCACGGTAAAATCTTCCCGTCGGTTCTCCGCGGCGCGGGGCGATTAAGGCCTCATTTAGCTTTGATTAAGGCATCAGTAAGCATGCGGAACCCGAGTTCCATCAATAGGTTAGGAACCTGCCCACTGTGACCTATGGGTGACAGCATTTTAGGCAAAAGCTGGCTAACTCCAGCCATGGATGGGGCCGGGACGCGGCGCCTCGGAAAAGATCTGTTGGAGAATAAACTGATGAAGAAGTGTCTACTCGGTACTGTGGCCATCATCGCCCTCGGCGCAACCGCGCCGGCACTGGCAGCCGATATGGCGGCTCGTCCCTACACCAAGGCGCCGGCCTACAGCGCGCCGATCTACAACTGGACCGGCTTCTACATCGGTGGCCACCTCGGCGGCGCGTTCGCTGGCGACAACAGCATAACGGGCAACGATGGCCGCTTCCTCGGCGGCGTGCAGGGCGGCTTCGATTATCAGTTCGCTTCCACCTGGGTCTTCGGTGTCGAAGCCCAGTACAGCTGGCTTGGCAGCAACAACACCGGCGTGCTGTTCCCGGGCAACGTCCTGGTTACCTCCAACAACGACCAGCTTGGATCGGTCACCGGTCGGCTCGGCTACACCTGGGGCCCGGCGCTGCTTTACGCCAAGGGCGGTTATGCCTGGAAGGACGGCAACAACATCAGCGTGACCACCAATGGCGTGGCGACGGCTTTCACCACCAACGGCAACCATCGTGACGGCTACACCGTCGGCGCTGGCCTCGAATACATGTTCGCCCCCAGCTGGTCCGCCAAGGTTGAATACCAGTATTACAACTTCGGCAGCACCACCTTCGTGGCCGGCAGCCCGCCCATCCTCGTTGGAACCAGCTTCCGCGACGACGAGCATACGGTTAAGGCTGGCATCAACTATCGCTTCAACTGGGGTGGCCCGGTGGTTGCGCGGTATTGATCCGCTTCTGACCTGAACGGACTCTCGGAAAAGGCCGGCCTTGTGCCGGCCTTTTTGCGACCGAAGCGCAAATTTTGCGCATTGGCGCCAAAAGTTCCCGATTTTGTTAACCTGGTAACGCGATACTGCCGTCGACTTCATCCTGGGGATGAAAGAGCGCGAGGCAGAAAGCATGGCGTTACGAATCACTGTTGGCAAATTGCCGGGCCCTGGCTTCCGGCGTCCGCAATGGGGCGTCAGGGGCAGTCTCTTCGCCGCCTTCGCCGTGATCGCAGGCATGGCCATCGTCATCAGCGCCGGCGCCGGCCTGGTATTGGGACATCTCGGCGTGTCGATGACCGATCTCAGCGGTCGGGACATTCCCCGTCTTGCGGCCAGCCTGCAACTTGCGGCCCAGAGCACCAGTCTTGCCGGTCAGGGACCGGGGCTGCTGGCTTCCCGCACCGAAGAGGCGCTGAACGAACGCGCCAGGAAAATGAAGGAAACCCAGCAGGTCGCGGTCGAAAGACTCGGCCGCATCATCGAGCTCGGAGCCGACAAGACCGTCGTCGCCGCACTCGGCGAAACCGTCAAGAACATCGACGACGCCATCAAGAGCCTGGGTGCTGCGGCGCGCGAACGGTTGGAGGCCGCCGCCCAGCACGAGACGCTGTACCATGCGCTGCGCAAGGCCCAGGCGGGCTTCGTTGCCGCCGCCGGTCCGGCATTGATCGATGCCCATACGGAACTCAACAGCATCTTCGCCGCCCCCAATTTCTCCCAGGACGATGCCACCAAGGCCCAGCGAACCGTCGACCAGCTCGGCGAGATCGGCTCCGGCGGCAATCTGATGGCCTTCAACATGATGGCCGCATTGTCGGCCACCGGCAGCGACACGCTGGAAATCATCGAAAAGGAATCCCGGTACGCCCAGACGCGCGTCAAGTCGAATATCGATTCGTTGCCCAAAACCACCGCAATGAACGCGCTTCGTGCAGCCGCAACGAAATTGCTGGCGCTTGGCGACGGCAAGACCGGCATCTTCAAGATTCGCCAGAAGGAACTCGACGCGGACGATTACGGCCAGCTTATTCTGGAAGAGACCCGCAAGCTCAATGTCGGTCTCGGCATCAGCGTGAAGCAACTGGTGGATGGCGTACAGACCGAGACCGATGCCTCGACCTCGCAGGCACGCCGCGAGATTTCGCTTGCGACCGTGGTCATGCTGGCGCTCGGCGGCCTTACCTTCATCGGCTCCGTGCTGTTCGTCTGGCTCTATGTCGGCCGCAACATCCTGCGGCGGATCGGCAATCTGCAGCGCTCGATGCAGCTTTTGTCCAGCGGCGATCTTGAATCGGAAATCTTTCGAAGCAACCAGCGCGACGAGGTCGCGGCAATGGCGGATTCGCTGGAGGTTTTCCGCGAGAGCATGATCACGGCGCGCGCATTGAGTGCCGATCAGGACAAGGATCGCATGGCCAAGGCCGAACGCGCCACCCGCATGGAGGCCCGGATTGTCGAATTTGAAGCAACCGTCCGCAGCGCGCTGGATGGCCTGCAGAAATCCGCCAATTCGATGCAGACCACGGCGCAACGGATGTCGGCGACCGCCGATCAATCCAGCGCGCTGGTGAGCGCGGTGGCGTCCGCCGCCGAGGAAACCTCGGTCAACGTGCAGACGGTATCCTCGGGCACCGAAGAACTGTCGACGTCGATTTCGGAAATCGGCCGTCAGGTCGTCACGTCGTCGGAAATTGCCCGCAAGGCTGTCAATGAAGCCGGCCAGACCGATGCGACCATGCAAGGTCTCGCCGAGAACGCCAGCCGCATCAGCGTCGTGGTCGACCTGATCCAGGTGATCGCGTCGCAGACCAACCTGCTCGCGCTCAACGCCACCATTGAAGCCGCGCGCGCCGGCGATGCCGGCCGGGGCTTTGCGGTGGTCGCCTCCGAGGTGAAGAGCCTCGCCAACCAGACCGCAAAGGCCACCGACGAAATTCGCGCGCAGATCGCCAGCATGCAGCAAGTGACGACATCCGCGGTCAGCGCGATCCGGAACATCGGCCAGACCATCGGCGAGATCAACGAGGTGACCACGGCGATCGCCGCCGCCGTCGAAGAGCAGGGCGCCGCGACGCGCGAGATCGCCCGCAACATCCAGCACGCCGCGGGCGGCACTTCCGAGGTTTCCAGCAACATCGTCGGCGTCTCTACCGCCTCGGCGCAAGCCGGATCGGCTGCCGGCGAGGTACTGAGCGCGTCCGGCGAGCTGCGCCGCGAAGCCGACGTGCTGCGTTCGGAAATCGACGCGTTCCTCTCCAATATTCGGGCTGCGTAGATTTAAGCCGCAAGGCAAATCAGACACCGTCATTCCGGGATGGTCCGAAGGACCAGACCTCAGATGTGCATTGCACATCGGGGAATCTCGAGATTCCGGGTTCGATGCGGAGCCTGTCATCGGGCCGCGCTTTGCGCGGACCCGTTGGCATCGCCCTCAGATGCGCCAATTGGCGCATCTGGGAATGACGGTTATGCATGAATCGAGGAGGCTTACGGGCGATACCGCCCGCCTCCCCTTGGTTTTCTTGGAAATCGCAATTGTTTTCGGCTGGCGCCGCGCCGATTGTGCGGCTAAGCCGATAGCAACAATTTTGCGATACCGAACGATGCATTCAAAAACAGACACGATTCAGTCCTCGGTCGAGGCCCTGCGCTACCCCTGGGAAAATCATCCCGGCCCGGATCAGGCCGTCGAGGTGATGCCCGGCGTATTGTGGGTCCGGCTCAAGCTGCCGTTCCGTCTCAACCACGTGAACATCTATCTGCTCGCCGATGGCGACGGCTGGGCGATGGTGGATTCCGGATTCGGCAACGAAGAGTCGATCGCGGCCTGGACCGCGCTGTTCGAGGGGCCGCTGGCCCATGTCAGGATCACGCGGCTGATCGTGACTCATTCGCATCCCGATCATGTCGGCCTGGCCGGATGGGTGGTCGAGCGCTTCAACTGTCCGCTCTACATGTCGCAGGTGGAATATCTGCAGTCGGTCTATCATCAGAACCGCGGCACCGAAGAGCGCAAGATGGCGCAACGCCTGTTCTTCCGGCTTCACGGCATGGACGAGAACCTCACCGACAAGCTGCTCGGCCGCGGCCAGGATTATCTGAAGCGGGTTTCGATCCTGCCGCCTTCCTATCGCCGCATCTCGCATGGCGACGAGATTTCCATCGGCACGCGGCGCTTCAAAGTGATCACCGGCGGCGGCCATGCGCTCGATCAGGTGATGCTGTATTGCGCCGCCGACAAGCTGTTCCTGTCGGCCGATCAGGTGCTGAGCAAGATCTCGCCCAATGTCAGCGTCTGGGCGGTCGAACCCGATCAGAATTCGCTCGGCGAATACCTGGCGTCGCTGGCGAGCCTCACCACCACCCTGCCCTATGACCTGCTGGTGCTGCCCGGCCACGGCGTGCCGTTTTACGGCTTGAAGACACGCATCAAGCAATTGGCCGATCATCACGAGGAACGTTGCGGACTGATCGCCGACGCCTGCCGGGAAATCCCGAAAACATCCAAGGAACTGGTGCCGGTCGTGTTCCACAAGCACGTGCTCGATGTGCATCAGATGGGCTTTGCCGCCGGCGAGTTGATCGCCCATGTCAATTACATGCTGGTCGAAGGGCGTTTGACCGCCGAGGAATCCGACGGCGTGCTCCGCTTCAGGACCACCTGACTTCCTGTAAGCGCGCCGGGTCGCCGGTCATCCGCAGCTTGATCCCTCGCGAGAACACCTGGCGCGTGTCGTCGTTTGCGTTCAGCAATGCGCGGGTGCGAGATGGCGCGATGTGCTGCCTCGCAAAGATCGTCATACTCCGCCACCGGGTCTCGCCTTCGGCGAGCCCGACGACGGGCTCCAGCGGAGTATCCAGTACGCCGCAGCTCTTCGGTTCCATCGCTGACGCCTCGGAATACTGGATCGCCCGCTTTCGCGGGCGATGACGGCTGAGAGTGTGGTACGCTCATATTCATCAAGCACGCCTTCACGCCCTCGCCGCGCGATGCGCCCGAGGCGTTGACGGATCTTCCGCCCAAAGAGGGCGTGGGGAACGCCGGATGCCCGTGGCACCCGCGGCCTCGTGTGCACTTGGTAGTGGTAGAACGCACACGAGTAACAACGAGTACCCGGAATCACCCGGCGTCCCCGCACGCAATGGTTTTAA
>DATHHQ010000018.1:0-2907 GCA_035490095.1 Bradyrhizobium sp.
GCCGCTGAAGTGCCGTCCCCTGACGCGACCCTCGAATCCGAGGACATGATCGTGACATTGCAGGTCAACAACCATGTCCACCGGCTGCCGCTTGATCCGCGCGCGACGCTGCTCGATACATTGCGTGAGCGACTCAGCCTGTTCGGGACAAAGAAGGGATGCGACCACGGTCAATGCGGCGCTTGTACCGTTCACGTCGGCGGCCGCCGCGTGCTCTCCTGCCTGATGCTCGCCAAGCAGGCCGAAGGTAAGGCGATCACGACGATCGAAGGCATCGCGGGCGAGGACGGCAGCCTGCATGCAGTCCAACAGGCGTTTCTGGATCATGACGCCTTGCAGTGCGGCTACTGTACGCCGGGACAGGTCATGTCGGCGATCGCGTGCATCAGCGAGGGACATGCAGGATCTCCCGAGGAAATCCGCGAATATATGAGCGGCAATTTGTGTCGTTGCGGGGCCTATGCGGGGATCGTCGCAGCCATCCAACAGGCAGCGACGTAGGGACCCGTGCGACCCTTCCGCCACGTGACCCCCGCAAGTGCCGAGGAGGCCATCCATTCTTTGGCCACCTCTCCCGGTAAGCCATGCCTGCTCGCGGGTGGTACGACGCTCATCGACCTGATGAAATTGGACGTGGAGCAGCCGGATCTGCTCATTGACATCACTCGCTTACCGGATCTGCGCGAAATCCGTACCGAAGGCGACGCACTCCTTTTCGGTGCACTCGTCCATATGAGCGACGTCGCGGATCATCCGGTGATTAAGCGCGACTATCCGGTACTTTCGGAGGCGCTATGGCGGGGTGCCTCTCAACAGCTTCGTAACATGGCGACGCTTGGGGGTAATTTGCTCCAGCGCACACGGTGTGCCTATTTCCGCGACACACAGTTTCCATGCAACAAGCGGGTGCCGGGCAGCGGCTGCGCGGCGTTGGAGGGGATCAATCGCGGGCACGCGCTCCTGGGCACAAGTTCGCAGTGCATCGCGACCTATCCCGGTGACTGGGCGGTGGCGCTCATCGCGATGGATGCCGCCATCGATACTTTGAGCCCCCGCGGTATACGGCGTATCCCTGTCGCCGAGCTGCATCGTCAGCCGGGCAACACTCCGCAGATAGACCATGCATTGGCACCCGACGAGATGATCATTCGAACGCGCGTTCCGGTCTCGCCGCTCGGCAAGGCATCGACGTATCTGAAAATTCGCGACCGCGAGTCCTATGCTTTCGCGCTCACGTCCGTCGCGGTGGCGCTATCGATGGAGAGCGATCGGGTACGTGAAGCGCGTATTGCGCTGGGTGGCGTAGCAACGGTTCCGTGGCGAGCGCAAAAGGCTGAGCAAAGTCTCATTGGTAAGACGCTTGACGAGGCGGCGGCGCGCCACGCGGGCGCTCTGGCCTTTGAGGGTGCACAAACACGTCCCCAAAACCAGTTTCGCCTGCCTCTCGGCATCAATACGGTGGTACAGGCACTCATGATCGCCAAGCGAAGGGCCTGAAATCATGGCAGAAATCGGGATCGGAGCGAACGCCCAGCGGGTCGACGGCCGAGAAAAAGTGATGGGCAAGCCGATATACGGGGCGGACCGACTGCCAGCGCGGACCGTCTTTGCGGTGCCGGTGGCGGCGACGGTCGGCAAGGCCCGAATTACTGCGATCGACACGGGGGCGGCCGAGCGCGTCAAGGGCGTCCTGGCCATTCTCACCTATCGCAGCATGGATCGGCTGAAGAAAGTCGAATTCTCCTTTGCCGGCGGCCAGGCGATTCAGAGCCATTTCCCCATGCAGGGGCCGGAGGTGCGATATCGCGGCGAATGCATCGCCTTGTGTGTTGCGGAGACGCCCGAATCGGCGTACGAGGCTGCCTCGCTCGTTCTGGCGACCTACGAGGAGCAACCCTTCGCGGTGGAAATGACCGCCGCCGGCGGCACTGAAGTCGTGCAGGCGAAGGCAACTGCCTACTTTCCAGATTTTGTGAAAGGCGATCCGGTGCCGTTGATCGATGCGGCGCCGGTCTCGGTCGATGCGATCTATTTCAGCGCCGCACAGCACCACAACCCGATGGAAATGCTTTCGACCGTCGCTGAATGGCACGACGGGAGCCTGGTCGTGCACGAAGGGACGCAGGCGGCGCAAGCGATGAAGATTGGTCTCGTCATCGCTCTTGGCCTTCCCGAGGATAAGGTGCGTGTGATTTCGCCCTTTATTGGCGGCGCATTCGGACAGCGTGGCGCTATATCGCCCCATACGATTCTGGCCGCGGTGGCGGCGCGGCGTGTCGGCCGGCCGGTCAAACTCACGGTGCCTCGGGCGCAAATCTTTCATGCCACCAGCTTCCGCGCTGCGACCGAACACCATATCCGGATCGGCGCCGATCGCGACGGTCGGTTTGTCGGCGGCTTGCACCTGGTCCGCTCGCAAACCTCACGGTTCGACCTGATGCCGTATACCGGGGAGGAAACAACCTCTCGCACCTATGGATGGCCAGCATTTCGCGGAGCCTCGACGCTCGTGCAGCTCGACACCCAAACGCCAGGCTTCATGCGCGCGCCGATGGAGATGGCGTCATTTTTCGCGCTCGAGAGTGCCGTTGATGAACTGGCCGAGAAGCTTGGCATGGATCCGGTGGAACTACGTATCTTGAACGACGCCAAGAACGACCCGATCAGCGGTAAACCGTTCTCCTCGCGCTATCTGGTCCGATGTCTGCAGCGTGGCGCCGAGCGCTTCGGATGGAGCCGACGCAACCCCGCTCCTCGCTCCATGCAAACAGGCGACGGCACACTGATTGGCTGGGGCGTCGCGGCGGGCGCCTATCCGGCCTACATTACGCCTGCGGTCGCGCGCATTCGCATGCACGCCGACGGAAAGGTCGATCTGTCCGTTGGCGCGCATGAAATGGGACAAGG
>DATHHQ010000019.1:0-14170 GCA_035490095.1 Bradyrhizobium sp.
CGGCACGCCAGCCGACCGGGCGGTTTGTTGCGATGGAAGGCGTCGGCGCGATGGTTGTCTTTCTCTGCGGCCAGGCCGCGCAGGACATCACAGGTGCGACCCTGCCGATCGATGGAGGCTGGTCCATCGCATGAGCGCAAAGCATCGATCTGCAAAGGAGATATCCAATGGCTGAAACATTGGGCCGAAACGCCGTGGTGACCGGTGCGGCAGGCGGCATGGGCCGCGCCATTACCGAGGCGCTGCTCGAAAGCGGACGCCGGGTCGTATTGGTCGACCGCGACCCGGAATCGCTTCGTCAGTTCGCCGCCAAAATGGGCGACAGCACGTTCCCGATCCAGCTCGATATTACGGACGCCAAAAGCGTGGACCGCCTGCCCGATCTTATTCCGAATGCTTTCAAGCCAGTCGATATCCTCATCAACAACGCCGGACATGACATCGGCGGCCGGACTCGCTTCGATATCGGGCCGGCAGACGATTGGTCCAGCATCATCCAGACCAACCTGATCGGCTTGATGCGCGTGACACGCAGCATCCTGCCCGACATGGTCAAACGCAACTCGGGCCACATCGTCAACATCAGCTCGATCAACGCCGTACGTATCATTCCGGACATGGCGGCCTACAGCACCAGCAAGGCGGGCGTGCATATGTTTACCGAAACACTCAGAGGAGAACTTGCCGAGACGGCGATCAGGGTAACCGAGATGCAGCCCGGCCTCACGCGAACCGGTATCATTCTCACCCGCTACCGCGGCGACAGGAAGAAGGAAAGAGACTACTTCGGGCAGTTCAAGATGGCGCTCGATCCGGCGGATATCGCACGATCGATCTTGTTTGCGCTGGACCAGCCACCCCATGTTCAGATTGCGGAGATGATGATTCTACCCGTAAACCGCTATTGAAGCAGTGCCGATAGCGGTCGGCGGCAGCGGCGACACCTGCACGTGTCATTGCGACAGACCGAACGAAGGCGATAGACAATGGACAAACGCGCTGAATTGCAATCCACGCTTCGGATTGAGGACGTTCCGACCGTCCGGTCGAGGGTCGCGCAAAAGTTACGCGAAGCGATCATGTCCGGGACCTTGAAGCCGGGCCAACGGCTGGTGGAACGCGAGCTTTGCGAGATGACGGGCGTCAGTCGGCCGTCTATTCGCGAGGCACTTCGGTTGCTGGAAGCCGACGGTCTCGTCACGACGGTCCCCCATCGCGGTCCTGTCGTCAGCACCATCAGTCTTGATGAAGCAAGGCAGCTTTACGCGGCGCGGGCCGTGCTCGAAGGATTCGCTGGCCGTGAATGCGCCCGGCTGCGCGACCCTGCTGTGGTGCGAAGGATCGGGGACGCTCTCACCAGGTTGAAAGCTGCGTTCGCCGAAGCTGACCTGATGACAGCCCTTGAAGCCAAAACGGAATTCTATGCGGCGCTTATCGGTGGCTGTCAGAATACCTTCGTCGAGCGAATGCTTCGGCCGCTGCACGACCGGATTACGTTATTGCGAATTACCTCGATGTCGCAGCCAAAACGGATCAACAAGAGTCTCCGCGAGGTCACTGCGATCTGGCGCGCGATCCAGAATGGCGACCCCGAACTCGCCGAGCGGTGCTGCGTCGATCATGTGAAGGCGGCTGCGGTGGCCGCGCTCAGCATGATCGAACGCTCATCCGCGCCGAAGGAAAAAGCGGCCGCGCATGAATAGCCAGTCCTCGCTGCTTTCGAAAGGCCCGCGAGGCAGACAGGAAACTGCCATGAAGTTCGTCAAAACAATTCTGCTGTTGCTGCTGCTGTCGCCAACGCTGCCGGCGTTCGGACAGGAATATCCGAGCCGGCCGATCACCATGGTGGTTCCGTTCTCGGCCGGTGGGCCCGGCGACGTAATCGCCCGCCTGCTCGGAAGCTCGATGAGCGCAACGCTGAAGCAAGCTATAGTCATCGAAAACGTCGTTGGCGCCGGCGGCACCATCGGCACCAATCGGGTCGCCAAGGCCGCCCCCGACGGCTACACCCTGCTGCTGATGCATGTTGGCCAGGCCACCGCGCCGGCGCTCTATGCGAAGTTGCCGTTCGATCCGGTCGGCGATTTCGCGCCGATCGGCCTCGTGACCGACGTGCCGATGATCCTGGTGGCGCGCTCAAACTTTCCGGCCAAAGACCTGAAGGAACTGGTCGCCTATGTGCGCGCCCAAGGCGACAAGGTCACCTATGGCAATGTGGGCCTGGGTTCCGCTTCACATCTTTGCGGGCTGATGTTCATGAGTGCGATCGAGGCCAAACTCACGCCGATCTACTACAAGGGCGGCGGACCGGCGCTGAACGATATTATCGCCGGTCACATTGACGTCTATTGCGATCCGGCAACCGGACCGACGCCCTATATTCAGGCCGGCACCATCCCGGGCTACGCGATTACCAGCAAGAAACGTGTACCGACCTTGCCGAACGTGCCGACTTCGGCGGAAGCCGGCGTGCCGGGATTTGACGTCACGACCTGGTACGGAATGTATGCGCCGCGCATCGCGCCGAAACCAATCGTGGATGCGCTCGTCGGCGCCCTGCAAAAGGCGCTCAAGGACCCGGCCCTGGTCAACCGCTTCGCCGAGCTCAGCATGACGCCGGTCGAGGAGGAGCGAGCGACGCCCGCGGCCCTCGAACGCCTGCTCAAGACAGAAATCGAGAAGTGGGATGGGATTATCAAGAATGCGGGCATTACCCCGCAATAAGGCCGGCAAGTGCGTCAAGGCAAAGGTCTGCGCCAACCGCTGGGCACTCGATTTCGGACTGCATCTGAAGACGCGCCGTTCGAATGGGCGGCAGCTTACGGAGCGAGGACGATTGGTCTCGAAGCGGCGGAAATTCAGGCGCGGTCCCGAAACGATATCTGCTCGATGTTCGAGGCGCCGCTCGGCGCCGCAAGTGGCGGCCACACCTGGTTCCGGCCCTTGCGCTTCGCCGCATAAAGAGCCGTATCCGCGATGGCAATCAGCTCTGCCGCAGTGAGTTCACCGACGGAAGCCCACGCGACGCCGAAACTCGCTGTGACGATCCCGAGTAGCCCGGGCCCTTCGTTCGGAATCGTCGCCATTTCGACCGACCGTCGAATCCTCTCGGCGATCCGCATCGCATCGACCAGCTGCACCGCGGGCAGCACGACCAGAAATTCCTCGCCGCCGTAACGGACCGCACCTTCAGACGCCGGCCCGAGCTCGACGACCAGGATCGAAGCCATCCGCTTCAGGCAGAGATCGCCCGCACCATGGCCATATCTATCGTTGAGCCGCTTGAAATGGTCGATGTCCATCAGGATAACCGACACCATTGTTGGTGGTTCGCCGCCCGCCGCCCAGAGCCGGCGCAGCTCGATGTCCAGGTGATGGCGGTTCGCCAGACCGGTGAGGGCATCGCGCTTCGATACTGCATCGGACTGCGAATGGCGAAGGCGATCCCGCAGGGAAAATAGATAGGCGCGCCGCAAATCGCGCTCCATCGTGTAGTTGGCAACCAGCGTGATGTACGCGCAGATCGCAATCTGCACCAGGATCATGGCCGCAACCGGACCCGCGATGTAACTCGCCGACAGGACAACCGCAGCATGGCAAATCACGATAGCCGCGGTCACGGCGCGCGCAAAACGAAACGCCAGCCGGTGCAGCGATACGTTCGCATAAAGCAGCGTCGGAATAATAACGTACTGGTAGTGTGCGGCGCTTTCGCTCGTCGTGACCGCAAAGCCGTAGTCAATCTGCAGAAAAATCAACAGCGGCACGCTGGCCGCCACGCATTCGCGAACGAAGGGACGTGGGCGCCTGGTCATCGCCCAGGCCGCAAACAGCATCCATGGAGTGACCAGACAGAGATGAAGCAACGTAGCAACGCGAAATACGTCGGGAACGAGCAGCCAATCGGCGATCAAGAAGAAATTGTAGAGGACGGCAGAAACAAGGATACCTACTTTAAGTCGCGCGCACCGCCGCTCCTGCGTATCTTCCTCGAACTGTCGTTCCAATGCGGCCGGGAATGCGACCGTGCGCCTCCGCTGACCCATGAGAGCTTCGACTGTTTCGAGCGTGACTGACAAATCGGCAACCCTGTTTGCTTTGCAGGGTCTCAATATGCAGTCCCGATGCTTTCCAAGGAATGTCGGAACGAGGTTAACTGGTCGCTTACGTCGATAAGATGCGACCGTCTGAGAGAAACGGTAACCGCGGGGCATTTCCCGAACCGCCGAAGATATTATCGTCCGATCCAAGGCGAGCTTCCGCGCACGGCGCCGCAAACAGCGATCGCCGGACACCGCAGGACTTGTCTCGATACTCGTTTACGAGTTCACAGCCTGGAGGTGGGCGCTGCGCCGGCCGCGCCAGACGACAAGATTCCTTCGAATAGCGGCTGCGCGAACAACCGCACCGCATTCTCGTGCGCGATGTCCGGGACCCAGCGCTCGAGTTCTGACGCCGCATTGATCATTCCCGCGACCTGCTGTGCGGCGATCCCGGAGTCGAGTGGCGGGATTGTTCCTTCGAGCATTCCCTCGACGATGAAGATGCTGAACTTTTCGGTGAGACGATCGAATCGGCGCTGCGAATCCGTTCGCAATTCCGGCGGCAGCGCGTTCCACGCCGTCGTGCGCACCAGCGGTCCCTGCTCCGAAATCTGGAACCGCACCAGCACGCGTGCCGCCGCCGACAGCCGGTCCCACCCGGAATCCATCCGCTCCATGGCGAGCATCTGGGTGTGACGGATCACATCGAAGGTTCGCTCGAAGCAGGCAGCGACCAACTCCTCCTTGCTCGAATAATGGTGGTAGAATGATCCTTTGGTGAGATTCAACCGCGCTGCGATCTGCTCGACCGATGCGCCGCGATAGCCTTGGTCGTTCACAAGCGCGGTCGCCGCCCGCAGAAACGCCTCGGGAACAGCCCGCTCGCCGGTAGCAGGCTGCGGCCAGCCCAGTTCCGGAACTGGACGTTCCACCCATTGGCCCTGCTCGCGCGCCAGCCCGCCAATGACGATGTCGCCCATGCGACCGGCGGCATGGAGATAGTCGTCCGGCTCGAAACGCCCGATCCATTTGCGTATCCAGCTAACCAGTGACAACAGCAGATGCGCTCGCGCGTTGCGCGCTTGGCGGTCGGTCCCCTCCTTGGGCAGCAGGCGGCGGACGCTGCGGTACATTTCGGTATAGGCGGCGAACACGTCATTGACCAGCGGCGACCGCAGGGTCCGGATGTCGTTGAAATTGACGAGGTCGTCGCGCCTGCCCGCGGCGATATCGGCCAATAGTGCGGCCTGGCCGCTAATGAGCGCGCGGATGCGCGCCTCCGGGCTGGAGGCTGTGAGCGCCTCCACCGCAAGGCCCTGCATTGTCTCGATCGCGCGCAGAAGGCAGGCGGCTACCAGATCCTCCTTGCGCCGATAGTAATAGGTGACGCTGTTGGTCAGCAGATCGACACTGCCCGCGACATCGGCGAGCGTCGCGCCCTTCAGCCCATACTTGTTGAACTGGCGTGCGGCTGCGTCGAGGATCGCTGCGCGCTTGGCAATGAACCGATGCGTCTGCGCGGGTTTGCCATTCTGACGCGATGTACCTCGCGAAATCTTCGCAAGCGTCATGCGTTCG
The DNA here is from genome assembly GCA_035490095.1 of Bradyrhizobium sp. Classification (GTDB taxonomy): domain Bacteria; phylum Pseudomonadota; class Alphaproteobacteria; order Rhizobiales; family Xanthobacteraceae; genus Bradyrhizobium. Next base: position 5,622 of record DATHHQ010000019.1, read on the forward strand.
CTTCCTGAAGGTGACAGGCGACCGCCTGGCCGTCGCCGAGGTCACGCAACTGCGGAACCTCGGCCCGGCAGCGCGCGAAAGCGTGCGGGCAACGGGTATGGAAACGGCACCCCGGCGGCGGGTTTGTCGCGCTCGGTACCTCTCCGGATACGATCACGCGGCGACGGCTGGCTTCGACGACCGGATCGGCGACCGGCACCGCCGCGAGCAGCGCCTGGGTGTAGGGATGCTGAGGCGACCTGTAGAGTGTGTCCCGCTTGGCTATTTCGACGATACGGCCGAGATACATTACCGCTATCCGATCGCTTACGTGTCGCACCACCGCGAGATCATGCGCGATGAACAGATAGGCCAGCCCGAGCCGCTGCTGGAGTTCAACAAAGACGTTGACCACCTGCGCCTGAATCGACACGTCGAGCGCGGAGACAGGTTCGTCGCAGACAATGAGACTGGGCTCAAGCGCCAGCGCGCGCGCGATGCCGATCCGCTGTCGCTGACCGCCGGAGAATTCGTGCGGATAGCGGTCGGCCATGTCAGGCAGCAGGCCGACGGTCCGCATCAACGAGGCGATCTTGTGCTGATAAGCGCCGCTGTCGTCGGCAAGTCCGTGCACAACCAGCGGCTCGCCGATGATGTCGCGCACCTTCATGCGCGGATTGAGCGAACCATACGGGTCCTGGTAAACCATCTGCATGCGCTGGCGCAGCGGCCGCATCTGCTTCTTGCCATAGCAAGTGATGTCCTGTCCTTCGAACTCGATGCGGCCGGCGGTGGGCGCAAGCATCCGCATGATGGCAAGACCGGTGGTCGACTTTCCGCATCCGCTTTCGCCAACAAGACCGAGCGTCTCACCGCGCGCAAGCGTCAGCGACACCCCGTCGACCGCGTGGACCGCTCCGACTTTCCTGCGAAACATCGCGCCGGTCTTCACGGGGAAATGGACCTTCAGGTCGTCCACACGCAGCAGCAGCTCGGACATCGATCAACTCTCCAAAATGCAGGCGACCTGATGCTGTGAGCCGACGTCGTGCAAGGGCGGACGTGTTTGCCGGCAGGCGTCGATCGCATGCTGGCAGCGCGGCGCGAAGGCGCAGCCGGGCGGCAGCGCCGCAAGGTTTGGCGGCTGCCCCTCGATTGGCACCAGCCTCTTGCCTGTGTCCCCGTCGAGGCGCGGCACCGAGGCCATCAGGCCGCGGGTATAGGGATGACGCGGACGCGCGTATAGCTCCCGCGCCGGCGCCGACTCGACGACCCTGCCCGCATACATCACGACGACACGGTCGGCATATCGGGCGACGACGCCGAGATCATGCGTGATCAGGATCAGCGCCGACCGTGCGCTCTGCGCGAGGTCCTTGAGCAGATCAAGGATCTGCGCCTGAACGGTGACGTCAAGCGCCGTGGTCGGCTCGTCGGCGATGATCAGTTGCGGCTCGCAGGCGAGCGCCATCGCGATCATCGCACGCTGCCGCATCCCGCCCGAGAACTGGTGCGGATAGGCGTTGATCCGCGAAGCAGGATCCGGCATCCTCACCCGGCCGAGCAGATCGCGCGCCATACCAAGCGCCGCCGCCCACGGCGTCCGGCGGTGCTGGTTGATTGGCTCGCCCACCTGCATCCCGATCGTCAGCACCGGGTTGAGCGAACTCATCGGCTCCTGGAATATCATGGCGATGCGGTTACCGCGCACGTTCCTGATCTCGGCGTCGGATAATTTCAGAAGGTCCCGACCGTCGAACAGGATCTGTCCACCTTCGATCACGCCGGGCGGATCCGGGATCAAGCGCAGGATCGATAGCGCCGTCACGCTCTTGCCCGAACCCGACTCGCCGACGATCGCCAGGGTTTCTCCCGCGCCGACGTCGAACGAGACGTGATCGACGGCCGTGACCGTGCCGCGCCCGATCCGAAACCTCGTCACGAGGTCGCGGACGCTGAGCAGCGGCACCGTCTGCGCGGCGCGCTCCATGCTGTAAGGCTGAGGTGTCAGGGGCGCGTTCAATGGCCCAGCTTCTTCTTCATATCCTGGTCGACCCAGATACGCGCATAGATCGGCCCGGGCCGCACGGCGCCCGCGCGCAACTCGCCGCCATAGTTCTTTACCCAGGGCCACCACGCTGTGAAGATGTACGGCGTTGGAAGCCAGACATAGGGTGCCTTGTCCAGGATCTCCCGTGTCATGTCTTTCAGCAGAGCCTGACGTTTGCCTTCATCGCGCTCAAGATATACGGCCTCCATTTTCTTGTCGTATTCGGCATCCTTCCACTGCGATGGATTCCAGACCTGCCCGGTGACGAAGCTCTTGCGGATGGACGTCGTCGGGTTGGTGTGTCCATTGTTCATCATGTATCCCGGCGCATTGGTCTTGGTTGTCATGGCCGAGAGATACGCGCCGTATTCCATTGGCTGGATCTCGATCTTGACGCCGACCTGCTCGAAATAGGAGGCCAGCAGCGGCAGCAGGTCCATGTGATCCGTCGCGCAGGTGCACACCTGTACCTTGAATGTGAAGCCCTTCGGCACGCCGGCTTCGGCCAGCAGCTTCTTCGCCTTCTCGGGATTGTACGTGAACAGCTCCTTGACGGAGTCCGGCATCGCCTCGAGCGGCTCGAAGTAGCCCACGAAGTCGGGGTGCTGGGGATAGGCAAACAGTTCGGCGTTACCCCCGTAATATTCCTTCACGATCTCCTGCTTGTTGACCGCGAAGTTGAGTGCGCGCCGAACTCGAATGTCGTCGAACGGCTTGGTATCGACACGGAGCGCGATAAACTGGCCAAGCATCGAAAGCCATTTCGACCACTGCAGTTGCGGCGCGTTCTTCTTCAACTCTTCGACCGCGGACCAGCGAATGTTCTCCATTATGTCGAGCTTACCGGTGCGCAATGCCGTCAGCGCGGTCGCCTCGTCCTTGATGGTCCGAAAAACGATTTTGTCCACGAGCGGGAGCTTGGTCTCGACGCCGCCGATCTTCTCGGTATCCCAGTAGATCGGGTTCTTGACATAGGTGTTCGAGTTGCCCTGCACGAAATCGGCAAGCTGAAACGGCCCGGTGCCGTTGACATTCTTCCAGTTACCGGCGCCGGCGTCGGCGACCTCTTTCGGCATGATGCCGGAGTAGTACCCCCAGCCGAAACGATAGTCCCATTCGGCGTTGTATTCCTTGAAGGTGAACAACACCGTGTGCTTGCCGGTCGCCTCGACCTTCGCGACGTGATCGAAGTAACCGGAAATCTTCTTGGAGCTCTTGTTCTGGCGGTCGAAGGAGAAGACGACGTCATCGGCAACGAGTTCGCGCGCCGCCATGACCCCGGACTTTTCCGGGAACATCACGCCCTTGCGCAAGGTGACTTCAAAGTGCAACGGGTCCTGCCATTTCCAGCTCTCGGCGAGTTCCCCACGCATCGCATCCGACGGAATCCAGGCTTCTGCATAGAATGGATGCTTGCCGCCGAGCCGTCGGGCCTTGGTCAAATCGGCCGCAAACAGTTGCTCGTAAATCTGGCCGGCGTCGTGGTTCTGCTTCCAGTTCCAGTCCGCGAGATCCCAGGACAGCGCCGAGAGTGTGTAGAAGACGGTGGCGATTTCGAGCGAGCCGCCTGATTTAGGCGGCGGCTGCTCGGTTTGCGCAACGGCCGGGGCTGCCAGCGACACCGCGGCAGCGAAACAGGTGGCGGCAAGCCACCGTGCAGCACGAGTAACGAACATGACTCCTCCTTCGTTTTATTAATTTATCCAGGCAAATTCATCTCGAACCGCGCATGCGCGGATCGAGCAGGTCACGCAAGGCATCTCCGAACATGTTGGTCGCATAAACGACGATCGTCAGGCACAGACCCGGCGCCAACGCGAGCCATGGTCCCTGGAACATGAACGTACGGCCTGATCCCGACAGCATTCCACCCCAGGTCGGGGTCGGCGGTGGCACTCCGAGGCCGAGAAACGAGAGGCTCGACTCGGCGAGGATGACGGTGCCGACCCGTGTCGTAAGCAGGACGATGATCGGCGGCATGATGTTCGGCAGAATGTGCCGCCACAGGATGCGCTGTGTCGAGGCGCCAATCGATTGCGCGGCATGCACGTACATGTTCTCGCGTACCGACACTACGGCGGAGCGGATGATGCGCGAGCCGGCTATGCCCAACAGAAACCCGAGCGTGAAGATGATCTGCGGCAGGCCCGGACCGAGAACCGAAACGACAACCAGCAGTATGATGAGATCCGGGAAGCTCATCCAGGCATCGACAAAGCGCTGCGTGACGAGATCGACCTTGCCGCTGAGATAACCGGTCAGAATGCCGATGACGACAGAGACGACCGTCGCCAACGTCGCGGCCGTAAACGCGATGATCACCGAGATCTGTGCGCCATAAAGGCAGCGCGACAGCATGTCGCGGCCGAGGTTGTCGGTTCCGAACGGGTAGGTCCACGAGGGCGGCAGCAGACGATTGCGCGGGCTGATCTGGTTCATGCCGTAAGGCGCGAGAAAATCCGCGAATATTCCGCACAGAAGGAAAAGAATGAAGATCACGCCGCCGGCGGCCCCGAGCGGCTTCTCCCGGAACAGGCGAACCAGAAAATGGATAACGCCGCTGCGCTCTGTGCTGGCCGGGACGACCGGGATATCGCTAACCAGCGCCATCAGCGATATCTCACCTTGGGATCGAGCAGGCCGTAACTCAAATCCACCGCGAGATTGATCAGCATCACGCTGAAACCAATCACCAGGCTCACACCCGTGATGATCGGGTAGTCGCGCTGGCTGATGGAATCGAGCAGCAACAGCCCCATGCCGGGAATGACGAAGATCTGCTCGACGATTACGGCGCCGCCGATCAGGATCGGTGCCTGCAGGCCGACCAGCGTGACCACCGGGATCAGCGCGTTGCGCAGCGCATGGCGGACCACCACGAGTTTTTCCGGGAGACCCTTTGCCCAGGCGGTGCGGATATAGTCCTGCCGCAGCACCTCCAGCATCATGGTGCGCGTCAGGCGCATGGTGATCGCCGAAAGTGCCGTGCCGAGGATGACAGCAGGGAGGATCATCTGCCGCAGGTTTTGCAACGGGTCGTCAGTGAACGCGACAAACTTCACCTCCGGCGACCAGCCCCACCAGATCGACGGAAAGACCATGACCATCGTGCCCATCCAGAAACTCGGCACGGCAAGCATCAGGATCGAGAACGAGCGTGTGATGTAATCGCCGGCAGTGTCCTGCCGGATGGCCGAGTAGATTCCAATCGGAATGGCAATTAGCAGGGCTACGATCAGCGCCATGAGGCCGAGTTGGAAAGTGATTGGCAGGCGCGCCTGCAGAAGCTCGGCCACCGGAGTATTCTGCCAGAGCGAGCGGCCAAAATCGCCGTGCAGAAGGATGCCGCCGATCCAACGGAAATATTGCTCCCACATCGGTCGGTCGAGACCCAGGGTTTGGACCAGTTGGTCGCGCGACAGCTTGTCGGCGCCGACATCGTTCTGGGAGAGCATCATGTCAATGATGCTGCCCGGCACCAGCCGCACAATGACGAAGACAATCAGGCTGGCAAACAGCAACGTCGGTACCAGCGCCAGCAAGCGGCGGACGACGTAGCTGCGCATGATGCTACCCGCGAATTTTCGTGGGGCGCGCCGCGGGCGCCGAAAGCTCGAAAACCACTGCCCAGGGCTTCAAGGCGTCCTCCTCCTGCTTGTGTTGCTGACGACTTCAACCGGTCGTCTTGTCCGCCGGCTCGCCGTACCCTGTTTTCGAGAAGAAACATGGCCTGCGAGCGGGACTGCAAGAGCATAGCATTCCACCTCTCGCTTGCAAGAGGTATCAACCAATTGGGCCCGTTCGCTCCGATGAAAGAGGATGTTTTGTCCCATACTCAATTCATGAAAATGGACCAAGCTGCGCATTCTTGGCCAGCGCGGAACGACGACAGCGGCCAAGTCCATCACTGTCGTCTCGATCGCAGCGATTACATCGCCACTCTCCAGACTCCGACTGGGCCTTATGGGGCATGTTTGGCTAGACGTTGATCGGCTCCGCGGCCGCCAACAGGGTGGCATTGCCGCCGGCAGCCGTCGTGTCGACGCACACGGCGCGCTCGTGCACGTAAGCATTTGGGCTGATCACTTCCGACACCAGTGGCACAATCGGGCCGGAACGTCGTGCCAGCGCGCGGCGTATGGCGCGCAGCGTGTCGACGTCGGCCGAGATCGCGACCACCTCGACGCTGAGTTGAACCAGGTCGCCGGCATCCGCCGTGCCGTTGATGGCGCGGATTGGCAGGCCCTTGTCCAACAGCGGCAACAGGCATGCTTGCGCGCGCGGCGCGACCGCCAGCACCGCATTGCCGGCCGCGAGAGCCTGGACTGCTTGGGCAAGAACGGCTGCCTCATCCAGTCCCAGGCACAAGACGCGCCCGCGTGGCGCGAGCAGCAGCGTGTTGGCTTCGCCGGTCGGTCCCGGCAGGTCCACCGGACCGAAGTCGATTGCCGCTGCTGCGGTGATGGCTTCGGCGCCCTTTCCACGCAGGTGCTTTCTCAGTACCGCGAGGCGATCGGGCCTTGTCGACCAGCCGCCGAGCGTCGCATCGGGCATGTGTCCGGCGAGCGTAGACGCTGACACGACCGGGGCTTCGGCAGCGTTGACCGCCGTCGTCAGGCCTTTGCGGAAACGGCGCAAATATTGCGGTCCACCTGCCTTGGGACCGGTGCCTGACAGCCCCTCACCCCCAAACGGCTGTGAACCCACCACGGCGCCGATCTGGTTGCGATTAACGTAGATGTTGCCCGCGTGGATACTTTCAACAAGGTGCTTTACGCGCGCCTCGATGCGCGTGTGCAGTCCAAATGTCAGGCCATACTGTTTCGCATTGATCTCCGCGATGACGCTGTCGATCTTGTCAGCCTCAAAGGTGGCGACATGCAGGATCGGGCCGAACATCTCATGTTCCATCTCGGTAATGCCGGAAACGCGAAAAATGTGCGGCCCGACAAAGCAGCCCTCTCGCGGCGCATCGAGTTTGGCGATCAGGCGGCCTTTTTTCTCCATCTCCGCGCAATAGGCCTTGAGTGCTCGGCGCGCCTCGTCGTCGATGACCGGACCGACATCGGTCGAGATCAGCCAGGGATCGCCGATCCTCAGCATGGCAAGCGCCCCCTTCAGCATCTCCAGCGTCTTTTGCTCCACATCCTTTTGGACATAGAGGATTCGCAGCGCCGAGCAGCGCTGGCCGGCGCTCTGGAAAGCCGAGGCAAGGATGTCACGCACCGCCTGCTCGGGCAGCGCCGTTGAATCGACGATCATGGCATTGAGTCCGCCGGTCTCGGCGATCAGCATCGCGTCTGGCTGCGCCGTCGCCGCGATCTGCTGTTCGATCAAGCGCGCCACCTCCATGGAGCCGGTGAAGCAGACGCCGTCGATTCGTGGATCGGCCGTCAGCGCCGCGCCGACCGACCCATCACCGGTCAGCAACTGCAGCACGTCCTTTGGAATCCCCACCTGGTGCAGCAACGCGACGGCGCGCGCAGCGATCAGCGGCGTCTGCTCGGCCGGCTTGGCGACGACCGTGTTGCCGGTGACAAGGGCCGCTGCGATCTGACCGGTGAAGATCGCCAGCGGAAAATTCCATGGCGAGATACAAGCGATCAGGCCGCGCGCGCCTGTATCGTGCTCGGCGTTGGCCGCCTGCCCGGCATAGTAACGCAGGAAATCGACCGCCTCGCGCACTTCCGACATCGCGTCGCCAAGAGTCTTGCCGGCCTCGCGAGCGCACAGCGCGAAAAACTCCGCCGCGTTCTGCTCGTATAGCTCCGCCGCCTTGATTAGCATGTCGGCGCGGATGCCGACCGATGTTCGCTCCCAGCCGGTCCGTGCCCTGACCCCGGCATCGACCGCTCTGGCCACATCGGCCGCTGCCGCGTCGACAACTTCGCCAACGCTCTCGTCGGGCCGGGCGGGATTGAGCACGCTGCGTGCCCTGCCGCCAAGGAAACTGGCAGCGACGATCGGGCCTGCGTTCCAAAGGTGCGGCGCCGCGAACGGCTTCCTTTCGGCATCGATTCGCGCGAGCGCGATGGGATCGGTGAGGTCGAATCCCCTGGAGTTGCGGCGTCCCGCTCCAAAAATGCGCGCCGAAGGGGGGATCGCCGGATTGGCGGCCGGGCCCTGGGTCAGGACGCTCTCGAATGGATCATGCACGATGTCTTCCGCTTCGATGGTCTTGTTGACGATCTGGTGCACGAAGGAGGAGTTTGCGCCGTTCTCGAGCAGGCGGCGAACGAGATAGGCGAGCAGTTCGGAATGCGCACCCACCGGCGCATAGATCCGGCAGCGTGTGCCCTCCGTCGCTCTTGCCGCCTCGTGCAGCGCTTCGCCCATGCCGTGCAGCCGCTGAAATTCAAAGCTCTCTCTGTTTCCCGCCATCGCCAGAATAGCTGCAACGGTGTGCGCGTTGTGGGTGGCGAACTGCGGATAGATGCGGCCGGTCATGCCGAGCAGCTTTTTCGCGCAGGCAATATAGGAGACGTCGGTGTTCGGCTTGCGCGTGAACACCGGGTAGCCG
>DATHHQ010000020.1:0-10183 GCA_035490095.1 Bradyrhizobium sp.
TCGTAGCATGCCGGAATTTGGTTTTGACAGGGTGAAAGACGCGTGACATACGCGCTCCCTCGCGGCCCATTCGGCCGATTTTTGCGGATTTCCCGGGAGTTCCTGCGTGGTCAAGGCGAACTGGGGTACTAAGCGCACCTGCCAGAGCTGCAGCGCGCGTTTCTACGACCTGAACAAAGGCCCGATCAAGTGCCCGAAGTGCGGGCGCGATCATGATCGTGAGGACTTCGTGAAGGTCCGCCGCACGCGCGGCTCGGCCGCGGCGACGGCGGCGGCAGCGGCGGCGGCAGCCGCCACGTTGGCCGCGGCAAAAGCGGCGGCCAAGAAGAAGAGCGACGAGGCGGCGCTGGCCGGCGACGAGCTTCCCGATGTCGAGGGCGACGAGGCCCTGGAGGAGGCGGACGAGCTTGCCGACGACGCCGAGGACGTCGAGGTCGAGGGCGTCGAGGTCGAGGACGACAAGGGCGAAGGCGACCGCTAGGCCGCTGTTGCCAGTGCGCGGGGCAGGAATTATATCTCGCGCCGTTCCAGAAGTTTCGGGGCCATAGCTCAGCTGGGAGAGCGCTACAATGGCATTGTAGAGGTCAACGGTTCGATCCCGTTTGGCTCCACCAATAAAATCGAGGGCTTGGCTGGCAACGGCCAAGCCCTTTGTTTTGGCGGGGACACACCGGGGACACGGGCGGTGACGTTTCGCTGTTGCGTGCCTCCAATTGGCGGCATGCGATCGGATCATGCTCCGCGCCTGTGGCAGCCGACGACCCTCGGAGTGAAGAAGGGTTTCCGCAGTTTCCGCAAGCGATCCACCAATCCGAGGTGCCGGGCGCGCGCCATGCCGGGTTAGCGCAGTTAGCGCAGCCCGTTTTGGCCGATGGAAACGTTGGTGGCTGAAACTCTGGTCGCCGGTGGAGGGGCATCCAAAGAAAGCTGAGCGGTGTGCATGGCGTCGATCCTCTGCTCGAGAGTGTCGACAAGCATACGCCACAACATTGCTCAGTTCTGTCAAGGGCCACGTCGCACGTCGCGCCACGCAAGATAATTCTTTCGTACCGCATAGGCCCAGGGAAACCGGCAGCATGCGCTGCCTGCAACAGCCATTGATATCGGCCTGTTCTGAGTCGGTCGGGGTGACCCTCGCGCATACTGTCCATTGCAGCCGCCCTGGAAAGTCGTGGGGTCCGAACACCAGGTGGGAGGGCGACATGGCGACCGTGCAGGTGGCACGGCTGTTGGCCGTTATCCGTCGCAATGAGGCTCGCGCCCACCAAAGGATTCAGTACGGGTGGCGGATCGACCCCTTGGCCGTCGGTACCTAGCGGCCGAGCTCGACGCGGCGCCCTGTCGTGCGGGCCGACGTCACCGGGAGCGGATCGCCCTCGCTGTTTTCAGTGCACGTCGCATCCGGCAATCTCCGGTTTTCTAAGGTTTTCCGCCCGATGACTCTCGACCGTCACGCCAGCCTTTCCGGCGATGGCGGCCTGCCCCGCAGGAACAGCGGCAGCGATGGCAGGTTTCGACAGGTTCTCTGGCCCGGTGAATGGGCTCGCAAAGAAGTGGAAGCCAGCGCCGTTCCTGCGGAGATCCGGCGCAGGGCTAAGTCGACGCTGGCGGCCATCGCTGCCGAGTTGGAAGCGCCCGGCGTGCGGCCCCCTGCCGGCCGATCGACTGGCAGCCCGTCCAATATCGAGGCTGCTGGCAGCACTGGAATTGTAGGTCAGTATCACTGTTCTATACTGCATTCCCACTGAAATATCACATCTACTGCGGTGGCCCGAGTCTATAAGTGAGAGGACATGGGAGGGAGGCCGGGGTTGGCCGCCAACAGGGTCTTCCGGTCCTGGCGGCCGTGTCCCTTCCCGGAAAGCGAGCGGGCCGACGCTGGTCGGATACAGCCCCGCGGGCCCGGTTAGGTCGAAGGAACCGGCCCGCGCTAGACCAAGCGAGAGAGGCGGAGTTGCGATGGTGTGAATTCCCGTTGGCCGTTGCGAGTTCGGCTTGATTTCCTGCGACGGGGTTCAGCGCGTGCTGATGCGTAACAGGAGATCAATATGATCAACGAAACGCACCCAGCTACAGCCACGTCATCGCTAGTAGATGAAATGCTTTCCGATCTGATTGGAGTGCAACAGTGGAGGAGGCTGCAATGCGTGAACCAGATCTTGAAAAATTGAACGCGCTTGTCGGAAAGCTGGTCGGCGACCTCGGCATCTCGCTTGGTGGCGCAAGCATATTGCTCGGTGATCGCCTCGGGCTCTACAAGGCGATGGCGGATGGCGTGCCGGTCACTTCGTCAGAACTGGCGAAAAAGACCGATCTGCATGAGCGGTACGTGCGCGAATGGCTGGCCGGCCAAGCTGCGTCCGGATATATCGATTATCACTCTGAAAAAAACACGTTCTCACTTTCCCCCGAGCAAGCCATGGCGTTCGCCGAAGAGGGGTCGCCCGCGTTTTTCGCTGGTGCGTTCGATGTCGTGCAGGCCACCTACCTCGACGAACCCAAGGTCGCCGATGCGTTTCGAACCGGGAAAGGCGTTGGCTGGCACGAGCATTCGAAGTGCCTGTTCTCGGGCACAGAGCGCTTCTTCAGGCCGGGCTATAACGCCAATCTCGTCGCGAACTGGATTCCCAAGCTTGAGGGCGTGGAAGAGAAACTCAAAGCCGGTGCTAAAGTGGCTGACGTCGGATGTGGCCACGGCGCTTCGACGATCGTGATGGCGCAGGCCTATCCGAATTCGGAATTTTTCGGGTTCGACTACCACATGCCTTCGATCGAGCGCGCCAAGGTTCTGGCGCAGTTGGCGGGCGTTGGAGACCGCATCACATTCGCACAAGCGACGGCAAAGGATTTTCCGGCGAAAGACTATGATCTGGTGGCGTTCTTCGATTGCCTGCATGACATGGGCGACCCCGTAGGCGCGGGCAAGCATGTCAAGGAAACGCTAGCCAAGGACGGGGCGTGGATGATCGTCGAGCCGTTTGCGCATGACAATCTCAAGGACAATCTCAACCCGGTCGGGTGCATCTTCTATCACGCGTCTACCTTCATTTGCACGCCTGCATCGCTGTCTCAGGAGGTGGCCTTGGGGCTCGGTGCCCAGGCGGGGGAAGGCAGATTGCGCCAGGTCGCGACTGAAGCGGGTTTCAGGCGCTTCCGCCGCGCCACAGAGACGCCGTTCAACATGATATTCGAAGTACGTTCTTGACCGATCCGAGCAACGGTGCGCATCGGTCCATGCTGTAGGAAGTGTGTTCCCAGAGCGCTGCATTCGCTACGAAAGCGAGCCGACGAAATTGAAGGCAAGGGATTTGGAGTGGCGGCTTCCTGGTTGACCGTTGGGCATCCGCGCAGGTCCCGCGGTTGCTGACCGCTTAAGCGGCCCGAGTGCGTAACCGGACGGACGGTAATGTCACAACTATCGCACGCTGTTCTCGCCGAGAGCGTGCCTTAATTCAGAGCCGCCTCGCGTCCCAATTACGTGGGAGGCCAACGCCAGCGCGGCCGGCCCCGCGTTGGGCGCATCTCCCCCGCTTCCTGACGTGGGGCCACACTCTGAGAATGAAATCGCGGGTCAGCGCAGCGGGCCGCTCCGGTGTCGTGAGCCAGGGGACGCAACATGGACAAGACGAACTCGCGCTGTGTTCTTCAAAACCGTTGATGTTGGCGGCGACGCTCTGCGCGTCTACTTGGGCGTGCTGACAGTCATGATGGGCGGCGCCCTCGGCTTGATTAGTTCCCGGCCCATGGATCTGCTCGTCGATAGTAGGAAACGGCGTCGCAAGATAAACATGGCGCGACTTCGGTTAACAAAAGCTGCGGAAGCCCTTGATAAGCTTGCGGTGGCACGATCCAATTTCCAGGCCAAACTCAATCTGAGCGCGCAGTCACGGGACGATGTCTTCGAGCTTATTGCGTTGGGGAAATTGCTTGGCATCGCAACAGCATCTCAACCAGACTTTGACGACGTCCTCGACACTGAAGAGGATCTCAAGGAAGCGATGGTCGCGGACGACACATTGAGGTTCGTGTCCGAATTGGTGAAGATTACAGGCAGTCCTACGACAGAAGTCGAGGCTATGAAGACGGCCTGTCAGCTGGCGTTCGGAAGCGATCAGGTTAACGATCCTTTCCCTGGATACGGGAAGACCATTCGACTTGTCGAAGCACACTTCGCGCAGAAGGTTGGATCCGATCGGCCGGCCGCCGCGGTGGTTCACTGAACCGCTTGGTGGCTGCCGGATGGCGCTCGGACTTCTCGACTCCGTCGAGCCGGTCTTACCGATGCGGGCCTGCGCGTAGTTGAATAGCGCTAGCACAGAACGGTGGTACGCTCGCTCTATGCCTACTCCGCTGACCCCGCCTCCCCTGGAAGTCGTCTAGCAGGGCTTGCACGAATCCGAGATCCGTTGCGGCATCCGGAACGAGCCGCCAGCGGGTGGCATCACTGCCTGGATCGACTACGGCAGTCGAACCGAGAAGGCGACGTTCTACGGCACCATTGCTGGTGATCGGCAGGTGTGGCCAGCAGCCGACCGCATCGCGGCGTGGCTGCATGAGACTGCATTGCGTCTGTTCCCTGATAGGCCCCATGCCAAAGCGCACGGAGGTTGATCGTCGAGCCTGCGCATCGCGGCGCAAGGTCAAGTACACAGCATCGGCTTCCATTCTCCTATCAAGGCGAGCGGCAAGACAAGCCGGCCCGACAGGTGGTGCGTGCAGTCCCCGCCCCCGGTCGACAGCCAAGGTCGCTCGGCGATAGGTTCCGGTAGTACTGATCGGTCTGAAGTCAACCAGCGTGCTTCGCCCACATCGCTGCATAGCGTATAATGCTGCCTTCGCATTGATGGTTCGCCAACGTCGATCTTCGAGCCGCGAGGAATATGCGAATGGCTCGCAGGACCCAACCGACGATCGCCGACACAGGCCAAGCCAACCGCCGGCTCGTGGTCGTGGCGGCCTTTGACGTGGTCAACTTCAGCGCCCTTGTCGAGGCTGACGAAAATAGCGTGCTCGCGGCCTGGCGTGCGCTGCGTCGTGAGATCGACCCGCTGATCGCCCGCGGCGACGGCCGCATCTTCAAGTCCCTAGGCGACGGCCTGCTGGTTGAGTTCAGCAGCCCATTTAACGCGACACGCGCCGCCATGGACGTACAGGAAACCGCCGCCAAAAGAGCCCCCGAACGTGGCGTGCGCCTTGAGCTGCGCTGTGCCATCCACATGGGCGAAGTGACCGTCGAAGGCACGGACCTTCTGGGTGACGGCATCAATGTCGTATCGCGGCTGCAGCAGCACGCGCCAACCGGCGGCGTACTCGTCTCGGCGGCGGTCATGGACCTGATCAGCGGTCGCATCGACGCGCCGATCAAGGACCTTGGCGCGCTCAAGCTCCGGAACATCAGCCGACCCGTGCACGCCTACATGGTGGGTGCGGGCAAGCGGCCCAAGTGGACACCGGCTATCGACAGCTTCCAACGACGCCGCCCGTCGATCGCGGTGCTGCCATTCATCGATCAGACGGTCGAGACCGGCGCTTCATATTTCAGCGACGGCCTGGTCGAGGACATCATCTCGGCGCTGTCGTGCCTGCCCGAACTGGTCGTGATCTCGCGCACCTCGACGTTGCGCTACCACGGTGCGGTGCCCAATGCGCAACAGGTCAAGCGTGATTTGCGCGTACGCTACATGCTGTCGGGCAGCGTGCGCCGGGCCGGCGACAAGGTCCGGTTGTCGGCAGAACTAGCGGATTGCGAGAATGGCACCGCCATCTGGAGCGACCGGTTCACCGGCGAAGCCGCCGACATCTTCGAGCTGCAGGACGATCTCTCGGTCAAGGTGGTGGCGACGATCGCGCCCCAGGTGCAAGAAGCCGAGCTGCGCCGCGTGCTGCGCAAGCGGCCGGAGAGCCTCGACGCCTATGAATGCGTGCTGCGTGGGCTCGATCTCCTCTATCCCATGGAACAAGACAAGTTCCTGCAGGCGCTGCCGCTGTTTGAGCGGGCCATGGCTCTCGACCCGACTTATGCGATGGCGTATGCGCAGGCCGCGGCCTGGCACGGCTTTTGGTTCGATCAAGGTTGGTCGCTCGATCCGCTCGCCGATAGACAGGAGGTGGAGCGGCTCAGCCGGATTGCGCTGGCCCTGGATCGGTTTGACCCGCACGCGCTCTCGCTCTGTGCCCACCATCGCTCTTTGCTGTTTCGCGAGTATGAGCACGCCATCGAATTATTCGACCGAGCGATAGCGGCAAACCCGAGCTCGGCTTTTGCTTGGTCGACCAGCAGTGCTACCTTCAGCTATATTGGAGAGGCGCGCGAAGCTCTGCGGCGCGCCGAAATCGGGCTGCGCCTGTCACCTTACGATGTGCTGGTGTATCGCAGCTACGCGGTCGTTGGGTTGGCCCACTACGCAGCGGGCAACTACGCTGAGGCCGCGGTGTGGGGGCGCCGGTCGGCTTCGCTCAATCAGCGCTTCATGGGGAATATGCGCTTTTTGGCTGCCAGTCTCGCGGCCAGCGGCAAAATCGGGGAAGCACAGCAGACTGCCTCCAATATTCTAAGCGTCGATCCCAAGTTCAGCGCCAGGCCTTTCTCTGAAGGCCATGCTTTCAAGGACGCCGCCCAACGCCGGCTGTTCGGCGAGCATCTGGTGAAGGCAGGCCTCCCCGAATAACAGTCCAGCCTTCGCACACCAGCCGGGCGCTGCTGTGCCCGCCAGTCCCATGGCTTTTGACACAGGTGCGCAGACCGCGACGGGTCGGTTATTCTTGTGGTCATAGTCGACCTGGCGACACGTGACTTGGCGGCCGGCGATGAAATCGACGAGAGCTTTCGCCAAGCATCGTCGGCACTGCATCAGTTTGAATTCGCCCCCTCGATTTGATCAGCTCATCCCCTGGACGGAGAACACGGAGATTTCGAACATCACGCGCACATCGCCCGCCTTCGCATAGGGGTTCTTGTCGAGCCCCAGATATTTATGCGCCAGCTGGTCGATATGCGCCGCGGCGACATCGTCCTGCCTCACGCGTGTTACGGTGCCGCGGAGCTGGACGTATCGGTCAGGATTATCCGGATCCATGATCGACAGGGCCACTTTCGCGCCCAGCTTCATGTTTCGCACTTTGGTCCGCCCGAGTGCCGAGTTCACACGGATCTTGCCGTCGGTGAAGTCGAACCACACCGGCGTATTCTGCGGCGAGCCATCGGGCATCACAGTCGCCAAGTGTGCGAATGCTCTCTTCTCCCGCAACAAATCCAAGTAGATATCAGGAATCTCGGTCACAGCCGTGGTCTCCTTGCCGCGTCATCGCCGGGCAGAATAATACTTGCGTACCGCATAAGGGCCCGCAAACGCACGCATGCAGTGCATGCACCGGCGCGGCGACGACCGCAGCTGCTTCACGGCGCCGGCGCCGAAGCTTAACAAAGGCCATGGCAATGTCAGCAGCGTCCGCGATAGCTCTGTGCCGCCTGCTACTTCCCTATATTGGGTCGCGCCTGGTCGAGTTCCGATAGGGTATGGCCTTCCCGCAAAACCTGACACGCTTGGGCAAATGTCCGAGACAACTCGCCTTCTCGGAGGCCGATCTTCGATTGCTCATCAACGACGATGCGCACCATCTCCGCATCGACCTGTGAGCTTTCAGCGGCGGATAATCGAGTACAGGAAGGCGCGGAAAAATAGGCGCTATCGCGCGCCTGCCTGAAAAGTGCCAGGTACCGATCATTTCGGAGCTGGCAGATCGTTGCCACGAAGGCGATGGCGACGGCACGCTGATGCCTGTCGATGCTGGCGACGCAGGCCGCAGGTCCAGACGCAACCTTGCAGGGTTGCCAGTCCTTGAGAGCTTCGGTTTGCTCGGG
Organism: Bradyrhizobium sp.; assembly: GCA_035490095.1. Lineage (GTDB taxonomy): Bacteria > Pseudomonadota > Alphaproteobacteria > Rhizobiales > Xanthobacteraceae > Bradyrhizobium. The sequence continues at coordinate 7,862 of DATHHQ010000020.1, forward strand.
CGGCCCCCAACACCAGCCCTTTGCCTGTAGCTGCTCCACGGCTCTATCGCGCACGGCGCAGTAGTCGGCCGTTGCAGGATCGTCTCCCGAACCGCCTCGGCATTTGCCGTCCAGCCACCGTTCGCGCTCAAGCAAGGGCGCGATATCGGGCGGGACCGTCTGCTGTGCTTGAGCCGCTGGCATGATCGTGCACGGCAACGCTACGGCCAGGGTTAATATCGCGGTCCCAATTCGCATTCGGACCGGTCTGCTGTTGCAGCTGGACATAGGCCCCGCGCGCTCTCTTTCGCAATCGGTCGGCAGCGTCGCATCGAGTGCTCGCGGGGGCAAGCTACCGGTGGTTGCCGGCGCGATAGTCAAAATCTGACGGCGCCCAAGCCTTCACGATTCGCCGGGGTAATGGACAAATTCAAGCTTGAGCCCATCCGGATCGGCAAAGAACACGGCATAGTACCCGGCACCGTATGCTGGATATTCGGTTGGCGGATCGAGGATGGTCGCTTTCTGCCCCACCAGAAGCTCGTGCAGACTGTCTACGTCGGCGCGGTCTACCGCATGCCAGGCTAGATGATGCAGCCCAACACTGTACCGATCGTGCTGCCGATCCGACCGGGCCGCCTTCAGGCCAATGGAGCAAAGCAAGCCGTCACCGCCGGGCAGATTCCAATCCACATAGTCTGGCCGCGCGCTCGTGCGCCGGTAGCCGAGAAAGCCCAGCACCGTTTCGTAAAAAGCCGCCGAGACCATGAGGTCGCTCACGGTAAGGTCGATGTGATGGATGGTCCCGCGCATACCTGGCCTCCAAGGCGACGCAATGCGGCGTCACATCGTTGCATTTGGCGCTTAGTATGCCGGCGGTCCCACACGCCGCCAGAGTCAAAATCTCGCTCACGGGAGCGATTGCGGTGAGCAGCGCCGCCCTCTGATGCGGAGAGCGCCGGGCGACTTGGGTGGGGTGGCAGGGAAATCGCCCGGCGCGCAGGCGTGGGGAGTCGGGGGGAGGCCCACGCCTGCGGGGAGAACTGAACAGCTCGTTTCCGCAGCCGCCATCCTCGCCGTCCCTAAGGCCGGCGTCTTTTCAAAGTGGCAATTCGCTTTCGAATTCGCACGCCGACGGCCTCAACGGCGGTCAGAAAACATGTCTTCTCAGCAGGGAAGTGCGGTCCAGCACCTTGCTCCAGGGATCGGACATCGCGATCACGCAGTAACCACGCGCCGCGACCGCGCCTTCATCCGTGGCCGAATAGTTCGGGAAGTAGACGGCGTTGTCGCCAAAACTGCCAGCTATATGCCGAAGGCAGATCTCGCGCTCGTCGTCGTATTTGTCCCAGCCAAACCGCTCATCAGAAGGAACCTTGAAGTCGTCGATCATGACGACGGTGTTCTGCCACTTTTCAAGGATCAAGAGTTCATCCCGCAGGGGAAGATAGTCGTTCCAGTGCGCATCGAGGTACACGAAATTCAACGCCGGCGAGAGCGTGGAGGACAGTGACCGAAGAAAATCAACGCTATTGCCGCGATACAGCTGCACGTTCTGCAGCATTCCTACCGTGCGGCTGGCGATCCCAAAATGGCGGTCATTGATTTCACAGGAGTAGACGCGCGCGCCGCGCTCCCCTGCCGTGCGAGCAAGGAAATCGGTCGTCATGCCCAGGAAAGTCCCCGTCTCGACATAATTTTCGAACTGGACTTCAGTATTGAGGGCGTGAAAGACGCGCGCCCTGTTCTTCTGTCCATTGAAATAATAGATCTTCCCGGTAAGCGCTGCTCGAAAGCGCCGAGCGATCAACGTGGATCGCGGGTAGGCCTCAGTCAGTTTGACAGGGTCGACATTCAGCATGCGACGTCTCCACAAAATTTGGACACAAAAATTGGACAACGCCTATCCGTCGTTGAGGTCACGGATGGCCGGCCGGACAAAGGACATGCTCACGACAATGTCACGACAAGGCAGTTCCGCCTTTCCGCGACACCTTCCAAGGTTCCAGGGTCTTGGAACTCCATCGACAGGGAGAATGCCGTGAGCACGAGAAGACGTGATTTGGTGGGCGGTGCGTCAGCGCTTGCGCTGCTTGCAGGTTCGTCCGCTGCATTCGCCCAGAGCAAAGAGACGCCGGCAGAGCCGCGCTCCAAGTCTGCCGCCGGCTCAGGCACAGGTGGCGGCATTACCATTCAAGGAGGCAGCCTCGCGCGGCCGGCCAATCAGGAGGAATTGAAGGCGCTCCTTCAAGCCGCCTGCCACAATGGCGGTGGTATTGCCTTCGACGGCTCGACCCCGCCGATCAAGATCAGCGGAACCTTGGAAATCCGCTTGCGGGACGT
>DATHHQ010000021.1:0-6343 GCA_035490095.1 Bradyrhizobium sp.
CACCGGGATTGCTGACGAGCCGCCGACTGACGCTTGGGTACCGGCGGGCCAATAGCGCGTCGGTGATGACTTCCTTCAACCACCAACGCCCCGAAACGGCCAACAGGTGCTGCTCACCTTTGGTTTCCGCGATTTCGACCAGGTCTTCCGTGCTCAGACGGGCAGATTCCGTCAAAACGGGTCCGGCGATGGTGATCTCGTCATTCATGGCAAGGCGGCGGACGACGGAAGACGGCGCCTGGCCGACGGGAGCAAGTTGAATGCTCATTTCCGCCAGCGCGATGCGCGCACTTACATCTGCGATCGCCCGGATTTCTATCGTTTTGATGAGGCGTTCGAGCAAATCGCCGAACAGGTCGATTTGCTCATGATTGAAGCTGCCCGCGGACGACACAAAAAGATCCGTAACGCGCTTGATCGTTTCCAGGCGCTTTTCCGCCGACCCGGTACTTATTGTCGCTTCGACTTCGTCGATGACTGATAATTCTGCATCTGGCATCGCTCATCCTGAGCGTTCTGGGGAGCTGTCGTAAGCCGACCAAGATCCGTATCGGGAATAGCTAAACGTTTCGTAAAATTAGAACGATGACGATTCATCGGCAACGAAGTGTGGCAGAATTGTCGGCCGGCACCCTGATCGGGCAATCCGCTCCCGCTTGCTCTGGATCAATCGCGCGCTGGGCGGGCTGTTCGTCTATCTCGGCATCCGCGTCGCCATGCTTCAGGCGCGCTGAATATTGTAAACCGCGCTGCCCGCCAGATAGAGCCCGAGAAATATCATCGCGATCAAAAACCAGCGGCGGAAGGTTTCCGGCTGCAGCCGCGAGCGCACGGCCTGTCCGACGAACATGCCGGTGAAGGAAGCCGCCATGGCGACCGCGCCCGGCCATGCGGTCGCCGCCGTCAGCAACCCGGCGCTGGTGAGATTAAAGGCCAGCGCCACCGTCGCGACGGTGAAGAATACGCCGAGCGCCTGCACCAGTTCGTCCTTCTCCATGCCGATCGACTGCATGAACGGCATCGAGGGGATCACCTGCACGCCGGTGGCGGCGGAAACCACGCCTGTCATGACGCCGACGATGCCGCCGATCCATTTTTCGTCTCTGCGCGCGACATTGAAGCTGAACTTGTTGAGCCCGATGATGGCATAAATCACCAGCAAAACCCCGAGAACGATGGTGCCGTAGCGCGCATAGGGGCCGGTCAACATGCCGGCGTTCAGCCAGATTCCAATCACCGTACCCGCCATCAGCGGCCACAGCCGCCGCATGATGTCGCGCAAATACGGGCCGACAAACGTCTGCCAGATGTTGGTGACCACGGCCGGCACGATGACAATGGCGAGCGCGTGCGAAGGCTGCATCGTGACGGCGAGCAGGCCCATCGACACCGTCGGCAGGCCAAGGCCGATCACGCCCTTGACGAAACCCGCGAACAGGAACGCCGCGGCGATGAGGAGCAGAAGAGGGTCGGACATCCCAGCACATTGACCGATCCGCGCGATCGGCACAATCTGGAGGTTACGGAGCAAGCCTTCGGCTATGACGAAGGCAGATAGCAATGGAAATCGCCATGCGTTTCGATCTGGTCGACCTGCAGCTGTTCATCGCGGTGGCCGAGGCGCGCAGCATCACGGGCGGCGCGCTCCGTTCTCATCTTGCGCTGGCGTCGGCAAGCGCGCGGATCAAGAGCCTGGAAGCCGGCCTCGGCACCGCACTTCTCAAGCGCGGCCGCCGTGGCATTGAGCTGACCGCGGCCGGCGAAAGCCTGCTCGATCATGCCCGGATCATCCTCCACAATGTCGATGCGATGCGCGGCGATCTTTCGGCATATGCCAGCGGCGCCCGAGCCAGCGTGCATCTGCTTGCCAACACCTCGGGTCTGTCGGAGCACCTGCCGAAGGCGCTGGCGGCATTCCTGCGGGAACATCCCGATATCAACGTCGATATCGAGGAACGCGAAAGCACCGATATCGCCGCGGCGATTGCCACCGGTGCCGCGGATCTCGGCTTTGCAGCCGAGCATGCGCTTCCTGACAACGTCGAGCGATTTCTGTTCGGCGAGGACCGGTTGATGCTGGTCACCGCGCGGCGCGGCGATTTCGCCGGCCGTCGTCAGATCGATTTTCAAGAGGTGCGGGATCGTGACTTCGTCGGATTGACGAATTCGACCGCGCTTCAGATCCATATCGCCAAACACGCCGCGCGGCTCGGCCTGCGCCTGAAATTCCGCGCGCGCTTGCGGGATTTCGACGCGATCTGCCAGATGGTGGCGGCGGATGTCGGCATTGCCGTGGTGCCGGAAACCGCCGCGAAGCGCTGCGCGCGGTCGATGCCGATCATGATGATCCGAATCCGCGACCCCTGGGCCAACCGCAAACTGACGATCTGCGCCCGCAGTTTTAAAACCTTGCCGCGGCCGGCCAAGCTGTTGGTGGAGCATCTGCGCAAGGCCGCGCAGCGCTGACAAGGCCGCGCAGCGCTGACAAGGCGCAGCGCTGACAAGGGGGCGGCGCTGTAGATTCACCTCGTCATCTCGACTCCGGAGTCCTTGATCACTCTTGCCCACTTCTTGGTCTCGGCCTCGATATATCCACGGAAATGCTCCGGGGTGTCGCCGGCCACGGTGAGGCCCTGATCGGCGAGCTTTTCCTTCACCGATGGATCGGCCATCGCCTCATTTGCAATGCGGTTGAGCGCGGCGACGATGTTCGTCGGCGTTTTCGCCGGCGCGACCATGCCGTACCAGTTCTCGATCAGGATATCCGGCATGCCGACTTCCGCGGTGGTCGGCACGTCGGGCGCGGTCGGCGAGCGCTGCGGAGCGCCGAGCGCGATCGGGCGCAGCGTGCCGGCCTTGATATGCGGCAGCAACACCGGCAAGTCGAGGAATGCCATCTGCACCTGCTGGCCAAGCAGATCGTTGATGGCCGGCGCCGCGCCGCGATAGGGCACATGGACGATATCGATCTTCGCCGTCAGCTTGAGCAGTTCGCCGGCGAGATGCGGCAGGCCGCCAACGCCTGCGGACGCAAAATTGAACTTGCCGGGCTGCGCTTTCGCAAGCGCGACGAGTTCGGCCATGTTGTTGGCGGGAAAGTTGCTCGCAACGACGAGCATCTCCGGCACCGTCACCGCCAGCGTGACGGGCGCGAAATCCCTGCCGACGTCGTAAGGGACCTTTTCCATCGTGGGGCTGATGACGAGCGCGCTCGCACTCACGATCCCGATGGTGTAGCCGTCGGGATTTGCTTTCGCGACCGCATCGGTCCCCAGCACGCCGGCCTGGCCGCCGCGATTGTCGATCAACACCGGCTGTTTTGTCAGCTCCGACATGCGCTGGCCGACCACGCGCGCGATGATGTCGTTCGGGCCGCCGGCCGGAAACGGCACGATCAGCCGGATCGGCTTATTGGGAAAATCCTGTGCCGCGGCCAAAGCCGGCCACAGCAGCACCGATAGCGCCGCTGCCAGCGCGCCAAATACTCTCATGAACGCCTCCCGGCCCACACCTTTGAGCCGCATGCGGGCATCCGCATGGCAACTGGTGGAGCATTTGCTTAAGGTCCAATGCTAGCGAACTTTGAAACGCCGTCGAGGGCCAAAATGCTGAAAGTCTGGGGACGACGCAGTTCATTCAATGTCCAGAAGGTGATGTGGCTGATCGGCGAACTGGGGCTTGAACACCAGCATATCGATGCCGGCGGCAGGTTCGGCGGGCTCGATACATCAGCTTTACTGGCGATGAATCCGCATGGCCGTGTGCCCGTCATCCAGGACGGTGATACGACGGTTTGGGAATCGCACGCCATTCTTCGCTATCTGGCTTCGCTATCTGGCCGCGCGTCAGGGCGCCGGACATTTCTGGTCTGGCGATCCGGCGGTTCGTGCTGATGTCGACGGCTGGATGGACTGGTCGCAAACCTCGCTGCAGCCGGATTTCCTGGTCGGCGTGTTCTGGGGATTCTATCGGACCCCCGAAGAGAAACGAAACTGGCCGGCGATCCGGGCGTCGCTGGCGCGCTGCGTCAGGCATTTCGAAAAGCTGGAGCGACTGCTCGAGGGCCGTTCATTTCTGCTCGGAGACGCGCTGACCCTGGCCGACGTCACCGCCGGGACAGCGCTGTACCGGTATTTCGAACTGGAAATCGAGCGTCCGCCGCTGCCGCATGTCGAACGCTGGTATCGCACGCTTGCGCAACGCGCCGCGTTTCGCGATCACGTCATGATCCCGTTCGAGGAATTGCGCGGGCGCCTGCTCGATCAATGACGAAGCCTCACCAGCGGCATTCTATTGAAAATTTAAAGGAGAACGTAACGCTGCCGGAATATAACGAATGGCAGTCTTCAGAGGCGCGCGTGAAAAGCATTCATCTCATCGTTGCGGTCTTGGCGTTAAGCCTGTTCGGTATCATTGCCGGCGACCTCGGCCTTTTCAGCTGGCTCTCGCTAGAGACCCAGCGGGTGATAGGCCTGACTGAATTTGGCGCCAACATGGCCATCGCCATTTATGGCGCGGTCGCTTTCCACCGGATCGCCTGGAGCGCCTATCTTGTGCTCTCGATCGTCGGGCTTGTGCTGGTGAGCGCTGCGACCCCGATCACCGCGGTGTGGCTGGTATCGAAAGTTCTGCACGGCGCGGCATGAGCGGCACGGCGTGGACTCGAGGAAAACGCACTCACTTCGCCGTCTCTATCCCGGCGTCCTAGACGCGGGCAGGTGGCCGCTTCTTAAGCGATAACGGCGAAGCCGTTACGCAGGGATGAGGGCAGGATGCATATGCGGAGCTCTTCAATTGCGCAAATCAAAGCAACAGTTCGTTCGCACCCTCGAGCGTGACGGACCGCTGTGTGATAAGATCGCTCCAGATCCAGTGATGATGACGAATGACGCTGACGGCATCGAGGTGGGGGCGGTCGCTCACCGTATGGCAGTCGGTAACGACAACGATGTGGTGATGGTTTGTGACCGCGGATCGGACGGTCGCATCAACGCAGAGATCGGTTGCCCATCCGGTGATCAAGACCCGATCCGGCGCGATCTCCTTCAGGCGCGCCTGCAGGTCCGTCCCGGCGAATGGATCATTCAGGTCCTTCCGGACGACGACATCACCGGGATCTCGCAGCAGTTCGGGAAGAAACGCCCAGCCGGGCGTTTGCGGTTCGAAATCGTCGCCCTTGCGGCCGCAATGCTGGACAAAGATCACCGTGCCAGACTGTTCGCGGACCTTGGCCGCGAGCCGGTTGATGCGTTCGATGACGCCGGGCAAATCGTGCTTGGGCTCCCCATTGAGGAGTCCGACTTGCATATCGACGACAAGCATTGCGTCCATGAGGGGCCCGAAAAAAAACGCGCTGCGGTGAGGTTCGAGCCCCGCAGTCTATCTCGCATCGAAAATCAAAACCACCCTCGGTGCCAACATCACGTTCATGCTGACACAAAGTGGCAGCATTCGGTGATAGCCTCGTCGCGCTTCATGGCTGGGTGGCTCCGATGTCTCGCGCGCAACGTCTACTCGATCTCATTCAGGCGCTTCGTGGTTATCGTCGCCCCGTCAGCGGCGCGACGTTGGCTGAGGCGCTCGGGATTTCACTTCGGACGGTCTACCGGGACATCGAGACACTCAAGGCACAGGGTGCGCATATCGATGGCGAACCCGGTGTCGGCTACGTCCTGCGTCCCGGGTTCATGCTGCCGCCGCTGATGTTTTCAGAAGAGGAGATCGAAGCGATCGTTCTCGGCTCACGATGGGTAGCGGACCGGGCCGATGCGGCATTGGGCACCGCCGCGCGCAACGCACTTGCCAAGATCGCCGCGGTGCTGCCGCAAGACCTGAAAGTCAGTCTTGATACTTCAAGCCTTCCGGTCGGGCCTGGTAATGCCGTTGCCGCCGGTGATGCCGAGTTGCCGACCATCCGCCTGGCGATCCGCACGGAGCGCAAGTTGCGCATCTTCTATGTGGACGGCCGCGGGCGCGATTCAAGGCGCACCATCTGGCCATTCGCTCTGGCCTTTTTCGACCGGGTGCGCGTCGTCGTGGCGTGGTGCGAGATACGCGAGGGCTTTCGGCATTTCCGAACCGACCGTATCCGCAAGCTCCAATTCGTCGACAAGCGTTATCCCCGTCGTCGTCGGGTCCTGCTGAAGGATTGGCGCGCGACCGAAGGAATCCCGGAGCAATAACGTCGGATTTCACTACTGACAGTTTTTGGCAGCATGTCCCCTAGATTGAATTCATGCCGGACGCCACGCGGTGGTCCGGTGGCGATATTCAACAAGGAACCTGCCAGATGCCAAGCTTCAGTTTTGTCCTGCTCTATGTCGAGAACCCGCCGGCCAGCGCC
>DATHHQ010000022.1:0-12525 GCA_035490095.1 Bradyrhizobium sp.
TTTACTTTTTCGACGAAGGGGCCATGCGACGTCCACTCCGGGTTCCACAGCCCTGCTGTCGGATGCACCGCCGCGACGACGCCCAGTTTCTCCAGCTCGGCCCAGAGCGGATCGTAGAACGGGTTGGTGAGGTAGGTGTCGCCGACGAACATCGGCCGGATGAAGGCGCCGCGAAAGCTGGGGTTCTTCGCCACGCGCCGCAGCTCCGCCAGCGCGAGATCCATGTCCTGCAGCGGCAGCATTGCCGCCGCGAACAGCCGGCGCCGATCCGCCGCGCAGAAATCGGCGATCCAGTCGTTGTAGGCGCGCGCCAGCGCGTTCGCCGTGTCCGGATCCGAGACGAGCGGAAACGCTTCCGCGAACCAGGTCGGATAGAGGAACGCCTGATCGACGCCCATCTTGTCCATATCGGCAAGCCGCGCGCGCGGGTCATACGCCCCCGGGTTCATGTCGTGCCGGCGGGAGGCGTCCAGCGCACCAATGTCGTCCCACGTCATGCCCGGCCGCCAGATCGCGTGGCGCGGAATATTCGGATTCATGGTGTCGCGCACGACCTCGCCGTCGATCTTCAGATACGAGTTCGTTTCGCCGTTGTGGCGCCACAGCGCGCGGCGGCCCAGTACGCGGTAGTCCGGATCGAGATATTTGTCCCAGAGTTCCGGGGGTTCGACGACATGGGAATCACTGTCGAAAACGGGGAAATGTGCCATGGCGCCCTCCTTCACCAGCGCGTCACGGAGGCGTCGGCGGCGAGCGAGGCTTTGATCTCCTCCGCGGTCGGCCACCAGTTCGGGCGTTCGATCTCGGTGACGCGCTCGCGGATGAAGTTCTTCGGCGCGTCGATCCGATACAGCCGGCGCGCATTCCCGCCGAGGAACTTCGCCATGTTCTCGGTCGGCAGATTGTAGCGTTGCATCGTTTCCATCGCTCGCCAGGCGTCGTCACCGTCGTGGTGGTAGACGTCGGAGGACCAGATCAGAATGTCGGAATAGAATTCCGGGAATCGCGGCGGCGGCGCCTCGTCGCCCTCGAAGCCGGTCATGCAATGTTCAAAGAACAGCTCGCTCGGCAGCTTGCTGAGCGGCGGCAAAGTGCGTTCGTTGCGATAAAGCCGGTAGGCCTTGTCGCACTCGTCCAGCAGGAAGCTGAGCCAGGTCGACGACGCCTCGAACACCGCCGCGTTCAGCCGCGGATAGCGGTCGAACAGGCCGGTCATCAGCGCCGACGTGACCCATAGCGCCGCCTCCGACTGGAAATTCTGGACATTGGTCAGGAACGAGTGAGGAATACCCGAGGCCGAGATCGTCCGCCGTATCAGCTCCGCCCCGGAGTATTGCTCGCTGTATCCGGGCGGCTTGAGCGCCGCGCCGGCCGGGAACGGGTGCATGCCATAGACCATGCCGGTCTCTTCCAGCGCGTTCCACACCGGTTCGTATTTCGGCTGCAGCGGATAATTGCCCATCGAATCGGTGGGCCGCACCAGCGCGACGCGGCAGCCTTGGGCTGCGACACGATACACTTCCTGCACCGCGAACTGTGCGTTCTGCATCGGCAACAAGGCGGCGAAGAACAATCGGTCCGGATCGGCCTTCGTATAATCGTACGCCCATTGATTGTACGCCTTGCAGAACGCCTTGGCGCCGACCGCATCGAGCAGCCACGGATAGGTGTCGATGTCGGTCGGGATGATCATCACCTGGTCGATCCCTTGCACGTCCATGTCGCGCAGCCGCGGCTCAGGCTCGTACGACCCGCCGAAATCGATGTAGCCGACCTGTTCCTGGGTCAGCGCCGTCTGCGCGTTCAGGTTCCGCACGTTCAGCGCGCGCTGGATGTCGTGCTTCACCCCCGGCCCGGCATTGGAGATCACCCGCATCGTGCCGGGAATGCCGCCACGGCGTGGCGAACCGATGCCGACGCCGGCGCGGCCGTGCACGATCAGTTGCTGGCTTTCGTGATCCCACCAGATGGTCGATTTCAGCGCCACCAACTCGTCACGTGTTAGAAATTCGGCGGCGCGTTCCCAGATCAGCGGCGGTTCGGTCACAGGCGCGTCGCAATCGAACGTGGCGAAGTCTTTCGTCATGGGGGCGAAACGTTGAACTGGCATGGCGCTTCCTCCATCGATTGTTGGTGACGGCCTCAGGCTGGCGAATCGTCCTCCAGCCAGCCGGGCGGCTCCGTCACGACGTCGTTGCGGCTGAAGATCATGTCGATCGCGGCCATGTCCTCGGCCGAAATCGTGAAATCGAGCGCGCCGAGATTTTCCGCCACCTCAGCGGGGCGGCGGAACCCGACCAGCCCGGTGTGCACGGCAGGCTGGCTGAGCGTCCAGCGCAACGCGAATTGCGGCAGCGTCTTGCCATACTTGGCCGCCAGCGCCTTGACTTCCTCGACTGCGCGCAGGTTCCGCCCGAAATGATCCGGCCCGAACATGGTGCGGAACAGATTGAGCCCGCCCAACACGCCGCGCTTCGACCGCCAGTCGGCCTCGTCGAACACGGTGTCCTCGTGGAACGTGCCGCTCAGCAGCCCATAAGCAAGCGAGCCATAGGCCATGACGCCGACGCCGTTCGCGGCGCACCACGGGAAGATCTCGCGCTGCATCCGCCGATCGAACATGTTCCAGCCGTACTGCACCACGTCTATCCGTCTCAGCTTCATGCAGGCTTCCAGCTGCGACAGCCGGAAGTTGGACACTCCGATGGCGCGTGCTTTGCCTTGCGCCACCATGTCGTCGAGCACCCGCATCGTTTCCTCGAACGGCGTGTTCAGATCGGGCCAATGCACCAAATAGACGTCGACATGATCGGTGTTGAGATTGCGCAGACTTTGTTCCAGCGACGCGACGATCCGCGCGCGACTGCTGTCTCGGCGATTGGGCGCGTCCGGATAGCCGACGCCAACCTTGGTCACGAGGCAGACTTCGCGCCGCCGCGCCCCCAGAGCGCGCGCCAGCGCCCGTTCGGAAATCCCCATGCCGTACGCTTCAGCGGTATCGAAGCAATCGATCCCGGCGTCGAGCGCCCGATGGACCGCCTGCTCGAACTGGGCCGCGTCGATCGGACCGTAAGTTCCGCTGATCTCCCAGCAGCCAAAACCTATGGCGGAAACCTTCATATCGATTCCGCCGAATTGCCGGTATTCCATGGCGCTTCCTCGTATCCCTGTCACGGTCGGGGCAGCGTTTTCTTCTTGGTCCCTCATGCTAGCCAGGAACGCGGCCGGCGCATAGCGAGGCGCGCTGGCAGTTTGCTGAAAAGCTCGCTTGGAGAAATGATCGATAGTTCGATAGCTCCAGTGGCGTTGAGGAGCTTGTGGGTATGCGTGGTGGGGTTTCAGGATCAAGGCGGGCTGTTTTCGTATGTCAGCCGGAGGAGCGCATCCCGACGGGCCATCCGCTGCGCAAGGTCCAGGAGCTGGTGCGCGAGGTCCTGAAGGCACTGAACCACAGTTTCAGCCAGCTGTATTCGCCCGAAGGCCGCCCTCCCTCCGGAGCAACTGCTGAGTGCCCTTCTGCTGCAGGCGTTGAGCGGCATCCGGGGACCGCTGCTGTTCGACCCAGGCGAGCGCTTGCACTACTGCACCAGCACTGATGTCGTCGGCAGGCTGGTCGAGGTGGTGTCTGGCCAAGAGCTCGAGGATCATTTCTGCCAGCACATCTTTGGCCCGCTCAAGATGGATGACACGTCCTACAATCTGCCGGAGGTAGAGGGGACGCGGCTCGTCGCGCAACAGCAGCGCGCCGGGGAGCGCAGGGGCGGCTCCATTGAACTGCAAAAGCCGCAGCTCGGGCTCGGCATACCGGCGCCGATCAGCGGCCGCTCGCCAGCCCCCAATGCGAACGGTCTCTCCGGCTGCGCCCTCGCCAGCCGAGAACGACGTGCGACAAGGGGCCGTTTTTGGCGCAAAGCACGGCCTGAACCGTGCGACACTGGATGTCCAATAAGTCGGAAATATCAATAACTTGGCCATTTATTGCCTTCTGGCTACGAATCAGAAGGCTAGGAGTTCGAATCTCTTCGGGCGCGCCATTCTCTCCCTGCATTTGCTGTACTTTGCTGCTGTCGTGAGCTTCAGGCGCACCGGGCGCGGCTTGCCCGGGGGAGGATTAAGAGTGCCGCCCAGGCCATAGGCCACGATATGCTCATCGCTCAACGGCGGCTCGGCATTGCCGCAGCAGATGCAGGCCCCGACGGGTTGTAGGTGGGCTAGATACGGGCGCGCCTTATAACGCTCCTTTGCCGCGCCCGTGTACCCATCCCTTGTGACCCGCTAGATTCGGTTGCAGATCAGCTCGGGGGAGCAATGAAGACCAGGACAAAGCTGCTCATAGGCGCGGGCGCTATCGCCGCCCTATGCGCGGCGTCTTCGTTCCGCTTCCAAAGTAAGATCTTCTTAGTTTCCTATGGCGCGACTCCCGTCATCCCCCGCATCGAGAAGAACTTGAAAAAATACCATGTTGCTTGAACCATTGACCGCAGTTTCCTCCGTCGACGGCCGCTATCGTGCGACCGCCGCAGCGCTCGCTGGGTATTTCAGTGAATACGCACTGATGAAAAACCGCCTCATAGTCGAGTGCGAGTATCTGCGTCTTCTCTCGAACGCTCGGGGTGTCGATATGATGCGCACGTTCACCGAGCAAGAGCTCGAGCTCCTCCGTGTCCTTACTGATATCTCGATAGAAGATGCGCACATCATCAAGAAGATCGAGCGAGAAGGATATGAGGGAATTCCGGCCACCAATCACGACGTAAAAGCCGTCGAGTATTTCATAAAGCTCAAGCTCAAAGGAACGAGCCTCGAGGATGTTCTCGAATGGGTGCACTTCGCGCTTACATCGGAAGACGTGAACAGCGTCGCACATGGTCTCGCGCTTCGCGATGCCATTGAGGAAGTGATGCTTCCGGCGCTTGAAGAGGTACGGAAGGAGGTCATCGCGCTTGCACGCGCACATGCCGCGACGCCGATGCTTGCACGCACGCACGGGCAGCCGGCAACGCCGACGACCTTCGGCAAAGAGATGAACGTGTTCGCGAAGCGACTTGAGCGGCAAGCCAATACGCTCAAGCACAGCACCATCCTGGTCAAATGGGGCGGCCCCTCGGCGAATTACAACGCACAGATGGTCGCGTTACCCGAAGCCGAATGGCTGAGTCTCGCCCGCGTGTTCGTCAAATCATTGAACGCGGAAGGCATGGAAAAGAAGGAGCACTTCGTCCGGCTCGAGCTGAACGAGGTCACTACCCAAATAGAGCCTCACGATACGTACGCTGAGATGTTCGACAATCTCCGTCGCATCAACACGATACTTCTCGACCTCTCGCAGGACATGTGGCGCTACATCTCGGATGGATGGGTCACACAGAAACCTAAAGACGGGGAAGTGGGCTCCTCCGCCATGCCGCACAAAGTAAATCCGATCGATTTCGAGAACGCGGAAGGGAATTTCGGCATTGCGAATGCGCTCTTCGAACATCTCTCCCGGAAACTCCCGGTTTCGCGGCTTCAGCGTGATCTCTCCGACTCGACGGTCGAGCGCACCTTAGGTACCGCGTTCGCTCACTCGCTCATCGGCTACCAATCGCTCGTTCGCGGATTCGGGAAAGTCAGCGTGAACGAGAACGCGCTCCGCGAAGCCCTCGCCGCGCATCCGGAAGTGCTTGCGGAGGCGATACAGACGGTCCTTCGTGTCGCGCATGTGGAGATGCCGTACGAGAAACTCAAAGCATTGACCCGCGGGAGAGTGGTAAGCATGGCGGACCTCGCCGCATTCATCGACGGGCTCAATATCCGCCCTGAACTCAAGGCGAGGCTCCGCGCGCTTACCCCCGAGAATTACACAGGTCTCGCTAGCCAACTTGCACAAGGGTAGGGATTGATCCTTTACGGAGACGAGACGCTGTCTGTTGTGCTGGCGAGACTAGGGGCGGGGAAGGTCAAAACATAGTCGTTGAAATTGCGAAAGACTCTATGAGCTACGGATCAGAAGGTTAGGCGTTCGAATCTCTTCGGGCGCGCCATTTCTTCAATTGTCGACAGCGACGCGTGCTGTCCCTCCGCTCTCGCCACACCGAAAACTGGAAGCCACCTGGAAGCCACGCCCGAACAGACCGTGGCGAGAGTCGCGATCGTGGCTTCTAGGCCTCTCAGAAGGCAGAGGTCGAGAGATCTAATCTCGCCGGGTCCGCCAGCCAACTTGTCGGAACCAGATTCGAAATCAGAGCCGGCCAGCCGTTGACAGCATTTTGCTGTCATCGCAGGTGAGTGTCGCACCACGCATGGTGTATGACCGACGCTCGGCGCGCTCCCGCGGCCTCCTTGCCGGTAGGCAAGAATTATCTTGCTCGGCGTCGACGCGTGGCCCTTGACAGAACTGAGCAATGTTGTGGCGTATGTCTGTCGACACTCACGAGCAGAGGATCGGCGCGTGACCTCCCGCAGAGATTCAAGTGACACCCTGAGCCTGTCGTCCCGCGAGCCGCCGGACGATACACGGAACGGCGAGCCGCTAGCCCTTCTTGAGAAACTTGTAATCGGCCGAGTAGGGCACGGACAGAAACGCCCCTGCGGAGTCGCACGGGCCCTCGACGACGCCGCCCTTGGTGTTGAGTCTCTGGATCGTCGTGACACCGGTCAGTTGACCCGATCCACGGTGCGAGACCGCTTCAAGCTTGAGCAGGGGGATATCCTTCGGCGTCGCGCCGGCGGCGCGGCCGGCGATCTTGCCGGTGACCGCGCTGCCATCGGCCAGCTCCCAGCTCGGGCCGGCAAAGTGTCGACCGACCGTCTTGCCATCGACGAGCAGCGTCGCAATGGGCTCGCGGAACTGCCAAACGAGCTTTCCGTCCGCAGCGGGCTTGCAGTCGTAGATCTGTGCGCCTTCGGCGTGGACGGTTACGATCACCGCTTCATTCGAAGCGGCGACGGCGTCCGGTATTTGCGCGCTCGCGGTCGAGGCCGCCAGAATGGCGCCGGGGCAGGCGAGAGCAACAACGATTGGCAATAGAGCCTTCATTTTCGCTTCTCCTCTCGAATTCAGCGGGGTTGAACGCACGTCGTCCATAACACGCGACTTGCTTCGGCACCGCCAAGACAAGCAAACGTGATCGGGTGCCGCTCAGACCACAAGGCACGGCTTGGTGTTCGCGCATCAAGTGTGAGAGACTCCATCGCGAGGACAATGGCGAAAATGTCCAGCTTCAAAAGACGGGTCGGAAGGCCAGGCGTTCGAACCTCTTCGGGCGCGCATTTTTCTTCAGCAAGAATGAGATCGCCGCCTAGGGCGTGACCAACATGTCGAACCGGATGCTCGCCTATGTCGGTTTCAGCCGTCCCTACCGTTTCGAGCGGGCGATCATCGCCGTCGTGGCGCTCATACTGGCGCTTGCTGTCCTCCTGGTGGCAGGCTGGCTGTTCGAACTCCACGAGCTCACCGCGTTCGGCCCGCGCGCGTTCTACTTTCTCTACCTGCTGGTGCTCTTCATCCTTGTCGTCGCGCTCTTGCGCTGGCCGCGGATTGCCGTTGCTTTGCTGATCCTTGCGCTGGTCGACTTCGGCTGGGGCGTTGGTTCCTACGCCTTGCGGCATGCCGCGCCCGGCGAGGCATCACTGCTGCCGCCGGACAAGTCGGAGCCGCAGCGCTTCCACTGGCATGCGTTGCTGCAGGCCGTTCCCATCCCCTCGCTGCGCTTCACCAGCGCCACCGGCCTTGCGATCAGCCACAGCTCGGAAGGCACGCGCGGTCGCGATCCCGCGCCGGGCGAACTGGCGACGCGCAACGTCGTGGCGACCTTCGGCGGCTCGACGACCTATGATATCGGCGCGGGCGAAGGCGACACCTGGAGCGACCGGCTCGCCGCCGCCCTCGAGCAGGGTGACGGCAAGGGCCGCTTCTTCATCGTCAATCACGGCGTGCCGGGCTACACGACGGTCGAACACCTGATCCAGACGGCGTTCTATCAGACCAAGTTCGGCAAGACGCCGCGCTGCGCCATCTACTATGTCGGCTGGAACGACCTGCGCAACGCGCACATCCCCCATCTCGATCCGGCCTATGCCGATTTTCATCTGCCGAGCCAGGTCGATTCACTGAAAGTACGCCGGGTCGGCGGCTCGCTCGTCACGATCTCACCGCTGCTCACCCTGGCGATGCGCTTCATCAGCGCCCATGTCGACACCGTCCGCTATTTCGTCGATCCCTACGGCCGCGATCCGGTACCGGGTGACGACCCGGCGCTCGATGCCCTCTACGAACGCAACATTCGCGAGATATCGGCCATCAACCGCCAGCGCGGCGTCATCACCCTCTGGGTCGGCCAGCTCCTCAACCGTGCGCAGCTTTCGGGCGACGGCCGTTACGGCTGGCTGCCGCTGGTGCGCGACCGCGACCTCTGGCCGATGGAGCAGAAGCTGAACGCCGTGCTGGCGCGCACGGCGAAGGAGCTGGGCGACATCTATGTCGACGTGCCGCCCGATTCCTTCGGCAACACCGACTTCGTCGACAATGGCCATTTCTCCGTGCAGGGCGCGCGACGCTTCGCGGACGACCTGGCGCCGGTCGTGCGCGACGCCTGCCGCTAGCCGGTGCTATCCTTCGCGCCGAGATGATTTTCCACGTTCCTGTCGGCATCGGCGACTTCGACCGGGCCTGCTGTCATCAACCGGAGCCTGCCTGATGCGCGTCATTCTGATCACCGGCGCCTCATCGGGCATCGGCGCCGCGACCGCCCGCGCGCTGGCGGCGCCCGACACAGCGGTCGCGCTTCATGCGCGGAAGAATCGCGCAGGCCTGGAGAAGGTCGCGGGCCTCGTACGTGGTGCCGGCGCCGAGGCGTTGATCCTCGAAGGCGATCTTGCCGCGAGCGGCACTGCGCGAAGCCTGGTCGAGGTGACGGCGCAGAAATTCGGCCGGCTCGACGTCGTGGTCAGCAATGCGGGCTTCGCCGACCGCCGACCGATCGGCGAACTGGATCGCACCGGCTGGGATGCAAGCCTCGCTACCATGACCTCGGCCTTCTTCGAGCTCGCTGCCGCTGCCAAGCCTTGGCTGGTGAAGGCGGGCACGTCGGGGCGCCTGGTCGGCGTGTCGTCCTTCGTGGCCCATGCTTTCGCGCGCGGTCTGCCGAGCTTTCCAGCGTCGGCAGCGGCCAAGGCCGGCATGGAGGCGCTGGCGCGCGCCTTTGCCATCGAGATCGCACCGTCGGGCGGGACGGCCAATTGCGTGGCGCCCGGTCTGATCGAGAAGGATCCCGACGCCCACGTCGCGATTTCGCGCGATCGCATGGCGCAGATGAGCGCGCTGGTCCCGATGGGCCGCTACGGCAAGCCGGCCGAGGTGGCGGCCGTGATCGCCTTCCTGTCTTCGCCGGCGGCGAGCTACATCACCGGCCAGACGATCCACGTGAATGGCGGCGTGACGCTCTAGTCGGCGACGCTGTCATTCCATAGGCCCTGCTACCATTGAAACACACCCGCGATGGGCGCGAGCATGAGAATGAATTACACCCATTGGGATGCTCTCTGAGCCGTCGTGCGTGCGCAGGCGGTTTGAGATCGCCACTTCGGCCAGACGACAAACCGGTTGAACAATGACGATCAGCGCGTATGTCGATGCCAACCCCGGCATTCGCACGAGGAGCCATCCGAAAGCCTGGCATCTGTTTTTGGCGTTGGTTTCGTGTGCAAGTTTGTTGCCCTTCGTGGCGATTCCCTTTGCTCAGCTCATCATACCGAAAACCGCCCCGGCGCTCTTTATCCTCACTGCATTGACATTCTTCGGCGCCAACTTCCATGTCGCGTCGACGGGCTGGTTCTATACCGACCCCGCGATGCGCGCTCATTTTCGCGCGCGACCCCTCCGATATCTGTTGGTTCCCAGCTTCCTGGTCGTCGCCAGTGCTGCGGCATTCTACTTTCTCGATCCCCGCCTGAGTGCTTACCTGCTGATCCCCTTCTTTTGCTGGCAGTTGTGGCACTACCAGAAACAAAATGTCGGCTTGTTGAGTTTTGTCGCTGCAGGCACGGATGGCGGGCCGCTGTCGAGCTGGGAGCGGCGAACCTTGGCGCTGTCGGCATTCGCCGGGATATTGGGGTTCTTTCAGCCCTTTGATATCGGCCTGCCGAATCTATCCACGGAGTTTGCGTCGCTTCACCGGATCGGGGCGAGGATTTGCTGGTTGCTGCCGATCGCTTTTTGCCTCGCGGTCGTCGAAAATCCTGCGCTGAGAACGAACTGGTTGCGCCTCACATTCTTCTTGTTCGGGACGCTGTTCTTCCTGCCGCTGTTCATTTTCTCGGATTCGGTATCCGCGACTTTGGGATACGCGTTGGGTCATGGGCTGCAATATCTGGTGTTCATGGGGTTCGTCGGTGCTGGCAGGAAGAACGCCGCC
Source organism: Bradyrhizobium sp. (assembly GCA_035490095.1). Classification (GTDB taxonomy): domain Bacteria; phylum Pseudomonadota; class Alphaproteobacteria; order Rhizobiales; family Xanthobacteraceae; genus Bradyrhizobium. The sequence continues at coordinate 10,395 of DATHHQ010000022.1, forward strand.
GTATCGCTGGCCACTCTTCTGGCCGTGGGGACAATTGGAGCCGTCGTGCTGAATGCGGCGCTGCAAGCGCCGGACTGGTTGGCGTCGCCGTCCTGCCGCGCCGTGTATGGCGCGTTCTATGGCGTGGTGATGACGCACTTCGTCGTCGATGCCGGCGTGTGGCGCCTTCGCGAGGCGTTCCAGCGCAGTTATATGCGCGAGAAATTCTACTTCATATTTAGCCGATAGCTTTGGCGCAGCACAGCGAGGGGGTCGCATTGCCAAATTGCGCTGAAGCGGCGGTGAGCCTGCGCAACCGGGGCGAAAAAATGCGGATAACTGTCATCCGTCATTTTGAAGTCGGGTTGTTTGGCCTGGCTTGCGCCATCGGCATGATCGGCGCGTTTGTCGGGTTGAATGCGCACGGCTTTTGGTTCGACGAATTCTTTACCGTACGCATCCTCGAGCCCGCCGATGGCTCCGGCGGTTTGTTCTCTCGCATTGCAAGCGACGTACACCCCCCGATCTACCTTATTGTCCTGTTCCTCTATTCCAGGATCGTCGGTGACACCGAAGTTGCCGTGCGCAGTTTAAGTGCTTTGGCAGCATCCGCATCCATCCTGATATTTGTCGCGGGAACGAAGCGCACCTTCAGTCTGCCTGGCCGATTGTTTGGCGCAGCCATCGCCACCGGATCTCTCTTCTGGTTCTTTCAATCGCAAAACGCACGGTCCTACGCATTCTGTCTTCTCATCAGCGCGGGCATCCTGGCGCTTTGCCTTTCGCTTCTCGCAGAGCAGCCGCCGTACGACAAGCGCATCCGGCTGGGAGGCTTGATTGTCCTCATGTTCATCGGCTCGTTCGTGCACTTTTACGTCATGTACGAGAGCCTGGCGGCGCTGATCGTCCTCGCGCTGTTCAAGCGTCATGAACGGCATCTGATGGTTGCGACCGGCGGCGTTTTGCTGACGGCGTCGGCACTCTACGTCCAATTTGTCATGGCGCCGTTCTCGCAGGCTGCCCTTGGAAGCAATTGGTATCAGAACGACTTCGACTGGTATCGCCGTGTTCTCAAATCATGCGTGCAATACTCTTTCGGAGATGTCGGAATCATCGCGATTGCAGTTTGCGTCGCAGTGTTCGTCTTCTGCCGGATATCGTCGATCGGGGAGGGAAAAGATCCAGTGGTTCCTGGGGTTGGCATATCTTACTCGAGTCGATTCCCCTTGGATTCAGCAACGGTCTTGCTTGTCGGTGTGCCGGTCTTGGTCCTGGCCGGCGCTATCGTCAGTTCCACGCTCATCGCGCCCAATTTTTTCGACAGGAATTATCTCGTTCTCTCGCCGTTTATCTGGGGTTTTTGCACCAGATTGTACGATGCAGCCGTAACCGCCGCGCCTCGGTTCGTCCGGGTGGTGTTGAATCTCGCGCTTTCGGTGCTCGTTTTGTCGATGGCGTCGATAGTGGGTCAGCGGCTCCCACCCGAACGGCCGGCATTGGCCTACGAGCCCTTTCGAGAGTCAGCGCAATGGATCCGTTCCATACCGGAATGTCGTGGCCAGATCGTACCAGTGATCACCACGGATCATAAGGCTTGGTACAAGCCCGGACAGGCGGCGATAGTATATGCCAACGCCTATGGACGGTATCTACAGGACTTCTCGCTGCCGCGGCTCATCTTCATGGAAGAGATTTTGGCGCACAGAGTGCCGACGGATTTGCCAGTTGAACTGCAGCATCGCATGGATGGAGGCGGCTGCCCCGTTCTGGCTTGGTCCGTTCACAACATGAGCGTCGAGGCAATTGCGGTAGCAAAGAACGAGCTGTTGAGATCGGTGGATCGGCCGGCTGCGGAGACGGCGGTGAAAACCAAGGAGTTTCAGGACGGACAAACGGGGTTTGTCTTGTACCTGGACCAGAAACGCCGACTTTAGCCGGAATCATGCGGCCCCAAGCGAAAACGGCGGGGCCTTGGCCCCGCCGTCGATCTATACTGCGCTCGAAGCGCGCTAGAGATGCTTCAGCACGTTCTCGGCCGCCGACACCTCGAAGGCGCCCGGCTTCTCGACGAACAGGTCCTTGATGACGCCGTTGTCGACGATCATGGCATAGCGCTGGCTGCGCGTGCCGAGGCCGAACTTGGAGCCGTCCA
>DATHHQ010000023.1:0-3408 GCA_035490095.1 Bradyrhizobium sp.
AGCAGTTCGGCTAATTTTTTGCGCGCATAAAACAAGCGCGTCTTCACGGTGTTCTCCGGTATACTGACGATTTCAGCTACTTCTTCCACGGATTTCTCGTGGTAGTAGACGAGATCGACGATCTCCCGGTGCTCCGGCGAAAGTGCAGTCAGGCACTTGCGCAACGCTTTACTGGTATCCTTCTTCTGCGCCGCCACTTCCGGATCATCGGAAGTATCCTCGATCGCATTGGCGGCCTCGTCGTCCAGTTCAACGTCCTTCCTGCGGCGGAGCGCAGACAGAGCCTTGAATCGCGTAATCGCCAGGAGCCAGGTGGAAACGGCCGATCGGCCTTCGAACTTGCCAGCCTGGCGCCACACATCGAGAAAAACCTCGCTGATGAGGTCTTCCGCAACCTGTTCGTCCCGCACAAGCCGAAACCCGAAGCGAAACACCCTGACATGGTGCCTACCGTACAGCACCTGCATGGCGAGCCGGTCGCCTTGAGCGATCCGAGCGATCAGGACGTTGTCCGAAGCCGCCTGTGTCGCACTCAATGGCCGTCTCGCAAGATTGGTCGGATTGGGGCGGCTGCTGGTTCGATGTGAAAGGCAAAATTCTGCAAATTGTTGCAATAGTTCGCCCGCATCTGTGATGTATCGCACAGACTTTCCAACCCTTGATGGCGCGGGAACGAACAAAATCGCGGAATTGGTATCATAACACCGAAATACTTTCTTCACGCCGCGGTTGTCCGCTACCTTACCAAGGCTGGGCGGGCAAAACACCCCTTCCAACCGTCTGCCTCCGCCGGCCCCGCGCAACGGCCCACAGCGTCACGCTATCCTTATCCGCCTAATTCCCATTGCGAAACAAGGCTGTTGCGACGTTGAACGGCCAAGGTCCGGCACTGAAAAGATACCAAACCTAAAGGCTTTTCTCCCTAAAGTTCCGCCAGATGCATTCCACGACGGCGGACATGATCAGCGCAGCCTCATCGCTTCAAGGTCAGGGCTCTGGCGGGCCAGTCGCGCTTGCCGATAGCCTACCGCTGCATCTGTTAAAGCGCCGTCTGGCGCATCGCCGGCATACCTTGGCGATGCAGGTCGCAAGCTATGCGCTCGGCGCGACCGTCCTGTTGATCTATGTCCATGCCGGCACGATTCCGACGCTCCTGCCCACGGCCTTTCTCCTGTGCGGCATTACGCTGATTGGCATCTTTGCCCTTCTGTCCGAAACTCACGTCAACGATCGTTTTGAAGATCATTATCTCACGGTTTTTCAAGTCGGCGGTCACGTCGCGATCCAGCTTGGATTTCTGCTGGCTGCGCCCCAGATTGGCTATGCTTTTCTCAACGTGCTGTTTCTTGTTTTCGGCGTCGCCGCGTTGCAGATGACGTCACGTCAGGCTGCGGTCGCATGGACTTTGACGACAGTCGGCGTGGCCCCGATTTTCCTGGTGACCCAGATTCCCATCGGGCTGCCGGTGGCCACGACCTCCGAGCGCCTCGCCGCGGTACTGTGCTTCGTTCTCACGATCGGACAATGCGCCTTCGTCGGGCTTTACGGCGACTCGATGCGCAAGCGGCTCCACAAGCGCGGTGTCGAACTCAGCGAGGCCTATCAGCGAATCGAAGAGCTCGCCGAGCTCGACGAGCTCACCGGCTCGTTCAATCGCCGCTGCATCATGCGGATGCTGGATGACGAGATTGCCCGCGCCCAACGCAGCAATACGCCCTGCACGATCGCGCTGATCGATCTCGACTGGTTCAAGCGCGTCAATGACGCCTACGGCCATCCCACGGGCGACGAAGTACTCAGGACATTCGCCATCACGGTGTTCGCGAACATCCGTCACATCGACAAGTTTGGCCGCTATGGCGGCGAGGAATTCCTGCTGGTGCTTCCCGATACTCCCGATGGCGAAGCGGTGCGAACTCTGGACCGGCTGCGGGCGATCATCGCCGACCTCGACTGGAGCGCGTTCTCGCCCGGCATGCAGGTAACGATTTCCGCGGGCGTCGCGACGCTGAAACCGGATGAGACCCCCGATACATTTCTCGCACGCGCCGACCGCGCGCTTTACGCAGCCAAGGCACAAGGGCGCAACCGCATTGCCAGCGCCTGATCCGACCACTTCCGTTTCCAGCGACGAAGAAACCGTCGCCGGTCTGAAAATGTCCGAATGCTCCAGGATAGAGTCATGAGTTCGAAACCCGCCTCCACTTCCGAAAGTCTGCTCGACGAATTACAGACCACGCTGGCGCACGGAACCGTGGCGCGCCGGGTCGAAACCCTGCGCCGGGTGACCGATCTTTTCATCAGCGGCGCGGTGGATTTTTCGGACGAACAGATCGCGCTGTTCGACGACGTTTTCCAGTGCCTGACGGATCACATCGAGACCGCCGCCAAGGCGCTGCTCGCCAATCGTCTGGCTCCGATAGACACGGCGCCGCCGCTCACTGTTCGCGCGCTGGCGTTCGATGACCTGATCGAGGTCGCAGCTCCGGTGCTGTCCCGATCGGAGCGGCTCGACGATGACACGCTGATCGAAACCGCGCGCAACAAGAGCCAGGCGCATTTGATGGCGATTTCGATACGAAGGGTGCTGAGCCGCGCGGTGACCGACGTGCTCGTGTTGCGCGGCAACGACGAGGTGATCCAGAGCACCGTCAACAATCCCGGCGCGGAATTTTCCGAGCGCGGCTTCAATCGGCTGGTCAATCGCGCCGAAGGCGATGACGACCTTGCAACCTGTCTCGGCATGCGTCCGACGATTCCGCGGCATGTCTATCTGAAGCTGATAGCAAGAGCCTCCGCGACGGCGCGGGCGCGGCTCGAGGCCGCCAACCCGCAGCAGGCAGGTGACATTCCCACCGCAGTGCAGGAGGCGACGCGACTCGCGCGCTCCGCGCCCTCGGCCATCACCCAGGAAACCGCCATCGCCCACGCGCTCGTGAAGTCGTTATACGAGGACGGCCGGCTCGACGAGCATCAGGTGGCGGCGTTTGCCGAGGCCGGAAAATTCGACGAAGCCAATGCCGCGATCGCGGCGCTCGCCAACGTATCGGTGTCGACTGCAGAGAATATGATGGTGGAGAGCCGCGCCGAGGGCGTCATGATCCTGGCAAAGGTCTCGGGGATGTCGTGGCCGACCGTCCAGGCCATCATCAACCTGCGCGACGATCTCTCAGGCACGGACCGGTCCGATCTTGCGGCATGTAAGGCCACCTACGAACGGCTGCGGTCCACGACCGCGCAGCAGGTGCTGCGCTTCCACCGCATGCAGCAGACCGCAGCGGTGTCGGCGGCGTGAACGGGATCGATGCCGTTCCGGCCAACGCCGGGGCGGCGTAAGGCTAAAACCGCAGCACTCTCGATCCCGCCAACGCGCCGACGGCGGTGACCAGAGCAGTGGCCATCGTGTAC
>DATHHQ010000024.1:0-3458 GCA_035490095.1 Bradyrhizobium sp.
GCCGCTGACATGGCAGGCGATGGCGGAGTATCTGGCACATGCCGTCGAGATTCCGAGCCCGACCACCGACCAGCTTTGCGAGGCCGCGAAAATCGCCGGCATCGACGTCGTGATCGGCGTGGTCGAACGCGACGCGGTCACGGCCGGAACGGTCTATTGCACGCTGTTGTTCATCGGCCGGGAAGGCAGGATTCTAGGCCGGCATCGCAAGATCAAACCTACATTTCACGAGCGTTCGGTCTGGGGCGAGGGCGATGCGGCGGGTCTGAGAACCCATCGACGGCCCTATGGCCGCATCAGCGGTCTCAACTGCTGGGAGCACAATACCATGCTGCCGGGCTATGTGCTCGCGGCACAGGGAACGCAGATCCATGTCGCCGCCTGGCCGGCACGCGAGCCGGCCGTGGCGCCACCGTCGCCGAACCCGTTGTGGCCACGCCAGTTGTTGCTGTCGCGTGCGTTCGCATCGCAAGCGGCCTGTTATGTCATCGCGGTGGGAGGCGTGCGCCTGCAGTCCGATACGCCCGATCGCTACAAGGAACTGTCGACCTTCGAGCACACCGGCGACAGCTATATCATCGACCCACGCGGCGAGATCATTGCCGGCCCGGCGCAGGGCGAAACGATCCTGATCGCGGAAGGATCGAGGCAGACCGTGCTCGCCGCCAAGGCGGTGTCCGATATTGGCGGGCATTATTCGCGGCCGGATCTGCTCCGGCTGATCGTCGACCGCAGCCCGCAGCCGCGGATCGCCGAGCGCGGCATCGCTCCAGACACGGGGGAAATGCAGGCGGGGTGAGGTGTCATCGCCAGGCCCCTGATGGGATCGCTTGGCCCTGTTGGATGCAAACAATTTGAGCAGATCGAACACATTATCCGTTCGACGATAGCAACCCTGCTGCCTAATCTTGCCCCAGGGCTTGGAGTCAAGGCCTGGGAGTGTCGCTGAATGCGCGCGATTTTGGACTATTGCACCGGAGGAATTCAACGCAGCGTTTCGGCGGGAACGCTCATCCTCCATGAGGGCGGCACCACCGGACACCTCTACGTCCTGATCGAGGGACGGCTTGAAGTCGTCAAAGGCGATACCGTCGTCGCCATCATCACCGAGCCCGGCGCCGTGCTGGGCGAAATGTCGGTTCTGCTCGATCAGCCGCATACCGCGACCGTGCGCGCGGCGTCCGATTCGGCCGTCTACGAGATCAGCGATGCCGTATCGTTTCTGCGCGACCAACCGGCGGTGGCGCTCCTGATCGCGCGGCTGCTGGCCCAGAGGCTCAATGTTGCGACTACCTATCTTGCCGACATCATGCAGCAATATGCCGGCCACGGCGATCACCTCGCGATGGTCGGCGAGATTCTGCAGACCATGATCAACCTGCCGCCGATAACGATCTCGCCAGGTTCGGATCGGCAATCCGACCCAAGGATGTGAGCCACTCCGGGGGATGGGTGAGTACCGGGCGTATGCCGTGGGGATTGACGGTCACTTTGTAGGTTTCGAGGCGTTGGTTTGCGCTGATGATGTCGAGGCAATCGGCAAGGCCAAACGTCTTGTCGATGGGCACGACATTGAGCTTTGGAGCGGTGACCGCTTCCTCATCCGGCTAAGTCGCACGCCACACGTGGACTGATTCACGCTGTGTCGTCGTAAAAATTGGCGGCCTGTTTCATTTGCCGCGTCGCCAGCTCTTTGCTTTCAATATCGTCCGCTTCGGCGACATATCGGGCCGCCATTTCTCGCAACGCTACTTCCGTTTCGTCATCACGGATATTCTTGGCGTGCCACTCACAGTTGGCGGCCTGATCTCGCAGATAGATGGAGCGCGCGGACATTGGCGACCTTCCGGTAAGGTCAGCCACACTACCATAAGGACCCAACCAGCGCTGCTCAAAACAGAACACTTGTCGGGTTGTTGGGCGTGACGCTAGGCAAATAGTGCCGCCGCGGACCGTGGGCCATGCGGGGATCAGCGACATGCACCAGATGTTCATGGTTGATAGCCGGACTAAGTGAGAAGGCGGTCATCCCGTCATCGCCGCAACGTCCGAAATGCCACGTAGCCGAGGGCTCCGATTGTAATCAGCCACAGGGCCACGCCAGCACGCGCACCAGCAAGAAAGCCATCGCCATTGAAGAAACTGGCAAGCGAGAACATCCCAACAAAGAACGGAAGCGCCCTGGCCATTAGTCTGGTGTCGTCTTTGGTCCATTTCGGTTTCATGCCGGGGTGCATAGGGGCTCCACGGTTGGCAAGGGAAAGGGCTGGTTGGTCCACCAAACCCATTGATTGAGGCGAATCATTGAAGGAGGCGGGTGCCACGACGCCCGCCTCTCGATTTTCCGATTTCAGCCCCTTAGCCCACCAGCCCATTCCTCATTTACGTAGCTACTTGAAACGCTCGCATTCGCTGCGGCAGGCAAGGGTCAAGATGATCGCGGCAAGCCGGGTCGATACAATCTATCGACTTGGCCTTGTGCGGACCGTTGCCGCTGGCGTCAGATAACATCCTCCTAGTGCTGACTATGAGAAATCGGTGAGTCGCTTGCTGCCCATGCTTCGAGACGCTCGCGTCGCTCCTCAGCATGAGGTTGTTGTGTTTCAACAAGTTAGACCTCATCCTGAGGAGGCCACGAAGTGGCCGTCTCGAAGGATGGGCCGCAATACCGATTTGTGATTCCAGGTACTAGTCTGCACCCCGCCTAACAATCATCAAGCCATCGCGCGCCAGCGGCCTTTATAGGGCCTTCGCCTCATCCCAAGGGGCAGGCATCCACACATCGCGCTCTTCGTCCGTTGTAAGGATCACTGGCATGGCCTTTGGATGGATGGGTTCAACGATTGCATTCGGCTGGGTTGTCAAGAAGCCATAGCAGCCGAGGTGAGGGCGGGTGCATTTTGTTGCCCAAGGCGGCAGGTCGGCCAGACTTGTCTCCAAAACGCCGCCCGAACTTATGGGCAGGGACGCCGTCGTCCGTCATAGCCCTTGTAGGTTCCGGATGCTGGATCGTAGGTCCGGAAGCGCTGGCAGCCGTAGCCCCCGCGCGGTTTGTGCTCAATGCGAGCTGGTTCATCCGGTTTAACTGATCCGGTTGCACTGCGGTCTGGGGCGGGTTTCTGTTCTACGGCCTGTCGCACCTTCGCCAGTTCGGTGGCCAGCGCTTCGGCCCTGTCGTGCTCCTGCTGCAGAGACTGCGCCAGTGCCGCCGTCGCGCTGTCGACCGCCTGGCTGAACTGGTCCGCCTCGCCGTTGCGCATCGACAACAGCTTCCCGACGTACCGCCACGCCTTCACCAGTTCGGCTTCGAGCGCCTCCGCCCTGTCGTGCTCCTGCTGCAGAGACTGCCGCAGTTCCGCCGTCGCGCTGTCGACCGCCTGCTTGAGCTGCACCGCCTCGTCGTCCTTCGGCAATGGCGTCTGTTGCGCCATGACCGGCGAGACGATCGTGATGAGCTT
>DATHHQ010000025.1:0-8241 GCA_035490095.1 Bradyrhizobium sp.
CCGAGCGGGCGGGTGGTCGAGGTGGGGACGCAGGTTACGATCTAGGTCTTGAGGTATCGCTCAAACTAACGGTTCTGGCGCTTGATTTTCGCGGCGCGAGGGGCGAGGTTTGGCCCTGAAAACGGGCATTCGGTAGCAGTAGATCGTTGGGAGGTTTTGAGTGGCGGACCAGGGTCATCAGGTCAAGGATTTGACGCCGGAAGATGTATCGAAGGGAATGGCGGATGGCCGCTATCTTCTCGTCGACGTCCGCGAGCCGAACGAGGTTGCCGCGGAAGCCTATCCGGGTGCCGTCGTCGTTCCGCTCTCGGGTTTCGATCCCTTGGATATTCCAGATCCCCAAGGCAAGCAGGTGGTCTTTGCCTGCCGCTCAGGGAAAAGATCGGTCACGGCATCGCTGGCCGCTCAAGCCGGCGGTTTGGCCTACGACAAGCACCTCGCCGGGGGCATATTGGCCTGGAAGGCCGCGGGACTGCCGACCGAGACCGGCGGCTGACCATTCCATGACTTCCATGAACAAGGTCTTTGCAGACCTTCCCGTCACCATCTTCGAGGCGATGTCGCAGCTCGCGCGCGACAACAACGCCATCAATCTCGGCCAGGGTTTTCCCGATGATCCCGGCCCTGAGGACATTCGCCGCGCGGCGGCGGACGCGGTCATGGATGGCTACAATCAATACCCATCGATGATGGGCATCCCCGAGCTGCGGCAGGCGATCTCGGCCCATTACGGGCGCTGGCATGGCCTTGATCTCGATCCGACGACCGAGGTGATGGTGACGTCAGGCGGCACCGAAGCGCTGACAAGCGCGATCCTCGCCGTGGTCGAGCCTGGCGACGAGGTGGTGGCGTTCCAACCGGTGTACGACTCCTACCTCCCGATCATTCGCCAGGCCGGCGGCATACCGCGTCTGGTGCGCCTTGAACCTCCGCATTGGCGGCTGACGGAGGAGGCGCTGCGAAGCGCTTTCAACCACAAGACCAAGGCCGTCCTCTTCAATAATCCGCTCAATCCGGCCGCGGTGGTCTATCCGCGCGAGGACCTCGAATTGCTGGCGCGGTTCTGTCAGGAGTTCGATACCATCGCGATCTGCGACGAGGTCTGGGAGCATGTGATCTTCGATGGCCGCGAGCATATTCCGCTGATTGCGATTCCGGGAATGCGCGACCGCACCATCAAGGTAGGCTCCGCAGGCAAGATTTTTTCGCTGACGGGCTGGAAGATCGGCTTCGTCTGCGCCGCGCCGCCGCTGTTGCGCGTCGCTGCGAAGGTGCACCAGTTTCTCACCTTCACCACCGCGCCCAATCTTCAGGTGGCGGTCGCCTATGGCCTCGGCAAGCCAGCGGATTATTTTTACCAGATGCGCAAGGAATTGGCGCGAAGCCGCGACCGTCTCACCAAGGGATTGGAGAGCATCGGCTTTTCGGTGCTGCGGTCGCAGGGCACCTACTTCCTGACTGTCGATCTCTCGCCGCTCGGCCTCAACGAGACCGACGAGGCATTCTGCAAGCGCATCGTGACCGACTACAAGGTCGCCGCGATACCGGTGTCGGCCTTCTACGAGAAGGATGCGGTGACCTCGGTGGTGCGTTTCTGTTTCGCCAAGAAGGATGCAACCCTCGACACCGCGCTGGAGCGCCTGTCGGACGCGGTGCACCGCCGGTAAGAGGTAGTCAAATGATGCGCGGCCGGATCTGTCCTCACATCCGATCTGCTATCGCGATTGCCGCGGTTCTCGCTCTGCTGTCGCCGCGCGCGCGCGCGGAAGAGCGCACCGTCAATTTCTACAATTGGTCGAACTACATGGCGCCGGGGGTGCTCGAGGACTTCACCAGGGAAACCGGTATCAAGGTCGTCTACGATACATTCGACGCCAACGAGACCCTGGAGACACGGTTGCTCGCCGGAAAATCGGGTTACGATGTCGTCGTTCCCACCGCCTATTTTCTGCAGCGGCAGATCACCGCGAATGTGTTCCAGAAGCTCGACAAGTCGAAGCTGTCGAATCTCGCCAATGCCTGGCCGGTGGTGACGAAACGGCTCGCGGTCTACGATCCCGGCAACATCTACGGCGCCAACTATATGTGGGGCACCACGGGGATCGGCTACAGCGTCAAGGCGGTGCAAAAAATTCTTGGCGCCGACGCCAGGATCGACAGTTGGGACGTCGTGTTCAAGCCGGAGAACCTGGCGAAATTCAAGGATTGCGGCATTCACATGCTGGATTCCGCCGATGATATCTTTCCCGCGGCATTGAGCTATCTCGGGCTCGATCCGAATTCGACCAAACCGGCCGACCTCGAAAAGGCCGCCGATCTCGTCATCAAGATCCGGCCCTATGTCCGCAAGTTTCATTCGTCGGAATATCTCAGCGCATTGGCAACCGGAGAGATTTGCTTCGTGGTGGGCTGGTCAGGCGACATCATGCAGGCGCGAAGCCGTGCCGCCGAAGCAAAGAGTGACATCGAGATCGGCTACGCGATTCCAAAGGAAGGCGCGCAGATGTTTTTCGACAATCTTGCGATTCCGGCCGATGCGAACAATGTCGCGGAGGCCTACGAGTTGATCAACTATCTCTACCGGCCGGAGGTCGCCGCCAAGAATTCGGATTATTTGTCCTATGCCAACGGCAACCTGGCGAGCCAGAAGCTGGTCGATCCGAAAATTCTCAACGACAGGAACATCTACCCGGACGAAGCGACGCTTGCGAAGCTGTTCGTGATCACCGCGCGCGATCCGGCCACCCAGCGCGTCATCAACCGGCTCTGGACGCGGGTGAAGACGGGACGGTAGGTTTCCTCATCCTGAGGAGGCGCGCGAGCGCCGTCTCGAAGGATGGCCACATCGGGGCTCTCATGGTTCGAGACGCGAAGACGCGCTCCTCACCATGAGGTCAACACCTCGTCGCCAGCGGCTTTTGTAGCCCGGATGGAGCGCAGCGAAATCCGGGGCCGCTGTTGGGTCAAGCTCAGTCCCGGATTGCGCTGCGCTCCATCCGGGCTACGGCGCCATCGCTAGCGCCAGCGGCGGTGCAGCCACAGCCACTGATCCGGATATTCGCGAATCCAGCCCTCGACCACAGATGTGACCGCCTGCATCGTTCCCTGGACATCGATTTTCCCGGCGGCGTCGCGAACCGGCTTTACTTCTTCGGATAATTCGGCGCGGAAGCGATGGCCGGGCAGGCGGATGATGCGGACGCCGTGAACCGGGCACTCGATCTGCCGCAGCAGCCGCGCCAGCATCGGATTGGCCCTGGTCTTGCGGCCGAAGAACGTGACCTCGACGCCATTGGTAAGATACTGATCGACCAGCATGGCGACGTGCTGGCCGTTTTGCAGGGCCTCAGCAAGCTTTAGCGGTGCGTCGCGGCCGGCCGGAATCAGCGTGCCCATCTTCACGGCACGCATATCCTGGATGATGCGGTCGGCGGAAGCGATGTTCGGCCGGCGATACAGGATCGCGGCATCCAGCCCGTGTGCGACGGCGGCCAGCGCCGGCAGCTCCCAATTGCCGAGGTGGCTCGCAAAGATCAGCGCGGGCTTGCCGTCGAGTCTCAGCTGCGCAAACAGCTCATGGGTGCGCGTCTGGATCTCGATGCGGCTATCCTCGGGGCGCGCGGGATCGTGCTCCCAGATATGATCGAGATGCGCGAATTCGGCGCCGACCCGGCCGAGATTGTCCCAGACGCCCGCGAGAATGGTCTCGATCTCCTCCGGCGATTTTTCCGGGAACGCGGCGGTCAGATTGGCGCGGCCGATCCGCTGCTCGCGCATCATCGGCCCGATCGAGCGGGTGATCCGGCCGAACAGGTTCGCGGTCTTGATCGGATCGAAATAACGGGTGGCGCGCAGCATCCCGACCGTCAACGCGCCCACCGCGGCCTCGCCGATCGGCTTGGCCGCGTCGCGAAGCCGGGCCTTGGTGCGTAGCAGCAGCCGATTCATCAGAAACCAACGACGATCTTGCCGAACACTTGTCGGCTTTCCATGCGCTTCAGCGCGGTGGCAACATCCTCGATCGGCACCTCGGTGTCGATCACCGGATGCATGCCGCCGGCCATCTTGTCGAGGCTTTCCGCAATATTGCGCATCGTCGCGCCGAACGAGCCGAAGATTCGATATTGTTGCTGGAACAATTGCATCAGGTTGATGGTCGTGGTCGGCCCGGAGGTCGAGCCACAGGTCACCAGCCGGCCGCCGCGTTTCAGCGAAAGCAAGGAGCCGTTGAAAGTGTCGGCGCCGACGTGTTCGAACACCACGTCCACCCCTTTTTTCCGGGTGATCTTGCGGGTCTCGTGTTCGAAACGGTCCTTGCGATAGTTGATGACGTGGTCGGCGCCGAGCGCTTTCACGCCCTCGATTTTGGAGTCATCACCGACGGTGGTGATGACGTTGCAGCCGATCGCCTTGGCCATCATGATGGCGACAGTTCCGATGCCGGAGCCGCCGGCATGCACCAGCACGGTTTCACCGGGTTGCAGTTTCGCATTGTCGAACAGCATGTGCTGCACGGTCGAGAATGCGATCGGCGCGCAGGCAGCGTGAAGTTGGCTGACACCGTCCGGCACCGGAATCACCAGCCGTTCCGCCAGATTAATGAAGTCGCGGGCGAAACCATCGACATGGAAGCCCATGATGCCGGCGACATCCTCGCAGAGATTGTCGCGACCTTGCTTGCAGGCGGAGCAAATTCCGCAGGTGAGGGCGCCATACATCACCACCGGCTGTCCCGGCTTGAAGCGCGTGACTCCTTCGCCGACAGCTGCAATTTCGCCGGAGGCTTCGGCGCCGACGACCAGCGGCAGCTTTCGTTTGGCAAACGCCATGCCGCGATAGCCCCAGACATCGATGTGATTGAGCGCAACCGCCTTGACTTCGATCTGCACCTCGCCCGCGCGAGGTGGCGGCGGCGCCGGCATCTGCGCAATCACCAGCTGACGATCGGCAACAAGAGTGAGTGCACGCATGACGCCGTGTCTCCGGCCAGACGAAGGATTGATGATCGCGTGCGTAACGCCGGTTGGTACGATGACGTCAGCCGCCGACATGGGAAGGGACTGGTCGGTTAAAGCGGTTCGCGCGTCAGGATCAGCGAGGCATTCTGGCCACCGAAACCGAACGAATTCGACATCACGGCGGTGACCCGGGCGTCGCGCGCCGTGTTGGGAACCACGTCGAAGGGTATCGCCGGATCGGGTATATCGTAGTTGATGGTCGGCGGTATCCGCTGGTGCTCGAGCGTCAGCAGCGAGAAAATAGCTTCAACCGCGCCCGCCGCTGAAATGGTATGGCCGACCATCGACTTGTTGGACGATACCGGAATTTGCTTGGCCCGTTCACCGAACACGGCGGAGATCCCGAGATATTCCATTTTGTCGTTTTCCGGCGTCGCGGTGCCGTGCGCGTTGATGTAGTCGATTTGTTCCGGCGCCATGCCGGCATCCGCCAATGTCTTGCGCACGCAGCCGATGATCGGTTTGCCGTCGGGGCTGGAGCGGGTGCGGTGGAACGAGTCGGTCAGTTCACCACAGCCGGCAACGACCCCGAGAATCGTGGCGCCGCGCCCGACGGCGGCTTCGTAGCTTTCAAGCACCAATGCGCCTGCGCCTTCCGCCATCACAAAGCCGTCGCGATTCTTCGAGAACGGTTTGGATGCAGCCTGAGGCGGCTCGTTCTGGGTCGACAGCGCCGACAGCAGGGAAAACCGGACAATGCCTTCCGGATTGACCGACCCTTCGGTTGCGACGCACAGGGCCGCGTCCGCTTCGCCGCGACGAATGGCTTCAACGCCGAGCTGGATCGCCGTGGCGCCGGATGCGCAGGCCGTCGAAAGTGAAATCGGAGAACCCTTGGTGCCGAACGTCTCGGCGAGATGATTCGATACCGAGCCGAACAGAAAGCGCCGGTGATATGCCGTGAATTTTCCGCCGCCGCTGACGCGGAGCAGGGCGTCATAGTCGATATCCGTCGCTCCGGTCGCGCGTCCCAGTTCCAGCCGTTGCGGCCACTCGACTTCGACGGGTGGAACGGCGAGAAACAGCGGGCCCGGAAAATCACCCTTGGTCCCGATGCCGGCCTGGGCGATGGCTTCCTCAGCCACGAGAACGCCAAGCTGCTCGGAAAGGCCGGTCGATGAGAACGGCTCGACGGCAACGAAATCGATGGTTCCGGCCAGCGTTGTCTTCAAACCATCGGTCGGGAAACGTGTAATGGTCCGGATACCGGATTCGCCCGCGGTCAGCTTCGTCCAGTTGTCGGCCTTGCCGGCACCGAGCGACGTCACCACGCCCATGCCGGTGACGACGACGATCGGCCTTCCGAATTTATCGCGCGTAGCCGTCATGTTTTCCCCCGCGTTCAGCGCTGTGCTTACTTGATCGCTTCGACCAGGGCCATGCCTTCGCCCCGCCAATGTCCGGCCCCAACGACCACAATCTGGGTCGGCGGCTTGGACATTTCAACCTCAAGACCTGTAGGATCGTTCGGCGGAAAAAATGCGCCGCGCGAGATCGAAAGCGCGGCAATCGCAAGCCCCAATGGAAACTGGGTTTCCATGGTATGGCCGAACATGGTGCCGGTCGCCCGCACCGCGAAGTCTGGATGTTCGGCGAGGAACACGCGCTCTTCGGATGTCACGGGTTCGGCGCCGGTCGCGCCGGTGATGATGGCGCCCTTGCCCTCGAGCGGGCCGAGCTTCGACCACAGCTCTTGCAGCGATATCGTCACTTCGCCCGGGTGCTTGCGGCGCGCCAGATCGGCGACGACGTTGGCCAAGCGTGCATAGGGTTTCGCACCGCGCGCCTGTGCATGGGCTTTGGACTCGATGACGAGAAACGCGCCGGCAGACCCAAGCGCGAAACCAGGGGTTTTCTGGCGTGCCCAGACCGGAACGAATTTGTCCCTGAGGTTGAAATCGCCGTATTCGTAGAGAACCAGCAAATCCTTGCGCTCGCCGTTTTGCGAACCGCCGATCAGCGCGATGTCGCTTTGACCTCCGGCGATGCGCGCCAGCGCAATCCGCGCCGCGTCGATGCTCGCAGCCTCCTCGCCCATGAAAGTGCGCGACGTTCCCGAAACGCCGTGCACGATGGCAATGTTGCCGGCCAACAGATTCGACAGTTGCGCCAAAAAAAGCGTCGGGCGCAGATCGTTCATCAACCGCTCATTAAGAAACCCCGGAGCGGAGTTGCCTTTCGCTGCCATGTTCAGAATGTTGCAGTCCACCGCGAGATCGCGCTCGCCGCCGCCGGCGGCGATAACCATGTCCATCCGACCCAGGATTTCCTTGTCGCCCTTGACGCCGGCCGAAGCCAGCGCCAGCCCGGCCGCATAGGTTCCGATGCGCTGCCAGGCTTCCATCTGACGCTGGTCGCCCTTCTTGGGGATCTGTGCGTCCAGGCTTACCGGGGCAAAGGGATGAACGACGTAGGGCGCGAAGCCCTTCTCGTCGACGTTGATGCGCCGCGCATTGAGCGCCTCCCAGTTGGCGTCCAGCCCTTCGCCGAGCGAGGTCGCCAGACCGATGCCGGTGATCCAGACTTCCGCCGATCCCGGGCTTGAGGATTTCGTTTCAGTCATGGGCGATAGCCTGCTGCGGAAAGCCGATGCGTTTGGCCATCGCGTCCATGTGCACACGCAGTTCCGGATTCGGGAAGGGGACAATGCCGAACGTGATCGTGGCGTTGCATTTCAATTCGCCGCCAACGCGGACTTTGGCGGCCGTGATCGCATAACCCGAGCCCTCGTGAACGATACTCGCCTCTACCGTGAGCAGCTCGCCGGGGCTGACGAAACTCCGCATCTTGGCTTCCTTGACCGCGGCCAGGAACGGCATCCGCTCGAATTTCATCAGGGCGATCAGCAGCCAGCCGGAGGTCTGCGCCATCGCCTCGATCAAGAGCACGCCAGGCATGATCGGATAACCCGGAAAGTGGCCTTCGAAGATGGTGTTGTGCTGCGGAACCTGCGCTTCGACCGTGATGGTGCGCTCGCCGACATTGAGGTCGACGATGCGGTCAATCAGCTGGAAATATTCGAGCTGCATGGCGGGCGCTTAGGCGCCCTTGGCCGCGACCAGTTCGTCGATGCGCGCGCTGAGGTTTTTCAGGACAAAGTACTGCTCGGTGGTCGCCTTGCCGTCGTTGACTTCCTGCGTCCATTTTTCCAGCGGCAGCTTGATCCCGAACGCCTTGTCGATCGCGAACGCGATGTCGAGAAAATCGAGGCTGTCGATGCCCA
>DATHHQ010000026.1:0-17147 GCA_035490095.1 Bradyrhizobium sp.
GCCAAGGTGGGAACATGCGGATCGGTGAGGCGTACGTTCCATCCGGCGCGGGCAAAGATCGCGGCCCAGGCCCGTCCGATCAGGCCGGTACCGACGATGGCGACGTTGCGTTCAGTGCTTGCCATTTGCTGGTCTCACAACTCGTTTCTCACAGCCAGAGCACCTTGCGGCGCAAGTCGAGATCGTCACGCAATGCCTTGGACGGTCCTTGATGGATCACCTGGCCGCGCTCCAGCGCCACCGTGCTGTCGGACAGCGCCAGCGCCAGATCGAGATTGTGATCGACGATGATGATGGCGATTTCCTTGCGCAGGCGATCGAAGGTCTCGAACAACTGCTCGACCACGGTCGGCGCCAGGCCCTCGAAAGGTTCGTCGAGCAGCAGTACGCGGACGTCGCCCGACAGCGCGCGGGCTACCGCCACCATCTGCTGTTCGCCGCCGGAGAGATAATCCGCAGGACTATCCAGCCGCTCGGCGATACGCGGGAAATATTCGTAGATGCGTTCCCGCGTCCAGTGCACGCCGTTGCCGGTCTGGCGTTTCAGGCCGCCAAGTTCAAGATTCTGTTCGACGCTCATGCCCGCGAACAGGCCACGGCCCTGCGGCACGTAGCCGATGCCGAGACGCGCGTTCTGCGCGGACGAAAGCCCGACCAATTCGCTGTCCGCCAGTCTGATCGATCCGTTCGACGCCGGCGCAATCCCGATCAGGGTCTTGAGCAGCGTCGACTTGCCGGCGCCGTTGCGGCCGAGCAGCGCGATGATCTCGTTGTCGTGCAGCGTGAAGTTCACATCGTTGAGAATATGGCTCTTGCCGTAGAACGTATCGACGTTGGTCACGGTCAGCAGCGCGTTGACGCGGGCGGCGGTTTCCCGTGGCCGCGCGGCAACCTCGGTCGCGCCGGAGCCGATGTATACTTCCTGCACCTTCGGACTGGCGCGCGCATCCGCGACCGAACCGTCGAGCAGTACCCGGCCTTCATTCATCACGGTGACATGATCGGCGAGCTGAAACACCCGGTCGATGTCGTGTTCGACCAGCAGCACCGGCAGGTCCGACGAGATGCGCTTGATAATGGCGCCGATGCGTTCGCGCTCTGCCGCGGCCAACCCGGCCAGCGGCTCGTCAAGCAACAGAATCCGCGGCGCGGTGGCGAGCGCGACGCCCATGTCGAGCAGGCGCTGCCCGCCATACGACAGCATGCCGGCTTCGGCCTTTTCGATGCCGGCAAGGCCGAGATAGCGGATGGTCGCATTGGTCTCCACATTGATCGCATCGATCGACAGCGCGTCGGTGAGGGGATCGAAGCGGCGCGGATGCCGCGCCTGCACCGCGAGGCGAATGTTTTCAGCCACGCTGAGCGCCGGAAACAGGTTGGTAATCTGGAACGAACGGCCGATGCCGGCGCGTGCGATCTCCTCCGGCGTATGGCCGGCGATCGGCTGGCCCATCAGCGATACCGCGCCCTCGTCCGGCGGGTACATGCCCGACAGCAGATTGAACGCCGTGGTCTTGCCGGCGCCATTGGGCCCGATCAGCGCATGCAGCGTGCGGTCGACAATCTTGATGTCGATTCCCTGCACCGCCTTGATGCCGCCGAAACTCTTGACGATGTGGCGGGCGGAAAGCACCGGACCTACGACGCCGGATTTGGGCCGCAGGAATTCCGGCAGCGGCAGCACTTCGATCCGGCGCGCCGACATCGCCGCATCCTCGACCGTCTTCTTGCGGAAGGGTGCAATCAGGCGCTTGCCGACGCCGACGAGGCCAGTCGGTGAAAACACGATGAAGCTGACGAACACCAGGCCAAACCAGAACAGCCAGTTCTCGGTATAGATGCCGAGGAATTCGCGGAACAGAATAAAGAACAGCGCCCCGAGCGCGGGCCCCAGGAAACTGCGCATGCCGCCGATCACGACCATCGCCAGCAAGTCGCCGGAGAACGAGACGGAAATCGGATCAGCCGAAGTCATGCGGTTCTGGTACAGCAGCAGGATGCCGGCAAGCCCGGTGATGGAAGCAGACAGCACGAACGCCGCGAGCTTGTAGCGGTTGGTAGGATAACCGAGAAACCGCGCGCGCTGCTCGTTCTCGCGGATCGCCACCAGCACGGAACCGACCGTTGAATTGTGGAAGCGCCATAACAGCATCAGCATCAGGAATGCGATGCCAGCGACAAACCAGTAATAGACGGTCGAGGATTCCAGGTTGAGGCCGAACAGCGTCGGCCGCGTGATGCCGCCGATGCCGTTTTCGCCGCCGGTGACTTCGGTCCAGCGAAATGACACGGCATAAAGCATTGCCGCCAGCGCCAGCGTCAATAGCGAGAAATACACGCCACGCCGTCTCAGGATCAGGAATCCGAACGCCGCTGCAACCGCCGCCACGATCACAACGCCGGCAACGGTGGGTCCGAAAAACGAGTCGTGCATCCAATTGCGCTGGAGCAGCGCGGCGGCGTAGGCCGCAAGACCGAACCAGGCGCCGTGGCCGAACGAGACGAGGCCGGTATGCCCGACCAGAATGTTGAGCGCCATGCAGGCCAGCGCGTAAATGACGACCTCGGTAGCGGAGGTCATGGTGAGGCCGAGTGCGAGCAGCACCGGCGGCAGCACCAACAGGCCAAGTGCGGCGATCAGCAGCGGAATTGGCAGGCGCGTTGACATGTCAGCGCCTCACTCGAACCGCGTGATGCGTTCGCCGAACAGGCCGCGCGGCCGGAACAGCAGCACCAGAAGCATCAGGAGATAGATTGCCGCGGTGGAGGCCGCGGAATAGCCGATGCCGACCATGACGCCCTTGACGAGGCCGACCAGCAACGCCGCGGCGACAACGCCCCAGAACGATCCGAGACCGCCGATCACCACGACGACGAAGGCTGGCGTGATGATCTCCTGGCCCATCGCCGGATGGATCGAATAGATCGGCGCCAGCAGCACGCCGGCCAATCCTGCAAGCCCGATGCCGAGCGCGGCCACGGCGGACATATAGGGCTGCAGCGAAATGCCGAGCGCGCCGACCATGTCCGGGTTCTGCACGCCGGCGCGCACCACGCGGCCGAATGAGGTTTTTTGCAACAGCAGCCAAAGGCCGCCAATGCAGGCCGCGGCGATGCCGAGCAGCACCACGCGGTAGAACGAATAGATGAAGCTGCCGATCGCGACCTGCCCGCGCAGCCACGGCGGTATCGAGTAGGACAAGGGCGGCGCGCCGAAGATCATTCGCAGCACCTGTTCGGCCACCATGGCCAGGCCGAATGTCAGCAGCAGCGAGAGAATCGGATCGGAGCGGTAGAAGCGGCGGAACAGGGTGCGTTCGATCACCACGCCAAACAACGCCACCGCGACCGGCGCCGCCACGAATGACCCGCCGAAGCCGATATACGGCGAAAACACCAAAGTGAGATAGGCGCCGATCGCATAGAACGCGCCATGCGCGAGATTGACGATGCCGCCGAGCGAAAAGATCAGCGACAGGCCAAGCGCGATCAGGAGATAGTAGACGCCGTCAAGCAGCCCGTTGAGAATCTGCTGCGCTAACAACATGGCGGACATGGTTCTGGTCTCATTACCGAAGGTGGCGTTCTTTGAACGGTGGCGTTCTTTTTACCCTCCCCTGGAGGGGGAGGGTCGACGCGAATGCAATGAGCGGCGGGGTGGGGTGACAGTCTCTCGTTTCGGGCGGCGTCCGAGTTGAGAGACTGTCACCCCACCCCGTCTCGCATCTTGCTTCGCGCGATACGAGCCGACCCTCCCCCTTCAGGGGAGGGTAAGAGAACTCGGATCTCTCAACTCGGGAACGTGCAGCTGTTCTCTTCCTTGGTGGCGGCGATCACCTCCAGGTCTTCGTCGGGGCCCGGCACCGCCGGACTCGAGGCGAAGATGTCCCACTGATTCTTGATCTTGTCAGCGGGCAGCGCCGTGACCGCATACATTTCATGCATCAATTGGTGATCCGACCCGCGGAAGTAGCCCGGCCGCGTCTTCAGCAGATCGAATTTCGCGCCCTTCTCGAAGTGCTCAATAATCTTCGGCGATTCCGCCGATTTAAGCTCATTGATGGTCTGCGCAACGATCTTCATGGAGATGTAATCGCCCCAGGCCTGGTTCTCCGGCGGCTTGGAATATTTCTTGGTAAAGGCCGCAACGAAGGTCTTGGAGCCGGGCGTGTCGACCAGATGATGCCAGACCACCGGCCAGGTGCCGACGAAATTGCCCTTGCCCGCGGCCCAGGCCAGCGCGGTGTCGAAACCGAACCCGCCGACCGGGAAGGTCAGACCGAACTCGGCATATTGCTTGAGGAAGTTGGTGATCTGGTTGCCCGCGAGATTGATCACGACCAGGTCGGGCTTGGCCTCGCGGATTTTCAGCAGATAAGCGGAGAAATCGGTGGCGTCGGTCGGCACCAGATCGTCGCCGGCGAAGTTGCCGCCATTGCCTTCCATGAAGCGCTTACTGACTTTGAGGAGGTCATGGCCGAATGCATAGTCCGCGGTCAGCGAATACCACTTCTTGCCCTTGACCAGTCCGTCGCGCAGGAACGAGCGGCCGACGGTCTTCACATACATCGAATTCTGTGACTCGACGTGGAACATATAGCGTTGGCAGTCCTTGCCGCGCAGCGCATCCGAATTGCCGCCGGTGTTGATGTACAAGGTCCTGTTGCGCGAGGCGACCTGCGCGATGGTCAGGCACGAGGCGGAAGAAATCTCGCCGATGATGCAGGCCACCTTGTCGCGCTCGATCATGCGTTCGGCCTTGGTCGAGGCAGTCTGCGGATTGACCGAGTCTTCCTTGAGCAGTTCGACCTTGCGTCCCATCATGCCGCCCGCGGCATTGATCTCCTCCACCGCGAGATCGACCGCCATCACGGCGTATTCGCCGAGCGGCCCGAGGAAACCGGTGCGCGGCGTCAGATGGCCGATCTTGATGACGTCGGCGGTCTGCGCGCGCAAAATCGCCGGCGCGGAAATTCCCGACACCAATGCAATGCCGCCGGCGGTCTTCAGCAGGCCACGGCGCGTGAATTGATTATGGTCTGACATCAGTCTTCGTCTCCCTGATACGGCCGCGCGATGCGGCTGTCTGTTCTCCGGCAAGTGCGCAGTCCGTTGGGAGCGCATTGTCTCGCTTGCCGTGATCTGTGATCACAGTTAGGGTGGCAAAAGACGGGGGCGTTGTCGAGTCCTCTCTCGAAATTCGCCCTCAATGGGAGAAACGCGTTGAACCTGCCTGCCGCGCTCAACCTGGTGGAGCCGCTCGACCGTCAGACGCTGGGCGAGCGCGCTTACGCGAAGCTGGCCGATCTCCTGATTTCCGGCCGGTTGGCGCCGGGCGAAAAACTGTCGCTCCGGGCAGCCGCGGATGTGCTCGGCGTCTCCATCATGCCGGTGCGTGAGGCGGTGTCACGGCTGGTCGCCGACAAGGCGCTGGAGGTGACGCCGAACCGCGCGGTGCGCGTGCCGCTGATGTCGGCGGCGCAATTCCGCGATCTCACCAAAGTGCGCATCGCGATCGAGGGACATGCGGCGGCGCAAGCAGCGCTGCATCGTAGCAACAGCGATCTTGTGTCGATCGCGAGCGCGGAAGAGGCGATGAAGGCGGAGAGTTTGTTACCGGCGCCCGACCTGCCGCGCGCGGTCGAACTCAACAAGACGTTTCACTTCGCGGTCTATGAAGCGGCGCACTCGCCGATCCTGGTGGAAATCATCCGCGCGCTCTGGCTCAAGGCGGGGCCGGTGATCAATCTCGATCTGCGCGCCAATCCCGAACGGCTGGCGAAGGGCGACGCGATCAGGTTCCATGCCGATGTGCGCCAGGCCATCGCCGCCGGCAACAGCGGTGCGGCGCTTGACGGCATAGCCGCCGACATCAGCGGCGCGGCGGATTTTATTCTTTCTCGCGGCGGCCTGGCCGGCTGACGCTTTCTCAAAAACATCTCGGAGCGATCATGGATCTCGAGCTCAAGGGTTTACGCGTTCTGGTAACCGCCGGCGCAGGCGGCATCGGGCTCGCGATCGTGCGCGCCTTCGCAAACGATGGCGCCAAGGTTCACACCTGCGACGTCGATGAAATGGCGCTGTCCGCGCTCGCCTCGAGCGATCCGGCGATTACGCAGACATCATGCGATGTCTCCGACCGATCGGCGGTGAAAAACCTGTTCGCGGACGCTGTCGCAAAACTCGGCGGCCTCGACGTGCTCGTCAACAATGCCGGCATTGCCGGACCGACATCCAGGGTCGAGGACATGAATCCGGAAGACTGGGACCGTTGTCTGGAGATTTGCCTGACCGGGCAATTCAACTGCGCGCGGCTCGCGGTGCCGCATTTGCGCCAGAGCAAGAACGCGTCGATCGTCAATATCTCGTCGGCCGCGGGCCGGCTCGGCTTCGCGATGCGCACCCCCTATGCCGCGGCCAAATGGGGCGTGATCGGCTTCACCAAATCGCTGTCGATCGAACTCGGGCCGGACAACATCCGCGTCAATGCTATACTGCCGGGCCTTGTCGCCGGCGACCGCCAGCGCCGGGTCCTCGAAGCCAAGGCGCAGCAGCGCGGGATCTCCTACGCCGAGATGGAGCGCACGGCGTTTTCCTACACCTCGATCAAGGACTACGTGACGCCGGAGCAACTCGCCGATCAGATCCTGTTCATGTGCAGCCCGCGCGGCAGGACGATTTCCGGTCAGGCAATCTCGATCTGCGGCGACACGCAGATGTTGGGATAGAGGAGGGCGGGATCGCTTACGCCGACAAGGAAACCGGCTTGCGTTGACCTGGCACCGCCGCCAGAAGCTCGCGGGTGTAGGGATGCTCGGGGCCTGCGAACAATGTCGCTGTGGCCTTAAGTTCAACGATCACGCCGCGCTGCATCACCGCGATGCGGTCGCAGATCTGCGCCGCGACGCGCAGATCGTGCGTAATGAACAGCATCGAAAGTCCAAGCCGGGTCTTCAGGTCTTCCAGCAAAGCCAGCACCTGCGCCTGCACCGAGACGTCGAGCGCCGAGACGGCCTCGTCGGCCACCAGGATTTCCGGATCGAGCGCCAGCGCGCGCGCGATGCCGATGCGTTGCCGTTGGCCTCCCGAGAACTCGTGCGGGTAGCGTTCCGTCGCTCCGGCATCGAGACCAACCATGTCGAGCAGATCGCGGGCGCGCTGTCGCGCCAGCTTGGGATCGGAGCCATGCGCAATCGGACCGTCGCTGATGATTTGCCCGACCTTGCGGCGAGGATTGAGCGAGGCGAACGGATCCTGAAAAATCATCTGGATGCGGCGGCGCTGGTCGCGCAGCGCCTTGCCCTCGAGTTGCATCAGGTCGACGTCGCCGATCCGGACGGTGCCGCGATCGGCCTCGATCAGCCGCAACACCAGACGCGCGACCGACGACTTGCCGGAACCGGACTCGCCGACCAGACCGAGCGTCTCGCCTTTCAGAATCGAGAAGTTGACTTCGTTCGCGGCCTGAACCGTGCGATCCGGCCGAAACCAGCCGCCTGATGTGACATAGGTCTTGTCGAGGCCGATCACGTCGACCGCCTTGTTGCGATCGACCAGCGGCGTTCGCTGCGGCGGGGTCATCGACGGTACCGCGGCGAGCAGCGCCTTGGTATAGGCGTGCTGCGGGCGATTAAGAACCTCCTGCGCGCTGCCTTGCTCGACCACCTGTCCATGCCGCAGCACGACCACACGATCGGCGATATCGGCGACCACGCCGAAATCGTGGGTAATGAACATGACGGCCATGTTGCGGCTGCGCTGCAGATCGCGGATCAGCTTGAGAATTTGCGCTTGCGTGGTGACATCGAGCGCGGTGGTAGGCTCGTCCGCCACCAGCACCGTGGGCTCCAGCGCCAGCGCCATCGCGATCATCGCCCGCTGACGCTGGCCGCCGGACAACTGATGCGGATAGGCGCGCACGATTCTCTCAGGGTCGGGAAGTCCGACTTCCCGCGCGAGGCCCAGCGCCCTTTGTCGGCGTTCGCGCGGCGACAGCAGGCCATGGGCCTCGAACATTTCCATCATCTGGTCGCCAATCCGCATCAAGGGATTGAGCGCCGTCATCGGTTCCTGAAACACCATCGCGATGCGGCGTCCGCGCAGATCGCGCCAACCGTCTTCATCGAGCGCCAGCAGATTACGGCCTTCGAACGCGATCTCGCCGGCGTCAGTGGTGACACTGTCGGGCAGCAGTCCCATCAGCGCGTGCGCGCACATCGACTTGCCCGAGCCGGATTCACCGACCACGCAGACGATTTCGCCGGGCTTAAGATCGAACGAGATGTTATCGACGGCGTAGGCGCGCTCGCCGCCGGGCGGCAGCGCAATTCTCAGGTTTGTGATGGTGACGGCGGGATCGGCAGGCATGTTCAGCGCCCGTCCCGCGCAAGCCGCGGATTGAGCGCGTCATTGAGGCCTTCGCCAACCAGATTGAGACCGAGCACGGACACCAGGATGGCCAAGCCTGGAAATACGGTGATCCACCACGCTTGCCGGATCACCGTGCGGCCGGCGCCGACCATATAGCCCCACGAAATCAGATTGGGATCGCCAAGGCCGAGGAATGACAGCGACGATTCCAGCAGGATCGCGGTCGCAACCATCAACGACGCCAGCACGATCACAGGCGACAGTGCGTTGGGCAGGATTTCGTGCCAGATGATCCATCTGTGGGTCTGGCCGGTGACGATGGCGGCCTGGACATATTCGCGGGTGCGCAAGGACAGCACCTCGCCGCGCACCAGCCGCGCGACCGGGGGCCAGCTGACGATGGCGATGGAGGCGACGATCGAGTAGATCGATGGCTGCAGGATCGCCACCAGCACGATGGCAAGAGCAAAGCTTGGAATGGTCTGGAAGAACTCCGTGAAGCGCATCAGCGCGTCGTCGATCCGGCCGCCGAAATAGCCGGCGATGGCGCCAAGCGGAACGCCGATCGCAAGCGCGGCCAGTGTCGAGACGAGGCCGACCAGCAACGAGACGCGCGCGCCGTAAATGATACCGGCAAAGACATCGCGTCCCAGCGCGTCGGTGCCGAGCGGAACAGCCGATAGCGTGAAGGGCGGGAGGAACGGCCGCTGTACCATTCGCCACGGCGAGTTCGGGAACACCATTGGTCCGAGCACGGCGAGGAAAATCGCGATCACCAGGATGATCAGGCCCATCAGCCCGCTGGGGTTGCGCAACATCTGCTTCCAGAACTGCTTCATGCGGCGAAATCAATGCGCGGATCGACCATGCGGTAGACCAGATCGGTGACAAGATTGAAGATCAGCACCATCGCCGAACACACCACGAAAACACCCAGCAGCAGATTGTAGTCGCGCTGCAGCAGTGCCTCGTACATCAGCCGGCCAATCCCGGGCCAGGCGAATACCGTTTCGGTCAGCACGGCGCCGCCGATCAAGGTGCCCGAATGCACGCCGGCCAGCGTCACCACCGGCAACAGGGCATTACGCAGCACATGGCGTCGCTGAATCACGCTGTCGCTGAGCCCCTTGGCGCGGGCGGTCTTGACGAAATCGAGCCGCTTCACCTCCAGCATCGAGGCACGCGTCATCCGCGCATAGGTCGCCATGAAGAACAGGCCGATCGTCATCGCCGGCATGATCAGATGCGCGCCGACGTCCAGCATGTGGGCAAGGCCGGTGTAATTCGCGCCGACTGTTTCGTAGCCGAAACTCGGCAGCCAATTCAACGCCACCGAGAACAGCAGGATCGCCATCAGCGCGATCCAGAACAGCGGCGTGGCATAGAACACCAGCGCCAGCACCGTGATCGCGGTATCCGCCCAGGTTCCGGCCCAGCGCGCCGCCAGCGTGCCAAGCAGAATCCCGAGCAGGAGCGAGATCGCGAACGCCGTCATCGTCAAGAGCAGCGTCGCCGGCAGACGATCCATGATCAATTTTGAGACCGGCGTCTGCTGGCGAAACGAAAAGCCGAGATCGAAGCTGAGGATGCCCTTGACGTACAGAAACAATTGCTCCGGTAGCGGCCGGTCGAGACCGAATTTTTCGCGCAACTGGGCCACGAATATCTGGTCGCCTGCGCCGGCCTCGCCGGCCATGACCACGGCCGGATCGCCGGGCGCAAGCCGGATCAGGAAGAAGTTCAAGACGATGATCGCAAGCAGAACGATCGCGCCCTTGACGATCCGCTGGGCAACGAATGACAGCATCAAAGGCTCATTTTACGCGCATCACAATTCGCCGGCACCAGTGCCCGACAGGTGCCGGGTTTCGGCGCGGACATGCCGCCGATGCGTTCACTTGTCAATCCAGGCGTCGCGGAAGCCGTCATTGACGCCAATGGCTGTCGTAACAAGGTCCTTGATCTTGCAATGGGTGATGGTCGGAAATTGCAGTTCGAGCATCCATGCCACCGGCACGTCCTCGACCAGAATCTTCTGTACCTTTTCGTAGATTTCCTTGCGCTTGGAATCCGGCGTCGCGACCGCGCCGTCGGCAAATAATTTGTCGACCTCCGGATTGGAGTAGCCCTCGACATTGTTGAACACAGCACCTTTGGCGATCGCGCTGGAGACGTAGTTGCGGCCGACGCCAAGCGCGGGATCCCCGTACTGATAAAGATACGAGAACGCTATGTCGTAATCCCAGTCGCTGATCTTCTGGTTCCCGCCAGGCACGTCGGTGGCGATGGTCTCGATATTGATGCCGACGTCCTGCAGGTTCTGCTTTACGGCTTCGCCCCAGCGCTGCCAGGTTTCGCCATAGGCCAGCGGCATCAGACGCACCTTCTCGCCATTGTAGCCGGCTTCCTTCAGCAGCGCCTTGGCCCTTGCCGGATTGAAGTCGTATTTCGGAACGTCGTCGGTGTAGAACTTGATGGTAGACGCCGACGGGCCGGTGGCAACCTTGCCCAGCCCATTCCAGATCACGTCCTTGGCGAAGTTGCGGTCGACCGCGTACATCACGGCCTGGCGGAATTTCTTGTTCGACGTCGGACCGGCGCGATTGTTGAGCCACATCCAGGCCAGCGGGCTGAAGAATTCCCAGCCGGCGCCGGTGACGCAGACGTCCTTCAACTTGCTGAGCCGCGGCACGTCGAAATTCTCCACCGAGCCGCCGGGCAGCACATCGACCTTGCCGGTCTCGAATGCGACGGAGCGAGCCGCGGCGTCCGGAATGACCTGCCAGTAGATTTCATCGATGTAAGGCTTGCCCTTGACGTGGTAATCGGGATTTTTCACGAGGCGAACGAACGAACCCTTCTGCCATTCCTTGAACATGAACGGGCCGGTACCGACAGGCGCGTTATTGTAAGGGTTGGTCTTGAAGTCGGTGCCGTCGTACAAATGCTTGGGAACCATCGGCAGCGAGCCGACCTCGAAGATGCCGAGGAACGGTCCGAACGGCTGCTTCAGCGTGAACACCACGGTGAGGTCGTCGGGCGCTTCAACCTTTTCAAGCTGTACCAGGTTGGCCCGCGCCCGCGCATGGGTTTGCTTGCACATTTCGATCGAGAACAGAACGTCGGCCGACGTAAACGGCTTGCCGTCGTGCCAATTCACGCCCGGCTTGAGCTTGAAGGTGTAGACCTTGGCGTCCTCGCTGACAGTCCAGCTTTCGGCGAGGCCGGGCAGCGGCTCCAGTTTCGGGCTGTAGCGCAGCAGACCTTCAAAGATATTGCCGGACACCATCTGGGTCGGGCCATTCTGGATCATGGCCAGCATCAGACCGGGCGGCTCGGGCTGGATCACGGCATTGATGACACCTCCCATCTTCTGCTCCTGCGCGAGCGCAACGCTGGCGCTGCAGGTCAAAACGAGGCCAAGCACGATCTTCTTCAGCATGACTTACCTTTTGCGGGCCGGATGCTACGGGCGGAAAGCCCTGTCAAAGCTGGAGAATGCAAGCTTTGGGCCGGTTTGAAACCATGACAAGGGAGGCTCACATGACGCTAATCCAGGCCGCGAGATGAAACTGTCGACAAACGGCGACTAAAATTTGGACAGCTGCAGCTTGCAGTCCGATGGTTACGCCTGCCACTCCAGCAAAGCGGGCACGCGCGACGCGACCGTTGCCTGTGCTAGACCTCGCACGATTCAGCTAAAACAGCGTAGAAGCATCGCATGATTCCGTGGTTACAGCTCGATACCGCCCGCGTGCCTGGCGCCGACGTCCAACTTCGTCTGATGCAGCGAGGTGCCGAGTTCTCCATGAGGCTGGGCCAGAACGAACTGATGAGCAGCCGCCTCAGCGGATCGGAGGAGGCGCTCGCCACGCTCGCCTGCAGAAGAATCGAAGCGGTCAAGAGCCCGCATTTACTGATCGGCGGGCTGGGCATGGGATTCACCCTGCGCGCCGCGCTTGCCGTGCTGGGAAGCGACGCGCGGATCATGGTGGTCGAACTCGTGCCCGCCGTCATCGCGTGGGCGCGAGGTCCGATGGCCGACATCTTCGGCGATAGTCTTGACGATCCTCGCGCCAGCATTCGGGAGGCGGACGTCGTCGATGTCATTCGATCTCACGACTCGGCGTTCGACGCGATCCTGCTCGATGTCGATAACGGCCCGGAAGGTCTGATCCGCAAAGCGAATGATGCGCTCTACGATCTGAAGGGGTTGAAAGCGATCCGCGGGGCGCTGCGACCGGGCGGCGTCCTCGCCGTATGGTCGTCGGGGCCGAATCCGCTGTTTTCCAAACGGCTTCGCGCCGCCGGCTTCGATGTGAACGAGGTCGCGGTGCGCGCCACGACAAAGCGCAGCGGTTCGCGCCATGTCATCTGGTTTGCAACAAAGCCTTAAAGGCGCGCGCTGGTCACGACTGCTTTCGATCCATCGCAGGCCATCATTCCTCTCACCAGCCGGCAAGGTCACTGCCGCAATATCGGATAGTCATTCAGTACATCTTCTCTGATGGATACGGCCTGAATCGCGCGAAACAGTATTCGCGCTGTCTTCAAATCGTTGGCCTTCAAACACAGGTCCACAATCTGACGTACCGCGGAGTCGCGCAACAGGTCATCGGAAATCTTGATCGCGATTTTCATCGCGGTCTTGGCGGCGTGTTCGTACCGGTCGGCCTCGTGCTTGTGGGTCTGGTTATTCAAGCCGTCAGCAAGGCCGCCTATTTGTTCAGCGCTATCATTGGCGGACCGGCAGATGCCGCGTATCTTATGCGCCGCTTCAATATCGCCAATAGGCCACTGGATATCTTCGTCCCAGATTTCCTTGGGCTTGCCCTTGTCGAACCACCACATCGCCATGCCTTTGGGTATCCGCGAGCATAGATTGCCGTGGTACAATTTCAATAATCAATCCACCGCCACGCGCCGTCGTCCGTTCGAAGGAGATTGCGTCGCGGGCCAGCCCGGCGACTGCGCCCCCTGATGACTTTATCTGCTGTTCCGTTGCAACTTTGAGCTTGCGAAACCTCCGGCTGTGAATCGGCTCGCGATCCTGCTGACCGGCGGCACCGGCGCACCTCGAACGATGCTTGTTGAGCTGTGCCTTGTTGGCCACCGCATGATGTATTTCGATAACCATAAACTGAAACGAAATTTTCAGGATAGTCTGTGAGTCTGTCTGATGAGTTTCTAATCAATGGCAGGGGCCGGTAATGTATCCGCGAAACTTTGCTCGCGTTCGCCCGACGGGCAGGAGTTCCAAGGCCAAAATAATCGTTGGCCCGAAGGCTCCCGTGGTTGATTGCAACGTTATTGACTATTCGCCCGGTGGGGCATGCCTCGAGGTAGACCCGCAGACCAAAGTGCCCAATCGATTTGAATTGCTGTTTGGCGTCACGAAGAAGCGTTGTCGGGTGGTTTGGACCCACGGGCGACGTCTAGGGGTCGTGTTCTAACGACCTCGCCGCCGGCTCTGAACGCTTCCGCTTGTAGTGCAAATTGAACGCGCGCCCCGGGAAGCATGGGCAGGCCGCTATTCCGCTGCCTGCGACGACGGCAGGCGCATGGTGTCAACGCCATCCGCCTCGGTCGCGGAGATCGTCGTGCGGACCATCAGGCGCGGCTCGTGCGCCGGCCACGGGCGTCCGCGATGCATGGTCGCGCGGTTGTCCCACATCACGACATCCCCTCCTTGCCATTGGTGCAGGTAGCTCGTGCCGGGCGCGGTCGCGGCCGCCATCAGTTCGTCGATCAGCTGCTTTCCCGCCGCCGCCTCCATGCCTTCGACTGCATAAGCATGCGAGGCGAGATAAATCGCGCTGCGGCCGTGCGTGGGATTCTTCCACACCATGCGCCAGCATTGCGGCGGCAGCGCCGCGCGCTCCTCGGGGCTCGCGAGGTCGGCTGTAATCTGCTTACGCGAATGCGCGTAATCGTGCCAGGCAAAGGAATTCTCGAGCTTGTCGCGCAAGTCCGCGTCGAGCCGTTCGAAGGCAAGCCGGGTCGAGACGAATTCGGTTTCGCCGCCGCGTGCCGGGATGATTCGCGCCGAAAGGATCGATGTGAGCGCCGGCACGCGCTTGAACGATGAGTCGGTATGCCAAAGCTGGTTGGCCTTGCTGCGCAAGGCTTGCCGGTGATCGGACGGCACCACCTTTCCGTCAGGGCCGATGGTGCTCAGGATCACGAAATGAGTACCCGTCCCCTGTGAACCGACCTTGGTGACTTCCGGAGGACCGAAGCGGCGCGAAAACGCCAGTTGAATCTCGTCGGTCACCTCCTGGCCGCGCAACACCAGAACGGAATGTTCCTCAAACGCCGTGCGCGCCGCCGTATAGGCGGCATCGTCGGAGGCGACATCCGCAAGCGTCACACCGCGCAGTTCGGCGGCGAATCCTGGACCCAACGGCACGACGTCCATATGCAAATCCCTCCCTGTTTTTGTTGAGTAACTTTACGGCAAAATTTCCTGGCCGGCATGAGGATCCTCCGTCACACCCCGGCGAATACCAGTCCCCTTCTTCACAAAATCCGAGAGGTCTTGTCGGACCAGTAGCGATCACGCAACAGCCGCTTGTAAAGCTTTCCGGTTGGAAGCCGCGGCAACTCGGCCTCGAAGTCGATCGAGCGCGGCACCTTCTGGCGCGACAGGGATTGGCTGCAAAACAACATCAGCTCCTCGGCGAGATCCGGCCCCGGCGGAATCCCCGGCATCGGCTGCACCACCGCTTTTACTTCCTCGCCAAGATCGGCATTGGGAACGCCGAACACGGCGGCGTCCGCGATCTTGGGGTGGGTGATCAAGAGATTCTCGCACTCCTGAGGATAGATGTTGACGCCGCCGGAGATGATCATGAAGGTCGCGCGATCGGTGAGATAAAGGAAGCCGTCGCTGTCGACATAGCCGACATCGCCGACCGTGCTCATGCTGCCATCCGGCGAGCGGGCCTCCTTGGTTTTGTCCGGATCGTTGAAATATTCAAACGGCGACGCGGTCTTGAACCAGACCGTGCCCGGCGTGCCCACGGGGCAGGGCTGCATGTTTTCATCGAGAATGTGAAGGTCGCCCAGCAGGACCTTGCCGACGGTTCCCCGGTGCGCCAGCCATTCCGCGCTGTTGCAGGCGGTAAATCCAAGGCCTTCTGTGGCGCCGTAATATTCGTGGATGATCGGTCCCCACCACTCGATCATGTCTGCCTTCACCAACCCGGGACAGGGCGCCGCGGCGTGGATCGCGATCTCCAGGGATGACAGGTCGTGGCGTTTCCGCGCGGCCTCCGGCAGCTTCAGCATGCGCGAGAACATGGTCGGCACCAGCTGGCTGTGGGTGACGCCCCATTTCTCGATCAGCTCGAGATAGCGCTCGGGATCGAAACTCTCCATGATGATGGCGGTGCCGCCGCTGCGGATCGTAAGATTGACCGCGGCCTGCGGTGCCGCATGATAGAGCGGCGCCG
This sequence comes from Bradyrhizobium sp., assembly GCA_035490095.1. Taxonomy (GTDB): domain Bacteria; phylum Pseudomonadota; class Alphaproteobacteria; order Rhizobiales; family Xanthobacteraceae; genus Bradyrhizobium. The sequence continues at coordinate 15,825 of DATHHQ010000026.1, forward strand.
GCGACAGATAGATCATGCCCTCGCGGTACTGCCAGAGTTTTTGCAGGAAGTCGAACATCGGGAGCTGCTGTTGCGGCGGTTGCTCCGGAAGTGGGCGCAGGATGCCTTTCGGTCGGCCGGTCGTGCCGGACGAATAAAGCATCGCGGTGCCGATGTACTCGTCGCCGATGGGCGTCTTGGGCAGCCCAGCCGTGACCTCTTGCAGGCCGACGACGCGTTCGCTGTCTCCCGGGCCATCGGCAACGATGCAGAGTTCGACCTTGGCGCACTCCTTGAGCGCCTCGCGCGCGACGTCAAGCTTTGCCACTGACGTGATCAGGACGCGGGATTCGCTGTTGTTGACGATGTAGGCGAGTTCACTTGGCGTCAGATACGAATTGACGCAGGTGTAATAAAGTCCGGACCTCTCACCGGCGCCGCAGGTCTCCAGGTAGCGGCTGTTGTTTTCCATGAAGATGGCATAGTGGTCGAGCCGCTTGAGACCCCGATTGCGAAGCAAATGCACCAAACGATTGCTGCGCGCCTCCAGCTCGGCATAGGTCACCGCCTCGCCGGAGTTCGCCATGATGAAGGCGGGTTGAAGCGGACGGAGATGAGCATGCTTGCCGGTGTACATGATGTCTCCGACGCTCCTATGCGGCCAGAACAAGGATCTCGCGCACCTGCGCCGGGCCATCGATCTTGCGCGGGTTGCGCGGAATCCACGGCGTCGCCATGGCCTGCTCCGCGATCCGCTCGAAATGCTCCGGACCGATTTTGATCTCGTGCAGGCTGCGCGGCATTCCAAGGTCGCGGATGAACCAGTCCAACACCTCGGCGGCATCCTCGCCCGGATGTCCCATCGCCGCGGAAACCAGTTCCTGCCGCTCGGCGTTGTCAGGTTTGTTCCAGCGCATCACCGACGGCAGCATCACGCAGGAAGTGTATCCGTGGGGCACGTCATACACGGCGCCGAGCACATAACCGATGCCGTGACTGGCTCCCATCGGCACGCCCGCGGACAGCGGTCCCATCGACAGCCAGGTGCCGATCTGGCAATCCATCCGGGCGTCGAGATCACCGGGGTTTTCCTTCACGCGCGGCAACGCCTGCGTCAGCATCGAAAGCCCCTTCACCGCCTGGGCGTCGACGTAGGGATGCGCCTCCCGCGAGCACAGGCCTTCGACACAATGATCGACGGCGCGGATGCCGGTCGACAGAAACAGCCATTCCGGGGTGTGAACGGTGATGGCGGGATCGAGGATCACCGCGCGCGGGATCGCCAATGGATGGCGCAGCATTTGCTTGACCTTGCTGCGCGTATTGGTGACGCCGGCATTGGTG
>DATHHQ010000027.1:0-12894 GCA_035490095.1 Bradyrhizobium sp.
TCACGGAGAGCAATCCGCCCTGCGCTCGCATCGCACGCCTAACACTGCTGCGTCCACCGCACCCCTCCCCGCGTCCGTGACGATCATGATACGCCCCTCTGGTGGGGTGGGATGGCGAGAGTTCTAGATTTGATTTGGGTCGGATGGCAACAGATATTTTTCGGAAAATCAGAAATAAAAGACTCGACAGCCCTGCCGCCCGACGGGCAAATCACTTGAGCCGGTCTTGTCGTCAATTTGTAGGATGGATTGAGCCCCGCGAAACTCATCGTCTTCATGAAATGCAATTGATGGGTATCGCTTCCGCCTTCGCTCTGCGAGCTACGGCGGACGCAGTCGCTCAACCCATCCCACGCGATCGAGCGAAAATGGACCCAAACCGCAAGTGAAATGTCAAACGTGGGTTTGAAGAGGTGGGACAGAGTTGTGTTACGCGTCAATCAAGAATCAGGCGACCGACAGCTTCGCTGCCGCCGCCGCTTCGCTTTCGGACCACGACGATCTCGCCGCTCGCCGGTGAAATCCCCGTGAGAGCCTGAATGTTCGCACCGTGGGTCACGACAAGAAGGGTTCCGCTGCCGGTCCATTTATCGATGACAGCGCGCGCGTCGGCGATCAGGGACTCTCTTTGACCGCTCAGCACGACCACGTTGCCAAATGTCTGCTCGGCTTCGACCGATCCCAACTGCAGCAGCGTGGCCGTGTCCATGCAGCGGCACCACGGCGAGCTGAGGATTCTTTCGACTGCAATCCCTTCCGACCTGAGCCGCGCGCCGATCCTTGCGGCGTCTGCACGTCCCTTGACACTGAGATTGCGCTGAGTGGCGCAGTCATCGACCCGGAACCCCGGCGGATCGCCGGCGCCACCCGGCGCATCGGTATGGCGCATCAGGGCGACATGCCGGCCTGCGTGCAACGCGGTCCAGGCCTCGGCCTCGTCGGCGTTGGCGATGTCCGCCGCGGTGCAGAAGCCGAGGAGGATTGCGAAGATGGCGAAGCGGATGCGGCACATAGCGGTGGACCCCGTTAAAAATACGCGATCAGGCGCCCGGCGCAGATGGCGCCCGGCCACAGCAGAAGCGACACGAGCGCAGTAATTCTAGCGCCGCCGGACGCTTCGGCGCGCCAGAGCGCAACACGCCGCCACGGGCCGGCATGCGCGATCACGATGTTGACCAGCGCCGCCGCGATCAGCAGCAGCTTGGTCTGGAATGCAGGATTGCGCACGACATGCGCCGCATCGGCGCTGAACAACAGGAATCCCATGCTGATCGCGAGCATAAAACCGAAACGCGACAAAGGCAGCAGCAATTGCGCCATCGGCTGGATCGGAATCGTGGCCCCTAATCCGAGCACCCTCAAATCGAGCGCCAGGATCGATCCCACCAGTACAACGAAGCCGAGGATGTGCAGGATCTCGACCGCGGGATAAAGCGCAGGTGAGCTGCGCATCACATGACCCAGCGCGCTTTCCTGCAGAGCCAGGAAGATCGACGCGGCCGGCTGATGTTCCACTCTGGTCTACCGCAATTCGACGCGCTTGCCGTCGACAATGATGTATTCGATCCGCGCCTCGTCCGGATTGCTGGTATGGGGATAGCCGAACACGGTGCAGGTCTTGCCAGCCGCGATGATGTCCGGCGTGATGCCGCGCCGCTCCATGCGCGAAGGCGGCCCCAGGACGAAGCGCCAGTGCTTGCCGTCGATCTCCATTTCGATCTCGCAGTGTGGATTCTCGTAGGTCGATTTCAGGATCTTGCCGGTGACGGTGAACGACTTCGACGTGTCGTATCCGCCCCAGCCGTGATGGGCGATCGCCGCTCCCGGAGCAAGTGCAGCCGCCAGCGACAGGAACAAACGACGTGTGATTGATGTCATAAGCTGCCTCCGCCAACATGAAGGATAACGCCGATCCGCGCCGGATTCATGGCGCGGTTTGGTAAGCATCATTTCGCGGCGCTGCACTCAGGCAGCGCAAGGACGCCAATCAGCGTCGCTCCGTTGCGGAATGCGGTCAGCTTGTGGCTCGCGCCGAGCGGCATTAAAAGTGCGAGTTCAAAGCTATGTCCAGCCGCATCCTTAGCGGTCGCCGCGCCGACGTCGGTGAACGGCTCTGAGGGCTCACACGGGGCGCTGAACGCTGAAGCGTACTCTTCGACTATGGTCCAGTTCTCCAGGGCGCACTCGAGCCCATCTTAGAAGCCGTTCAGCCGCAGGGCCTTCGACCTCTCGGCGTATCGCATCATCGGATGCCACGACAGCGCTGATGGCGTCAGTCAGCAGGCGTCTCCAATTTCCGGTCTCTTCGTAGATTTCGATTTCGAAGCCCGCATCCTTGAACGCGCCGGGATAATCATCAAACGCTGGTGCGTGCAAAGCTGCGCTCTCGACGCCTAACTCCCAACTTGTGCCAACGAATCCGCTGCCGGGCTTTAGTATTCTGGCAATTTCGTGCAGTGCAGCCCGTTTATCGGCCACGAAGAGCAAGACATCCATACTAAACGCGCCATCGAAGGAGCTATCCCTCCATCCCGTTTTCGAGACGTCGCCAGTCTTGAAACGGAGACGATGCCCCGCCCCAGATATCACCGTGAGTTCCTCGGCCATGCGTATGGCGAGGGGATCGGCATCTATGCCTTCGACGTCTGCACCGAACCCGCATGCGAAGTACCGTCCGACGCAGCCACCGCCACAGCCAAGATCCGCGAGTTTGGTTTCAGCACTTGGATGCAAGCGTTGCGCAACAAATTTGATATCGTCGACAGTGACCTGCGATTGAGGCGGTTCTGACGCCTCCCAGAATTGTTCTCCGTAGCTCTTCGCCCAAGCCGAGCGGACGGTTTTGCTCGCAAATAACGACCGAAATGCCCGATAAGGGTCCAAGTCCATCGCTTCCTCCTGCCGGCCGCGGAAGTCCAACCCCGCGAGCACTTTAGCATCAGGAACTTCCTGTTGGAATGAACCTCGGGTCGCGCATGGGATGTCGGCTATTGGCGCCAACCGGATATGGCGACTGCGTTGCGCGATGTCCGCCCCCAGGGACAAACCGGAAAACATATCCTCGCAGTGAGCTTTTCCCACTTTGACCGACCCACGGCAGACTTGGATATCGGAAAGGCCGTTGATATATGAAGAAGATTGACTAGCCCGGTTGACGGTCGCTAATCGTTTCCGTCGAAGGCCGCACTTGCTAGACGGAAACGGAGCTTTGCGATGCACGACCAGAACAATGTCTTCTATGCGATCGCGCTTTCCGCCGTCGTCCTGATAACCTGGCAGTATTTCTTCGCCACGTCGTTCCCAGGCAAACCGACCGCAGCCAAAACTTCGCAGGCCCGCGCGGTTGCGCCTGGCATCGAGACCAACCGGCCGCAGACGCAGGCCTTGGGAACGCAGATCTTGGGAACGCAGACCGCAACAATATCGGACGAGCAAAGATTTAAGCCATCCTCGAGGCAAGAGGCACTTGGCAGATCGCAACGCGTCGCCATCCACACGCCCCGGCTGAGAGGATCAATTGCATTGACCGGGGGAAGGATCGACGACCTTTCCCTGGTTCAATATCGCGAAACCACTGATCCCAAGTCTCCTGCTATCGAATTGCTTTCACCCTCAGGCAGCCCGCAGCCATTTTACGCGGAATTCGGTTGGGTCGATGGCTCCAGCGTCAATCTCAAAGTGCCCACCTCAGAGACGCGCTGGCGCCAGCAAGGATCGGATAGCCTCGAGGTGGGGCGCCCGGTAACCCTCGTTTGGCAAAACGGCCAGGGGTTGGAATTTAGACGGACGATTTCGGTCGATGACAAATACCTCTTCAGCATTCATGACGAGGTCGCAAATAGCGGGCTGACGGCTGTCACGCTGGCACCCTATGCTCTGATCTCCCGCCACAATCCGCCGCCGACGCTTGGCTATTATCTGCTGCACGAAGGTGCAATCGGCGTCTTGGGGGACAACGGACTGCAGGAGGTGACCTACAAGTCCCTCGATGAAAAGAAGCGCATGGCATTTACCCCCAACAATGCCTGGCTCGGGTTTACCGACAAATACTGGGCGGCCGTCCTGCTGCCCGAGACGTCTTCGCGTCTGCAGGCGGAATTTTCCGCAAGCTCGCTGGGTACGCTGAAGACCTATCAGGCCGACTATTTACAGGATGCGCAAACCATTGCGCCGGGCGGCACCGCGAGCGCCAGCGCTCGTCTGTTCGCGGGCGCCAAGGAAGTCGCGATCCTCGACGGCTATGACAAAGCGCTCAATCTGAACCGGTTCGACCTTGCGATCGACTGGGGTTGGTTCCGTTTCATCACCAAGCCGATGTTCACGCTGATCGACACCATCTTTCGACTGGTCGGAAATTTTGGCGTGGCGATCCTGATCGTGACGCTGATGCTCAAGATCGCATTCTTTCCGCTCGCCAATAAATCCTATGTATCGGCGGCGAGAATGAAGGCGCTGCAACCGCAGATTCAACTGATCCGCGAGACCTTCCGCGACGACAAGGTGAAGCAGCAGCAGGCAACGATGGAGCTCTATACGAAGGAGAAGATCAACCCGATCGCCGGGTGCTTGCCGACGCTGATCCAGATTCCGGTTTTCTTCTCGCTTTACAAGGTGCTGTTTGTCACGATCGAGATGCGTCAGGCGCCGTTTTTCGGATGGATCAAGGATTTATCCGCGCCGGATCCCACCAACGTGTTCAATCTTTTTGGACTGATCCCTTATGACCCGGTCTCCCTGCCTTTGCTTGGCGGGTTGCTGGTGATCGGCGCTTGGCCGCTTTTGATGGGGCTGACCCAGTGGTTGCAGATGAAGCTGACGCCGGCCTCACCCGACCCGGCACAAACCGCCGTGCTGAACTGGATGCCCCTCATCTTCACATTCATGCTCGCGAAATTCTCGGCGGGCCTGGTAATCTACTGGACCTGGAACAATTCGCTGTCTGTCATTCAGCAGAGCATCGTCATGCGCAGGAATGGCGTCCGGATCGAATTGTGGGATAAATTCCGGGCGATATTCACAAAAGCTACTCGGGAATAGCCAAGGGCGTCTCCACGAGACGAAGCATCCACGGCGCGTGCCCTAGTTGTGGAATCACAAATCGGTATTACAGCCCATCCTTCGAGACGGCCACTTCGTGGCCTCCTCAGGATGAGGTCTAACTTGTTGAAACACAACAACCTCATGCTGAGGAGCGAGCGACGCGAGCGTCTCGAAGCATGGGCGGCAAGCGACTCACCGATCTCTCATAGTCAGTACTACTCCACCTTGACGTTGGCGGCCTTGATCATCGGCCACCATTTTGCAATTTCGGCCTTCTGCCAGCCGCCGAGCGCCTCCGGCGAGAGCTGATCCTTCGGCGGCATCTGCAGTCCGAGGTTTTCAAGTTGCTTGCGCACCGCCGGATCATTCAACGCATCCACCGCCGCAGCGTTGAGCTTTGCGACGATGTCTTTCGGCGTGTCTTTCGGCACCCACAGACCCGACCACAGCGTCATGTGAAAGCCGGACAAACCCGCTTCGTCGGTGGTCGGGATGTCGGACGCCGATTCGACGCGCTTGTCGTCGGTGATGGCATAGGCGCGGATGCTGCCGGCGCGGACCTGGCTGATGGAATTGGACGTTTGATCGATCATGACATCGATCTGTCCGGCGACGAGATCATTCATCGCCGGCGCGGTGCCGCGATATGGCACGTATTGCAGCTTGATGCCGGTGACGTTTTCAAAATAGAGCCCGGCGATGTGACTTCCCGAACCGGCGCCGGCGGTGCCGGCGGTCGCCGGTGCCGGCCGCGCCTTCAACCAGGCCAGCAGTTCTTGCAACGATTTGGCCGGAACCGCGTTCTTGCTGACCACGATCATCGGATTGCTCGGCAGCAGCACCACCGGCTCGAGATCGGTGACAAGATCATAGCCGAGCTTGTAGATCGCGCCATTGGCGACGTGGGTGCCGAGATGACCGAAGCTGACGGTGTAGCCGTCAGGCGGCGAGCGCACCGCGCGTCCGACACCGATAGAACCGCCGGCGCCGGTCACATTCTCGATCACCAGGGCTTCGCCGAGCGTAACTTTCATGCGCTCGGCCAGAATCCGCGCCATGGCATCGGACGGGCCGCCAGCGGAGAACGGCACCACAATGGTGATGGGATGCGACGGAAACGTCTCCGCGAACGCGCTGCCGCCGAATGCCAGCATCGCAATCAAGACGGCCCAAATCGTTCTACGCATCACATCCTCCAACGCCGCATGACGGCTACAAACACAGCCCTCATCCTGAGGAGCCGCGCCCTTGCGCGGCGTCTCGAAGGATGAGAAACGTATCAGCTCATGGTTCGAGACGCGCGAAGACGCGCTCCTCACCATGAGGGACCTCATCCTGAGGAGCGGCCTCTTGCCGCGTCTCGAAGGATGAGGCTTTACAATTTCGCGTAGTCGATCGGCTGGTGGCGATCGAGCGTGCGCGTGACCGGCGGCAACGGGTATTTAAGGCCTGTCGCGCAATTGAACAGCATCACGCGGTCATTTTTCGTCACCCGCTCATCGTCGAGACTCTGCTTGTAGGCGGCGTAGGTGGCCGCTCCCTCCGGACACAACAACAGGCCCTCTTCACGCGCGACTTCGCCCAACGCAGCAGAAATCTTCTCATCTGTCACCGCAATGGCGAAACCTTTGCTCTCGCGCACCGCGCGCAGGATCAGAAAGTCTCCTATCGCCTGCGGAACCCGGATGCCGGACGCGATGGTGTGGGCATCCTCCCAGCGCGGTGCGTGCTCGGTGCCGTTCTCAAAGGCGCGCACCATCGGCGCGCAGCCGGCCGCCTGCACCGCGACCATGCGCGGCCGCTTGCTGCCGATGAACCCGATGGCTTCGAGTTCAGCGAACGCCTTCCACATGCCGATCAGGCCGGTGCCGCCGCCGGTCGGATAGAAGATCACGTCCGGGACATCCCAGCCGAGCTGCTCGGCAAGCTCCAAACCCATCGTCTTCTTGCCCTCGATGCGGTACGGTTCTTTCAGCGTGGAAGTATCGAACCAGCCGGCTTTCGCCTTGCCCTCGCCGACGATCTTGCCGCAATCGTCGATCAGGCCGTTGACGCGATAGACGGTGGCGCCCTGCAGCTCGATCTCGCTGACATTCACTTCGGGCGTATCTGCGGGACAGAAGATCGTGGTCCTGATGCCGCAACTGGTCGCATAGGCGGCGAGCGCGGCACCGGCATTGCCGTTGGTCGGCATCGCCATGTGCCTGATGCCGAGCGCCTTGCCCATCGACACCGCCATCACAAGCCCGCGCGCCTTGAACGAACCGGTCGGCAACCGGCCTTCATCCTTGACGATGATTTCACCGCCGCCGATTTTCTTCGCCAGCTTCGGCAATCGGATCAGCGGCGTCGTCACCTCGCCGAGGCTGACGATGTCGGCCACTTTACGCACCGGCAACATCTCGCGGTAGCGCCACAGATCGGCCGGTCGCTGCTTAAGCGCGTCCTTGCTCAGCGCCTTCTTCACGCCGGCAAGGTCGTAGCGCACCAGGAGCGGCTTGCCCGCTTTCGAAAGGTTATGGATCTGGTCGGCGGGGTAGTGATCGCCTTCCATCGCGCATTCGAGATGGGTCACGAACGTCGGGCGTTCGATCGTCAGATTGTCATTGTCTTTCACGGATTGTGGTCTCTCGTTTTTTTGGCGGGCATGATCCGGGAGGATCACGCCTTACATATTCAGCACGCGGCCGTAGGCATCCAGCACCGCTTCCTTCATCATCTCCGACAGCGTCGGGTGCGGGAAGATGGTGTGCATCAGTTCTTCTTCCGTGGTTTCGAGATTCATCGCAACGACGTAACCCTGGATCAATTCCGTTACCTCGGCGCCGATCATGTGCGCGCCCAGCAACTGGCCGGTCTTCTTATCGAAGATCACCTTGACCAGCCCCTGATCCTCGCCGAGCGCAATGGCCTTGCCATTGCCGACGAACGGGAAACGGCCGACGCGGATTTCGCGGCCGCCTTCTTTGGCCCTGGCTTCGGTCAATCCGACGGAAGCGACCTGCGGATGGCAATAGGTGCAGCCGGGAATGAGGTTCTTGTCCATCGGATGCGGATGCGTGCCCTTGATGGCCTCGACGCAGATCACGCCCTCATGTTCGGCCTTGTGCGCCAGCATCGGCGGACCGGCGACGTCGCCGATCGCGTAAATGCCCGGCACATTGGTCTTGCAGAAGCCGTCGATGACGATGACGCCGCGGTCGGTTTTGACGCCGAGCTTTTCGAGTCCCAGATTTTCGACATTGCCGACCACGCCAACGGCGGAAATCACCCGGTCGACCTCGATCGTCTGCGGCTTGCCCTTGCCGTCATCGATGGTGGCGACCACGCTGTCGCTCTTCTTTTCCAGTTTTGTCACTTTGGTGTTGGTGAGAAGTTTGATGCCCTGCTTCTCGAACGCCTTCTGCGCGAACTTTGAAATTTCGGCGTCCTCGACCGGCAGGATCTGCGGCAGCACTTCCACCACGGTCACGTCCGCACCCAAGGTGCGGAAGAACGAGGCGAACTCGATGCCGATCGCGCCGGAGCCGACCACCAGCAGCGACTTCGGCATCTTGTCCGGCACCATCGCCTCGAAATAGGTCCAGACCAGCTTCTTGTCCGGCTCCAGGCCCGGCAGCACCCGCGGCCGCGCGCCGGTTGCGATGATGATGTGCTTGGCCTGATAGGTGCCCTCGCCCAGCGCGCCCTTCGGCGCTTCGACGGCGGATTTCTTCACGGTCAGCTTGCCCGGTGCGTCGAGCGTGGCCTCGCCCCAGATCACCGTGACCTTGTTCTTCTTGAAGAGATAGCCGACGCCATCGTTCAATCGCTTCACGACGCCGCGCGAACGCTGCACCACGGCCTGCAGATCGAACGAGATTTTTTCCGCCGACAGGCCGTAGTCCTTGGCGTGCTGCATCAGATGAAATACCTCCGCCGAGCGCAGCAGCGCCTTGGTCGGGATGCACCCCCAGTTGTTGCAGATGCCGCCGAAATAGGCCTTCTCGACGACGGCGGTCTTGAGGCCAAGCTGCGCCGCACGGATCGCGGTGACGTAGCCGCCGGGGCCCGCGCCGATGATGATGACGTCGAAGGAGGTGTCGGCCATGAAGGCTCCCGTTCAAATCAAGCGGTCGTTATGCGGTATGCGGAGGGGAAAGATTCCAGTTCCCCTCACACCATCATCATCACGGGGTTTTCGATCAGCATCTTGAAGGCGCCGATCAGTTCGGCGCCGAGCGCGCCGTCGATGGCGCGGTGATCGCAGGACAGCGTGACGCTCATCATGTGCGCCACTTCGATCTTGCCGTTTCTCACGACCGCACGCTCTTCGCTGGTGCCGACCGCGAGGATGGTGGCGTGCGGCGGGTTGATGACAGCGGTGAAATGATTGATGCCGTACATGCCGAGGTTGGAAACGGCTGTCGTGCCGCCCTGATATTCCTCGGGCTTGAGCTTGCGCGCCCTTGCACGCGCAGCGAAATCCTTCATCTCGCCCGAGATCGTCGACAGCGACTTGCTCTCGGCCTTGCGAATGATCGGGGTGATCAGCCCGCCCGGCATCGCGACCGCCACGCCGACATCGGAATGCTTGTGCTTGAGCATGCCGCCGTCGGTCCAGCTCACATTGCAACTGGGAATCCGCTGCAGCGCGACGGCGAGCGCCTTGATGACGAAATCATTGACCGAGAGCTTGTAGAGCGGCTTCTTTTCCTTGTCCTTTGGCGCCGCGGCGTTGATCTCCTCGCGCGCCGCGAGCAGCTTGCCGATATCGCAGTCGATCGTCAGATAGAAATGCGGCACCGTCTGTATCGACGCGGTCAGCCGCTGGGCAATGGTGCGGCGCATGCCGTCGTGCGGGATCACCTCGTAGCTGCCTGGTTCGAACAGCGCGAGAACCTGCTTGTCCGACATTGACGGTGCAATGGCGGGCCCGGCCGAAGGCGCGGCGGCCGGTGCTTTGAGCCCCTTGCCGGATTTGGCCTCTTCGACATCGCGCGCGATGACGCGGCCATGCGGGCCCGAACCGTTGATGCGACCAAGCTCGATGCCGGCCTCTTTTGCCAGGCGCCGGGCAAGCGGTGAAGAGAAGATGCGGGCGTGGCCGTTGGCTTGCGGAGCAGCGACCGCCTGCGGCGCGGGGGCTGCTGCGGCGGGTGCTGCGGCTTTCGGCGCAGCCGCGGCTGCCGGCGCAGGCTTCGCTGGCGCTTCAGCAGATGGAGCGGCCTTCGGCGGCGCAGTGGCGGCCCCTGCCCCCGCCGCTTTCACATCCTCGCCATCGCCGGCCAAAACCGCGATGACGTCGTTGACGGCGACATCCTGGGTGCCTTCCGGCACCACAATCTTCGCGATGGTGCCCTCATCGACCGCCTCGACCTCCATGGTCGCCTTGTCGGTCTCGATCTCCGCGATCACGTCGCCGGACTTGACCTTGTCGCCCTCTTTCTTGAGCCACTTGGCGAGGTTGCCCTTTTCCATCGTGGGCGACAGCGCTGGCATCAGAATGTTGATCGGCATGCTGACCTCACAGGAGATTCTTGCTCGTTGTCTTCCATCCGCGGCGAAGCGAACCAAAAGACCGTTTGGGTGTCACAACCACCCGATGAAAGACCGAAACTCGCTTCAATTGCCGATATCACCCTGCCACAGGCGCTCGTTCGCCGGAATCGACCGCCATGATTTCATCATGTCGATCGATCGCTGGTCCTCGAGATCGATATAGGGAATGCCGAACTGCGTCAGGATGTCCTTGCTTCCGGGAAACGTAACGGATTCGCCGATAACAAGAAGCGAAAGCTTGAATAGCCCGATCGCACCCGCGCACATCGAGCACGGCGACAGCGTCGTATACATCACGGTGTCATGAAACGACATCAGCCCGGCATCGCGCAGGCATGACATCTCACCATGCAGAATGACGTTCTTCTCCTGCATCCGGCGGTTATGGCCGCGGGCAATGATCTTGTTGTCGCGCGTCAGCACGGCGCCGATCGGCAGCCCGCCCTGCGAGATGCTGGTCTCGGCTTCGCGAATGGCTTCAGCCATGAAGTCGAAATGATGGGGTTCAATTGCCACAGTCAATGACCTTGTTGCGACCGCGGCGCGGTGCTGCCGATGTCGGTCGCCCGCGCGATTTCGGCTTCGAACATGTCGACGATGCGCGTCAGCGCTTCGTCCTCGGTGTAGGCGCTCTCGCGCGCGTAGGCACGCGCGGCGTGGCGCGCGATGTCGACCAGAACGAGCCCCCACATGTCCGGCTCCTCAAACGCGCGCGTGAACGCGATGGAAAGTCCGCCATCAAGCACGAACGCGCGCAACACCTCCGTGGCATCATCGCGGCCCATGACGTCTGGGGGCAATGGTTGCTCCTTGGGACCGGCCATGGCTCACCGATAACAAACGGCTTTGGCGGCTTCGACCACCTCAGCGACCGAGGGCAATGCGAGCTTCTCGAGGTTCGCCGCGTACGGCATCGGCACATCCTTGCCCGACACCCGCGCTACCGGCGCATCGAGATAATCGAAGGCGTGCTCCATGATGCGCGCGGCGATTTCGGCGCCGACACCGTTCTGCTGCCAGCCTTCCTCCACCGTGACGGCGCGGCCCGTCTTCTTCACCGAAGCGACGATGGTGTCGGTATCCATCGGGCGCAGCGTGCGCAGATCGATCACCTCGGCTTCGATACCTTCCTTGGCCAGTTCATCGGCGGCCTTCAGCGCGTAAGACATTCCGTTCGACCATGACACGATGGTGACGTGACCGCCGGTTCGTACGATCCGCGCCTTGCCGAGCGGGATCACATAATCGTCGAGCTTCGGCACCTCGCCGGAATGGCCGTACAGCATTTCATTTTCAAGGAAGATCACCGGATTGGGATCGCGGATCGCGGCCTTCAGCAGGCCCTTGTAGTCGGCCGCCGAAAACGGCGCGACCACCTTGAGGCCGGGAACTTGCGAATACCAGGCCGAGTAATCCTGGCTGTGCTGGGCGGCGACGCGGGCCGCAGCGCCGTTCGGGCCGCGGAACACGATCGAGCAGCCCATCTGTCCGCCGGACATATACAGCGTCTTCGCCGCGGAATTGATGATCTGGTCCATCGCCTGCATGGCGAAGTTGAAGGTCATGAATTCAACGATCGGCTTCAAGCCGGCCATGGCCGCGCCGACGCCGATGCCGGCAAAACCGTGCTCGGTGATCGGCGTATCGATCACGCGCTTGGCGCCGAATTCCTGCAGCAGGCCCTGGCTGACCTTGTAGGCGCCCTGATATTCCGCGACCTCCTCGCCCATGATGAAGACGTCGGGATCACGCCGCATTTCCTCGGCCATGGCGTCGCGCAGCGCTTCGCGGATGGTCATGGTCACCATCTCGGTGCCCTCAGGCACTTCGGGATCAGGCTCGGCCACGGCCTTCGGCGCCGAGGGCGACTTCTTTTCTTCTCTGCTGGATGCAGGCGCCTCCGCCTTGGCTTCGGCCGCCGGCGCCGATCCGGCGGCCTTTTCCTGTTTCGCTGGCGCGCTTGGCTTGCCGAGATCGGCAGCGCTTTCGCCATCGGCCAGGATGGTCGCGATCGGCGTGTTGACCGCGACGTCCTGGCTGCCTTCGGGGATCAGGATCTTGCCGAGCGTGCCCTCATCGGTGGCCTCGACTTCCATCGTCGCCTTGTCGGTTTCGATCTCGGCGATGACATCGCCCGACTTGATCGCCTCGCCCTCCTTCTTCAGCCATTTTGAAAGGTTGCCCTTTTCCATGGTCGGCGACAGCGCAGGCATCAGCACTTGAATTGGCATAACGGCTCCAGGGATCAATTTCTAAGCTGCGCGCTCAACGGTAGATATCGGTGTAGAGTTCGGACGCATCGGGCTCGGGATC
>DATHHQ010000028.1:0-5660 GCA_035490095.1 Bradyrhizobium sp.
ATCAAGCCCGCGAGCCCCTTGCCCGAATAGACCGGATCAAGTGCAAGAGCCTCGAGCCGGCCTGCAAGTCGGATCGCTTCGATGGTGGCTTCGTGCGGGACTCCGTAGGCAGGTCCCGCATGCCCCGCGACGACTTCCACCATTGCTTCGTCGAACGGAACATCAAGCAGATTGGACGCTTCTCGCGCAAACGCCACGACATCGGCGCGCACCCGCGCGGGCTCGGCGTCGATATCAATCCCAACGATCCGCGTGTTTGGCATTGCTACGGCTGCACCGACGACGAGACCAGCCTGCGTGCCGGCGCTTCCGGTGCAGTGCACGATAGCGGTTGGCGCGAAGCCCAACAGCGCTGCCTGCGGTTCGATCTCGGAAATCGTGGTGGCATAAGCGACCGCACCCAGGGCATTCGAGACCCCGTATGGCACAAAGTACGGCCTGTGCCCCTTCGCTTCGAGATCGCCGACGAGGGTGCGAATGGCCGCATTGCGGTCACCGGTCCACGGCACGTCATGGAGGTGCGCGCCGAACAGCCGATTGAGAAACGCGTTGCCCGAGGTCTTGTATTCTGGCGTCGGCGGTTCGAGTCGGCCGTGGTAGACTGCAAGATGGCACGCGAGGCCGAGCTTTGCCGCAACCGCCGCAACCTGCCGCTGGCTGTTCGATTGCACGACGCCACCCGAGACGATCGTATCGGCGCCGCTCGAAAGTGCCTCGTGCAGGACGTAGTCGAGCTTGCGCAACTTATTGCCGCCAAATCCGAGCCCAGTAGCATCTTCGCGCTTGACCCACAGCCGCGGTCCGCCGAGATGAGCCGTCAGTCGCTTCATCGGCTCGAGTGGGGTCGGCAGATTGGCCAAACCTAAGCGAGGAAAGACAGCGAGTCGGTCGAATAATGGCCTGCGGTCAATTTGCATCGTTTTGTCCGTCCGACTCACAAGTGATATTCCAGCAGTCGCCCGACGGCCGCTATTATAGCCGCATCGACGATAGCTGCATCACATTCAAGCGAACGATGGAAGTCTCCTCGTGGCCCATCGCGCCATTTCACATGCAACGTCGAAATTTGTGAATCGCGATGAGTGCCAACTGTCTCATCGAGCGTGGCCTCCTGCTGGGATTTAACCCGGAGCGCGCTTGGCCTGGCGGAATGTGATGCCCGAAAGAATCACACGCATGACCCGCAGCGAACGCTGTCGTCCGTCCCAGGCGATGCGCGGAAGCGCGTGCAGATTGGTTCGTCCCTCGGCCTCGACGACGCCGGATATCGCCGACACCGCACTGGCGAAGCCGGCCTCCTCTGCCATCGCCATATGTCGCCGGCCGAAGGCTGCGCGATCGCCGAACGGGTAGGCGAAATGTCGGACCTTGCGGCGGAACGCGGCTTCGGCGACCGCCCGCCCCATCGTCATCTCGCGCAACGCGGCGTTATCCTTCAGGTTCGACAGCACGGGATAGTTCACCGTCGCGCTTCCAATCGTCACCAGCGGATCCGCCGCAAGCTTCGCCAGGTCGTTCCAGTCCATCGATGCGTCACGTGACAGCGCCGCAAGGTCCACGGAATAGCGTTTGCAGAGATCCTTGATCGCCAGCGAGAGATCGGGCGGCGGCAGCGAGCGCATCCACCCCTCAAGAAAATCGTACAGCTGATATTTTTCGGAAGTATTTCCGACATCGAAGCGCTGCTCCTTGCGATCCATCATCAGGCTGACGCGCTTCTCGCGCGCAATCACCGCTTCGAGCGCAAGCCACCATGCCTCGCCGAGACGGTCCGGAAACGCCGTCGGCACATAAACCGTGAAGGGAACGCCGTGCTTCGCCAGCAGCGGATAGGCCGACGTCATCAGGTCCTTGTAAGCCCCGTCGAATGTCAGGCACACAAACCGTCTTGGCGAAGCCAGCGTGACCGCCCGCTGGCAAGCCTCGTCCATTGAAACGATGTCGAATTTCCAGCGCTTCAACGCAGCGATCGTTCGGTCGAGAAATCGGGGCGTGATTTCGCGGGATTTGAGCGGTTGGAAGCGTCCGGCGGGCCGCGCGCGCACGCGTTCGAACCGCAAAATGACTCCGGCGCCGCCGGCGCGCCGCTGCATCAGCCGTGAATAACCGCTGAAATAGGCAAGCTCCAGGCCCGCGCGGGCCAGAAAAGGGTTCTCAGATGGCAAACGTCCCGTCCCCTCGCTGCCGCCATCGCCCCCGCCCGCGGCCATTGTCATTACGCTTTGTTGACCTTTCTTTGCAAAGGTCGGCCGCGTCGCAAAATGTAAACAATTCCCTGTAGGCAGGTTTTCCGATGACCATGGCTGCCGCGATCGAAAGCCAGGCGGCCGACGCGCAGGCGTGGTCGAAAGCAAGCCGTATCGCCAGCGTCGATATCCTTCACGATCTTGTTCATGCCGAGGCGGTCTGGCGCGGCCTCGAAGATCGGCGGCAGTTCTCCACACCCTACCAGCGGTTCGATTTTCTTGGCTCCTGGCAACGCCAGGTCGGAGCACGCGAGGGCCTTATCCCTTTCATCGTTATCGCCTACGACGCCGAGCGCCGGCCGCTGTTGCTGCTTCCGCTCACGCTCAGGCACCGGCACGGCGTTCGTACCGCCTGTTTCATGGGTGGCAAGCACGCCACCTACAACATGGCGCTCTGGGACAGGGATTTTGCGGCTGACGCGACCGCTGCCGATCTCGACGCGCTGGTATCGGGAATACGCCAACGATCCGAGGCCGACGTTCTGGCGCTTGACCAGCAGCCGTTGCGCTGGCGGGATCTGCCTAATCCGATGGCGCTGCTGCCGAACCAGGCCTCGGTCAACGATTGTCCGCTGATGACCATCATGCCCGGCGAACCGCCGACGGCGCGGATCAGCAATTCGTTCCGCCGCCGGCTCAAGGGCAAGGAACGCAAGCTGCAGGCCCTGCCAGGCTATCGCTATGGCGTGGCGCAAACCGACCACGAGATCGAGCGGCTGCTCGAGGCGTTCTTCCGCATCAAGCCGCTGCGGATGGCGGAGCAGAAACTGCCCAACGTGTTCGCCGAACCCGGCGTCGAGGATTTTATTCGCGGCGCCTGCCTTACGCCAGTTGCGAGCGGCGGCCACGCCATCGATATTCACGCGCTTGAATGCGACGACGAGGTGATCGCGCTGTTCGCCGGCGTCGCCGACGGCCATCGGTTTTCGATGATGTTCAACACCTACACCATGTCCGATAATTCGCGCTACAGCCCCGGACTGATCCTGATGCGCGATATCGTCGATCACTATGCCGAGTGCGGCTATCGCGCGCTCGACCTCGGGATCGGATCGGACGACTACAAGAGGCTGTTCTGCAAGAGCGACGAGCCGATCTTCGACTGCTTCATCCCGCTCAGCCTGCGCGGCAAGGTCGCGGCGGCCGCGATGTCGGGGATCAACCGCGCCAAGCATCTGGTGAAGCACAATCCGGCACTTTTTCAGATCGCGCAAAGGCTCCGAAGCGCGCTTCACCGAAGCAGATAGGTCCACAACCTCATCCTGAGGAGCGGCGTCTTCGCCGCGTCTCGAAGGATGAATTATGCGTTTCCTCATGGTTCGAGACGGCGCAAACGCGCCTCCTCACCATGAGGGTCACAGCTAGCTAAGCCACGGCGGATCTGCGTTCAGGCCGCCACCACCCGCGGGCCGATCTCGACGGTATCGGCGGGCTGTACCGGCTTGCTCAGCATCGTCAACTCGGTGAAGCAAGCGGCGGCTCTCAACTGATCGCACATCGAGCTGCGGGCGTCCGCGGTCATCGATGCATCCGGCACCAGCACGGCGCGTGCCTGCGCCGTCAGCAACTCGGCAGGCAGGTCGGCGGCGGTGCCGGCGTCCAACAACACGTGATCATAGACCCGCAGCAAGGCATCGATCGCAAGCGTGAGCCGCGGCGATTGCAGCGCCGCGCGGTCCGAGCCCGGCCGTCCGGCGCTGACGAGATGAACCCGCGACAGCCGATCCTTGGTGATGACTTGCGAAAAGGAGGCCTCGCCCATCATCAAATCCGCCAGCCCCGGCGCGGTCGGATCGACCGAACTTAAGGAAATGGTCGCGGACGACGCCGACAGATCGACCACCACGACCCGTGCGGTCTGCGCCATCAGGCGTGCCAGCGTCAGCGCTGTCAGGGTGATGCCTTCGCTCGGGGCGGTGCCGAGGATCGTGATCTTGCGTGCGGCCTCGCCTGCGTCGCACAAATCATTGGCGAGTTTCTCGATCTCGGTAAACTCGGCCGGGATGTCGGGGCCGGTTTCGCCGAAGAAGGGCTCGGGATCAGCGATGACCATGGCTGCCGTTGGCGCAGCTGCCGCTGGCGCATCGGCCGGAGCCGGCGAAGGCGCAAACGCCGCCGCGGCACGGGGCGCCGTCATGCGCAGGAGTTCGCCGGTTGCGATCGCGCCGGCGCTGAGCATCAGCGTCGCCAGCGTCGCGATCAGGACGACCGGCAGCTTCTTGGGGTAAGCCGGGGTATTGGAAACGCTGGCGCGGGAAATGATCCGGCCGTCCGCCGGCGCGGCGTCGATGTTCTCGCGGGTCGTCGCCTCGCGATATTTCGCAAGATAGGATTCCAGAAGATCGCGCTGCGCCTTGGCTTCCCGCTCCAGCGCCCGAAGCTGAACGTCCTGGCCGTTGGTCGAGGTCGCCAGCTTCTTCAATTGCTCGAGGCTGGCGCTCAGGCCCTCGACCCTGCCGCCGGCGATGCGTGAATCATTGTCGAGCGAGCGGGAGATCTTGCTCGCCTCTTCGCGAAGCTGGCGATCAAGATCCGAAAGCTGCGCCTTCAGCTCCTTGATGCGCGGATGGTTGTCGAGCAGCGTCGATGACTGCTCGGCAAGCTGGGCGCGCAGCGTGACGCGCTGTTCGGACAGCCGGCGGGTCAGTTCGGAATTGAGAACCTCGGAGGCCTCGATCGGCTTGCCGCTCTGAAGCATTTCACGGATCAGCCGGGCTTTCGACTCGGCGTCGGACTTCAGCGCGCGCGCGTTGTTCAACTGCGTGTTCAGTTCGCCCATCTGCTGGTTGGAAAGCGTGGTGTTGTTGGTGCCGACAAACAGGCTCGATTTCGAGCGAAAGTCCTCGACGCGGGATTCCGCTTCCGCAACCTTCCTGCGCAGATTATCGATTTCGCCGGACAGCCATTGTCCGGCCGATTTGGCCTGCTCCTGCCGCGCGCCCTGCTGCACCACCAGGTAGCCTTCGGCGATCGAGTTGGCGACACGCGCCGCCAATTCCGGATCGCGCGACTGGAATTCGATGACGATGACACGCGACTTGTCGACCGCATAGGCGGTGAACCGGTCGAAATAGGCATCCAGCACACGCTCTTCCGGCGTCAGCGAGAACGGATCGCGACCGATCCCGAATAATGTCAGCAGCGACTTGACCGGCGAAATGCCTTGCAGCACCGGATCGAACTCCGGCCGCTCGGCGAGCTTGTTCTTCCTGATGATTTCGCGCGCAAGATCGCGCGACAACAACAACTGGACCTGACTGGTGACCGCCTCGGCATCAAGCGCGTTGCGCTCCTCGTTGCGCTCGCCGTTTGGCCGCAGGAAGATGTTTTCGCGGCCGTCGATCAGGATCCGGGCTTCGGATTTGTATCGCGGCGTGATCATGTTGACGGCGGCAACCGAGAGTACGGCGGCGA
>DATHHQ010000029.1:0-5719 GCA_035490095.1 Bradyrhizobium sp.
TTCACGCACCACGGCATCCAGGCTCTGGCGGTTGTAATCGACCACCCACCAGGTGTTGCGCAGGCCGTGCTTCCAGCCTTCCAGCAGCGCCTCGAAGATGTTGCCCTCGTCCATCTCGGCGTCGCCGACCAGCGCGATCATGCGGCCCTCGGGCCGGTCCTTCATCCAGCCATGCGCCTTGACGTAGTCCTGCACCAGCGAGGCGAACAATGTCTGCGCAACACCCAGGCCCACCGATCCCGTCGAGAAATCGACGTCGTCGGTATCCTTGGTTCGCGACGGATAGGACTGCGCGCCCTTAAAACCGCGAAAATTCTCCAGCTTCTCCCGGGTCTGGTGCCCGAACAGATACTGGATGGCGTGAAACACCGGGCTCGCATGCGGCTTCACCGCGACCCGATCCTGCGGCCTCAGCACCGAGAAATACAGCGCCGACATGATGGTGGCGAGCGACGCCGACGAGGCCTGATGGCCGCCGACCTTCAGACCGTCGACATTGGGCCGGATGTGATTGGCGTGATGGATGGTCCACGACGACAGCCACAACACCTTGCGTGCCAGCGCGGACAGTAACTCAAGGCGTGCGGGTTCGGTCGCCATGGCGGTACTCCCAAGCACAGTGATTCCGTCACGATGTTAGCGCTTCGGCCTTCGCCAAAAATCTCAAATTTTCGCGACATACCGCGGTAAATTGGGATAAATTACCACTTCGGAGCCCGCCAGCCAGAGTTTATCCCAATGCACACGCTTGATGCCATCGACCGCAAGATCCTCAGCCTGCTGCAATCCGACAGCCGCACCACCATGCAGGAGCTCGCCGACAAGGTCGGCCTGTCGGTCTCGCCATGCCATCGCCGGGTCAAGCTCCTGGAAGAGCGCGGCGTGATCACGCGCTATATCGCGACCGTCGACCAGAAATCCCTCGGCCTGCATGTCAGCGTGTTCATCTCGATCAAGCTGGCGCGGCAGAAGGAGGAAGACCTCAATCGCTTCGCCAAGGCGATCTCGAAATGGGACGAGGTGCTGGAGTGCTATCTGATGACCGGCAACCGCGATTACCTGTTGCGCGTGGTCGCCGCCGATCTGTCATCCTACGAAGCGTTCCTGAAAAACAAGCTGACGCGGCTGGATGGCATCGCCTCGATCGAGTCGAGTTTTGCGCTCAGCCAGGTGAAATACTCAATAGCGCTGCCAGTGTGAGGTCCGCCCATGAGTGTCCGAAGAATTGTCCCCAACATCAACTCCGCCGATCCATCGGCCGCGAAGCCGTTCTACGAGGGGGTTCTCGGGCTCGAAACCGCTATGGACATGGGGTGGATCATCACCTTCGCCTCGCCATCCAACCCGATGGCCCAGGTCAGCGTCGTCGCGTCCGATACAAGAACTGAACCGCACCCGGATATCAGTGTCGAAGTCGCCGACGTCGATGCTTGTCATGCCGCCGCTCAACGGCAGGGATATTCGATCGTGTATCCCCTGACCGACGAACCGTGGGGCGTTCGGCGATTCTTTGTCAGGGATCCCCACGGCCTCATCGTCAATGTCGTGAGCCACAAGGGCTGAGCTAGGTGAAGTAATCGATCGTGCTGTCGGTGTTGGAGACCGTCGTCCCGGCGAACGCCGGGACCCATAATCCCTGGCGCTAACTGTTGCAGAAGGCTTCGACGCTGGTGACTAAACGAGAATCCTCGGCGTATGGGTCCCGGCGTTCGCCGGGACGACGCTGGAAAGCCGCCACACGCCGAGGCTCTTGTCGCGCCAGCCGCCACCGGCTTCGGTGCAGTTCTCGTTGACCAGTTCAACCGGCGGTCCCCAACTGAAAGGTTTCCGCTCGAAATTCAGCGCGCGCCAGTCGCCGTCCTCGCAATCGCCATTGGTCTGCCAGTCCGGAAACGTGGTCGCGATCAGCCACACGGCGCCGGACGCCTTAAAATTCGCAACAGCGCGTTCGATATTCGCAAACGACAGATGCACCAGCGCGTCGCGGCACAGGATCGCGTCGCATCGGGGCAAGCAATCGCGGGTGATATCGGCCAGAAGGTATTCGCCCTTGACCTCACCGGCGGCAGCGCGCGCCTGCAGCCCCGCGATCAGGGCAGGCACGATGTCGACGCCGACGGTGCGCACGCCGAGATCGGCCTTGCTGATCCAGCCCGCATCGCCGCAGGGCGCATCGAGCAGCGACGTCACGCCGAGTTTCCTGAAAAGCCGAGGCAATTCGGTGCGCAGCACGGCGGTAGCGTCGATCTCCGAGCCGAGCCCGGAAGTGGATGCGGCAGCACCCCACATGTTGGTGTCGTGGATGCGCCGAAAGCGCTGCGCCAGGTTCAAATCCTCAAAGGACTTTCTGTCATCAACGAAACGCTGATGCGCAAGCACGGGCGGACGATCGGAATCGCTTGATGACATGGCGCCAACTATATCGCCTCTTCCTCATCCCTGCATAACGGCTTCGCCGTTATCGCTGGAGGAGCGGCCTTTTGGCGACGTCTCGAAGGATGAGAAATGCGGGCCTCGTGGTTCGAGACGCGCGAAGACGCGCTCCTCACCATGAGGAGGACCCGATCTACCGCCACAGCCAGATGGCCGCTTATTTCGCGGTTGCCAAAATCCGCTGGCATCGCGCATTTGTCCAATGCATAGTTTTGAATACCAGCATCAGCTACTTGGATGTCATCATGGACATGGACCAGATCCGGACGTTCGTGGCTGTAGCCCGCGGGCGCAGCTTCAGCGGTGCAGCGGCAACGTTGCACCGCTCGCAACCCGCCATCAGCCGACGCATCGAACTGCTGGAGCGCGAATTCGACATCGCGTTGTTCGAACGCCTTCGCGGCGGCAGTATCCTCACCGATGCCGGCGCGGCTTTTCTTCCCTACGCGGAGATCGTGCTTGCCGCGGCGGCGGATGGCGCGGAAGCGCTGCGCGCCGGACGTCAGGGCGAAACCGGCAAAATTCCACTGGCATTGGTCGGGACCCTCGCCAACGCTGCGTTGACAAACGCGCTGCGGAAATTCGGCAAACAATACCCCAAAGTGCGTCTGGAACTGCGGACCGCGACCAGTCAGGAGGTCAGCGACCTGGTGCAGCGGGGCGAGGCCACGTTGGGCCTGCGCTATTCGAACGGCCGCCATTCCGGCGTCGTATCGCAAATCATTGCAGAAGAGCAACTGGTGGTCGTCGCCCGCCCGGATCATCCGCTGGCCGATGGTCGGAGATACCAGCCCGGCAAACTTGCCGGCGAACGCTGGGTGGCATTTCCCGCGCG
This sequence comes from Bradyrhizobium sp., assembly GCA_035490095.1. Classification (GTDB taxonomy): domain Bacteria; phylum Pseudomonadota; class Alphaproteobacteria; order Rhizobiales; family Xanthobacteraceae; genus Bradyrhizobium. The sequence goes on from DATHHQ010000029.1 coordinate 3,269, forward strand.
GAACAGGCGGGAGAGTTTCGTCCAGTTTCTCCAGCGCAAATTTCTTGCGGCGGGTCTGGAAGATGCGGAAATCGTTCCGATCGACAGCTTGACCGCCCAGAAGCGGCTGGTCGAGGCCGGTTTTGGAATCGCACTGCTGGCGGAGAGCGGGATTCAGGAAGAACTCAAGCAAGGCACGTTAAAGGTGCTGAATGTTCCGGCGTTGCGCGCCGCCATACCGATCGCACTCGTCTATCGGGGTAACGGCTATTTGAGCGCTGCCGCGCGCAGCCTGCTGTCGATCATCGAAACGTCCTGGCGCCACAAGCCTTCTACCGGCGGCCGTACGTCAGCAACACGCCGGCCTACCGCCACGGCTCGACGATGATCTTGGTGTGACGCTCCGGATTGGCGAGATCCGCAAATGCGGTGGCCACTCCGTCGACGCCGACGGTCGCGGTCACCCATGACGCCGCGTCGACCTCCCCCTCGGCGATCAAGCGCAAGGCATGCGCGAATTCATCGGGCGTGTAGCCGAGCACATATTGAACGTTGAGTTCCTTCATGATGCCGAGCATCGGCTCGGAGCGGTCGGTTTCCATGCAGACGCCGACCACCACAACGCGGGCATCGCGCGGCGCGCCTTCGAACACCTGCTGCAGCAGGCCGGGGATCCCGACGCATTCGAAAATCAGCGCGGGCTTGAGCGCTGGCCGCCACGCCTGCAGCGGCGGCCGCGCGGCTTTCTGCTCCGGCGACATCGCGGCGTGCTCGGCCCAGGTCGCATAAGGCTGCGCGCGCGCGGGATCGACGACGATGTCGGCGCCCAGCCTCTGCGCCAATGCGCGGCGCGCCGGCGAATAGTCCGCGGCGACGATCGGGTGCAGCCCCTTCAACTTCAGCGCCGCGATGACAGCTAATCCCACCGGGCCGCAGCCGATCACCAGCGGCACCTCGTCGCCGCACACATTTGCCTTGGCGACGGCATGGATGCCTACCGCCAGCGGTTCGGTAAGCGCGGCATGCTCCGCCGCTAGCCCGTTGGGCACCTCCAGCAGCAGCGCCTCGCCGAGCAGCATGCGCTCGGCGTAGCCGCCGACATTGTCGTTGGAATAGCCGATACCCTGCAGACCATCCGATGTCAGCAGCGCGGGGAGCGAGCACACCCGGGTGCCGGCTTTCAGCTTGCGCTGCGTGGCGGCGCCGTAATCGAGAATCTCGCAGCAGAATTCATGGCCGAACACGACGTCGCGGGTGAGGTCCATCGGTTTGCGGCCGGGGAAATGCCTGGAGAGTTCGACCATGCGATGGGCGTGCTTGCGCGCGTGCAGGTCCGAGCCGCAGATGCCGCAGGCCAGCGTCTTCACCAGCACCTGCCCCGCGCCCGGCTTCGGCTCTGGCAGCGTATCGACGACGATCTCGCCGTCCCTGAAAATGGCAGCGCGCATTGGCGTCCCCCGCGGTACGTTATTGTCCGCTCTCATATCACGCCGGTTCGCCCCATGTAACGTGCGCCGCGCAACCTTGGCTGCGACCGGCCGGCGTCGCGTTCTCAGGACTGTCGCGTTCTCAGGACTCTGGCACCGGGACGTCGAACGTATTCAAGGTCACCGACACCAGACAATACAGTCCGACCAAATAGGACAGTTCCGCCGCCCCATGCGCGCCAAACTGCTCGACCGCCGCGCGATAGGTCAGTTCCGGCAGAACGCCGCCGCCGACCAGCGCAGAGGCAAAATCGTAGGCGACCGCCTCGGGCCGTGACAGGTCCGTCGGGCGCTGGCCGGCAACGATGGTCGCCAGCTTCTCGTCGGACAGTCCCCGGTGCTCCGCGACGATGACGTGGGCATAAAGCTCATAGGCCGAGCGGAAATGCGCGCCCGTCACCAGAATGGCGACCTCACGCACGGCCGGCGGCAGCGACGGCTTCGTCACCATCGCCTTTGTCAGTTCCCAGACCGGCTTGCCGAATTGCGGTTCGTGAATCCACGGATTCCACGGACCGAGCAGCGCACCGTCGTCCCGGACATTGATGAAGCCCTGAAAATTCCTGGCGATCCCCTCCCGCATATCGTCATAAAGCGGTTTCTGTTCGGCATTCAGGTTTGTGGGCGGAATGATTGGCAGGCGCATGTCACGATCTCCAATGGCGGTCCCGGCTTGGGGGAGATGAGCGTCATTCGACGACATGACAATGGCAATCCAACCGAACGCCGTGCGTTTTTCGCGTCACGTCGACGTGAGATGATGTCGCCCGGATCAAGCGTTGGGAGACAGCTCGGACGGCAGCGCCAACAGCTGCGACCGCCGCACCCGCTCGCGGTGCGCGGTATAGAGACCGCTGCCGACGATGAATACCGCGCCGGTCACGGTCCAGACGTCAGGCACTTCACCGAAGATCACGAAACCGAGGATGCTGACCCACAGCAATTGGGTATACGAAAACGGTGCGAGCACGGAGGCGTCGGCGTA
>DATHHQ010000030.1:0-5227 GCA_035490095.1 Bradyrhizobium sp.
GCCGTCGGCAAACTAAGGCGCGAGCCGCTGAGCAAGGCGCCCGGCGTCGCCGAGGCCGTCGATTGGGCGGAGGCGGCGACGTTACTCAATAAGGGCGGCGCGCGCTGGCCGGACGCGTTCAAGCGTTCGATCGGCGTTGCGCTGAAGGACGAGGAGGACCTCGCCTTTATCGCCGGCCGGCTCGACGCGCTGATCGCGGAGGCAGCGGCGTGAGCGAAGCGCCACAGCTGCCGCGCGCCGCGCGCGCCTTCGTCTCGTTCGTGGCGCTGTTGCGTGCCAACGGTTTTGCAATCGCGCCGGAGCAAACCACGGCGTTCCTGCAAGCGATCGAATTGCTTGGTCCGCGCGGTCCCGACGACATCAGGCAGGCGGGACTGGCGACTCTGGCCCCTCCCCCCGAGCGGCGCGCGACCTACGACATGTTGTTCCGAATCCACTTCCTTGGCGGGGAAGAGGTGCCCGGCGCCGAAGGCGAGGACGAAGAGGTAGTACGTCTGCAGGAAGAGGGACGCGGCGACGAGGAGCCGCCGCTCGCCGACGACGCCAACGAGTCCGGCGAAATGGCGGTGCGCGCCGAAGCACTGGCTGAGCGCCGGTTCGGCCCGAGCGGGCCGAGCGACGCGCTGCGCCGGCTCGCGCGGGAAGCCCCGACGCGGCTGCCGCGCCGGCGCGGCCATCGCCGCATGCGCGCGCGGCGCGGACCTTGGGCGGACCTCCGACGAACCCTGCGCGAATCCGTACGCACCGACGGCGAGGTGATGCGGCTCGGGCGGCTGAAGCGGCGCCCGCGGCCGCGCAAAATGCTGCTGCTGATCGACGTCTCGGGATCGATGAAAGCGCGCTCGGAGGACAATCTCAGGTTCGGGCATACGCTGGTGCAGGCGACGCCGAATGTCGAAGTCTTCACCTTTGGCACGCGGCTGACGCGCCTGACGCGCCCGCTGCGGCTCAAGCGCCGCGAGCAGGCGTTCGCGGCCGCCGCGCATCTGGTGAGCGATTGGGACGGCGGCACCCGCATCGGCGACGCGCTGCAGGCCTTTCTCGCCGTGCCGCGCTTCGGCGGCTACGCGCGCGGCGCCGCGGTCGTCATCCTGTCCGACGGGCTGGAGCGTGGCGATCTCTCGGCCTTGCGCGACGCGGTCGCGAAACTGTCGCAGCGGGCCTGGCGCCTGAGCTGGCTGACGCCGCTCGCGGTCGGCTCCGGCTTCGTGCCGCAGACCGAGGCGCTGATCGCCATTCGCCGCTTCGTCGACGACATGGTCGACGGCGGATCTAGCGCGGCTGTAGTTGCGCATGTGCTTTCGCTGCGACAAAGGAGAGCCGCGTGATCGGCATCATCGACGCGCATCATCACATATGGCGCCAGGCCGATCTTCCCTGGCTGGCGGGTCCGATGCAGCCGCGCATCTTCGGTCTCTACGAACCGATCCGTCGCGACTATCCGGTCCGCGAATACCTCGACGACCTCGCGGGCAATGGCGTCGTCAAGTCGGTCTATGTGCAGACGAATTGGGCGAAGGCGCGGTACGAGGAGGAGACGGCCTGGGTGCAACGCACCTCCGAGGAAACCGGCTGGCCGCATGCGATCGTGGCCTACGCGGATTTCGGCGCGGACGACGTGCGCCCGCAGCTCGACCGGCTCAAGCGCTACCCGCTGGTGCGTGGCGTACGCATGCAGCTGCACTGGCACCAGAACCCGCTCTACCGCTTCGCCCCGCGCGCTGATCTGTGCGCGGACCCGACGCTTCGTTGCAACATCGCGCGGCTCGCCGACTACGGCTGGAGCTTCGATCTGCAGGTGTTCGCGCCGCAGATGCCGGACGCGGCCAGCCTGGCCGAAGCCTGTCCGGAGGTCACGTTCGTGCTGCAACACGCCGGAATGCCGGAGGACCTGACCCCTGCCGGTCGCGCGGCCTGGCGCGCCGGCATGGTACGGCTGGCGGCGTGTCCGAACATCGTCTGCAAGCTCTCCGGGCTGGGCACGTTCATCCATCGCAATGACCCTGCGCACACCGCCGCTATCGTTTCGGAGACGGTGGCGATCTTCGGGGCCGATCGCTGCCTGTTCGGTTCGAACTTTCCGATCGAGAAGCTGTGGACCAGCTATGGCGAGCTTATCGACGCCTATCTCGACACCGTCAAAACGAACCCGCGCCATCGCGACGCGATCCTGCACGATACAGCAATGCGGGTCTATCGTCTCGCGCCCTAGCCTTGCGCGAGGGAAAACAAACGAAGGGAACGGGAGGCAAGCATGGCGTTGGAAATCAAGATTCTTGACTATGGCGACATCGAACTGGAATCGAGCTTCCTCGTGCTCGGTCGCGACTGTGGGCGCACGCGCCGTGTGCTGACGCTGGGTTTTCTCATTGTCGGGGGCCCCTACCCGATCGTCGTCGACACTGGCTACCGTTCCAATCAGATCATGGAAACGCTCGGCATGCGCGGCCTGCAGTTCCACGAGAACATGATCGAGAACCAGCTGGCGCGCCACGGCGTGCGCATGGGCGACGTCCGCTTCGTTTGCCACACCCACCTGCACATCGACCACGCCGGCAAGGATGATCTGTTTCCGATGAACACGACGGTCGTCCTCAACCGCAAGGAGCTCGAATATTCCGTCTCCGGCCTGATGCACCCGCAATACCCGGCGCCCGACATCAAGCATCTGATCGATCGGCTGCACACCAAGAGCGCGCTGCGATTCCTTGATCTCGAGATCACCGGCCCTGTTGAGCTGATGCCGGGGGTCTATTGCGAGGCGGCGAATGCGCACACCGAAGGGTCGATGAATTTGCACGTTCACACCGCCGAGGGAATCGCGACGATCTGCGGCGACGTGCTCTACGACATCAACGACCAGCTCGTGGATCCCTTTCGCGAGATCCACGACGCCGAACCGCGCACAACCGGCAACCACGGCACGTCGAAACGCGCGGAGAAAGCCGCCATCAAGAAGCTCGTCAACAGCTCGCGCTTTCTGCTGCCGGTGCACGACCGGCCGTGCAAGATCGAAGGCGGAGATGTCGTCGGGCGGCTGCAGGATCAGGTGCCGGGCCCGGTTGTTCAGTCGCTGCCCAGGCGCAACTGGTTCCCGGCCTGAGCCGGACAAAGGGATCACCCATGACCCATGCCACGCTGCGCCCCGAATTCGAAGACCTGATCGATCCCTATGCGCCCGTCGGTCAGCTCGGCACCGGCTTCACCTTCACCGAGGGGCCGATATGGCATCCGGTCGGTCGCTACCTTCTTTTTTCGGACATGCCCGCCGACATTCGCCGTCGCTGGGACGCCACGCGCGGCGTCGTCGAGGTCAAGCACCCTTCGAACAAATGCAATGGCATGACCTATGACGCCGACCTCAACTTGATCGTCTGCGAGCACGCGACGTCATCGCTGATCCGCGAACGCCCCGACGGCCGTCGCGAAGTCCTTGCATCACACTTCGAGAAACAGGAACTCAACAGCCCGAACGACGTCTGCGTACATTCGAGCGGCGCGATCTATTTCTCCGACCCCTGGTACGGCCGCATGCCGGTCTACGGTGTCGAGCGGCCGCGGCAGCTCGGCTTTCAGGGTGTCTATCGCGTGCCTCCCGGCGGCGGCGGCGCGCCACAGTTGCTGGTCGAGCGCTATATGTTCGACCAGCCAAATGGCCTCTGCTTCTCGCCGGACGAAAAGCGACTCTATGTCAACGACACCGTACAGACGCTGATTCGCGTCTTCGACGTCGAAGCTGACGGTTCGCTTTCCAACGCCCGAATCTTCGCCAACGGGATCCGCTCCGAGCTCGAGCCTGGCGTCCCTGATGGCATGAAATGCGATCAGCTTGGGAACATCTGGGTGACGGCGCCGGGCGGCGTGTGGGTCTATGCGATGAACGGCGATCTCTTGGGCAAGGTTCGCGTGCCCGAACTGGTCGCCAATCTGAGCTGGGGCGGCGCGGACTTCCGTACGCTGTTCATGACCGCGACGCACTCGGTCTACACGGTCACCACCAAGGTCGGCCCGCGCGCCGAGCCTTACATGACCGCCAAGGCAGGTGTGGGCGCCACGGCGCCTTCCGCGTCCGCACCGATCGTCGTGGGTGATGGCCTGCAGCTCGATCCGAAGCGTTGCGCGCTGATCATCCAGGATCTGCAGAACGACGTCATCATGGAGGGCGGCGCATTCGCAGAGTCGGGCGCGCCGGCCCACGCGCGCGCGCAGCACGTCGTCGACAACGTCCGCCGGCTCGCCGATGCGGCGCGTGCACGGGGCGTCGTCGTGATCCACGTCTGGTTCATCGTTGAACCCGGCGCGCCCGGCCTGACGCTGAACGCACCGTTGTTCGAGGGACTGGTCGATTCCAAGGCGATGGTGCGCGGCTCCTGGGGCGCGGCGCCGGTAGCGGGGCTGGAGCCCCGTCCGGGCGACTTCATCGTCGAGAAGATGCGCATGAGCGCGTGGGAAGGCAGCCGGCTGGAAACGATCCTGAAGGCGACCGGCCGCGACATGCTGATCGATACCGGTGCCTGGACCAACATGTCGATCGAACACACCGCGCGCACCGGAGCCGACAAGGGCTATTTCATGATCGTGCCCGAGGATTGCTGTTCGACCATGAACGCCGAGTGGCACCACGCATCGATCAACTTCGCGATGCAGAACGTCGCCATCGTCACCAACGCGGACGCGGTGATCAAAGCGATCGGGTAAGTGTCTGGAGCGGCGTTAAGGAAGGCTGGAAGGCGTGCCTAAACTGTTCCACCTGCGTTGTTCGCCGCGCGCGGCCTCCGAATCCTCGGCCGGTGCGGAAGCGTTCGTGACCCGATTTCAAGAGGTGCGGCCGAACTGGGACATCGACGTGATGGACATCTGGCGCGAAACCCTGCCCGAGTTCGACGGCGACGCGCTGGAAGCCAAATATGCGCGCCAGAGCGGGCGGGAATTCAGCGCCGCCCAGCGTGAGGCTTTCGCCGTGCTCGAACGAATGGCGATGCGGTTCGCGCTTGCCGACCGGGTGCTGATTTCCACACCGATGTGGAATTTCGGCATTCCGTACAAACTGAAGCAATGGTTCGATCTGATCGTTCAGCCTGGGCTCACCTTCCGCTTCGATCCGGCGCTGGGTTACTTTCCGCTGCTGAAGAACAGGCCCACGATCGTGATCCTGGCCAGCGGCAGCGACTTCGTCACCGGCATGAATCGAGGACGCATCGATATGGCGACCCCCTATTTACGCGAG
>DATHHQ010000031.1:0-4861 GCA_035490095.1 Bradyrhizobium sp.
GCATGATCCGGAAAAGCATGCCCTCGGACTTGATCCGAGGGTGGATACCGGTTTTCCCTCGGGACAAACGCGAAGCGTTTGCCCGGAGATCATGCTCAAACAAAAAGATAGAGCGGGATGACGATTCGAAGAAAAGTCATCTCGCTCTAGTCGAGCCCGCGCTCGTGACTCAAGCGCACCATTTCCTCGATGAAGATCGCTTTTTGTTTATCGTCGAGGCTTGCGAATAGTGGTTCGGCCGCGTCGGCGACGTTGCGCTGATCCACCGCCCGATCATTGAGAAACTGCGCTTCGTTGCGCATCTGCTCAATGATATCGTCCGGTGGATCACGCTTTGCACGGGCAACTCGCAAGTTGAGACGATCGGCACCGTTATGGCCGAGGTAATGCATTGCGCTGTTGAAGCCGGTCCAATGCTTTTCCTGCTCGGGCGTGAGTTTCAATTCGGCCTTGATCCGATCGATATTGGAATCGCTGTTCGCCACGATCTGTTCGGCGCTCAGCTGCGGCGCGCCTTCCTGGGTGAGCACCGCTTGCTTGCTTCCCTTGCCGGCTTTGGCCGCTTTGGCGCTCTTCGCTGAACCGGCCTGTTTCGGCGCGCTCGCCGGGGGCGATTGCTCGTTTTTCCCGACGCCAAGCACGCCGGTGAATACACCGACGACGCCGCCGATCGCGCCTCCCAACACGCCGCCAACCGGTCCGGCTGCCTTGTTGCCCGCGTTGGCTCCTTGCTGAACGCCTTGAACCAGCCCCTGCGCATCCACTGCCGCGGGCACATAGAAAAGCATCACGACAGCTGCCCAAAGCGCCAAGCGCAATCTCAACCGGGCGCGCGCCATCGGTGTCGGGCTGATCATTCTTTGGTCTCCATGGTCGATCGGGAAAAACAGTTCTGGCGGCGGCACGGCTGCTGCCGAGTCGGCACATTATCGTTTTCGCGCTGAGCTAGTCTACCTGCCGCGCGGCATTACCCGGATAAAGAAAAGCTCGACGCATGATCGACTTAGGTTGGTTGCGGCGGAACCTGCGGCGCTATTGCGCAGCCGTCCGCCAATCCCCGCGGATCGATGTGTGCAGCGCAATATCTTTCGCGGAGCCTGATGAAGCCTCGTAACCAAGGGACTGCCTCGCATGCCCCCACAACGTTAGTTCTAGAAACTTGGCCTCCCGGATTTCTCGACAGACGGCATCAATTCTGCTCTGATCTTCAAAACAAAATCTCCGAGCCACGCAATTCCGTTTTGAGCGTGATGTCCGACGGAGGCTAAAAACAAAAGCAACATATTGGCTCACCAGGGAGGAACGCGATGTCACGGAGAAAGCTGTCTCGACGACAATTCGTTGCTGCTACCGCGCTATCATCTGCAGCGCTGATCACGGCGCCTTATATTCGAGGGGCGCACGCGGCCGGCAAGCTTACCATGGGCTTCTGGGATCACTGGGTACCCGACGCCAACAAGGCCTCCGCGGCTCTCGTCAATGAGTGGGCCGCCAAGGAGAAGGTCGAAGTTTCGATCGACTACATCTCAAGCCAGGGCAACGGGATCCAGCTGAAAATCGCTGCAGAAGGCCAGGCGAAGTCCGGCCATGACATCCTCGCGATGCCGACATGGTGGCCGCATGCACAGGCTGATCTGCTCGAGCCTGTGAACGACATCATGGAGCCGCTGATCAAACTGAATGGCGAGGTGAACGGCACGGTGCAGTATCTCGGCAAGGCTGGCGATAAATGGCTTGGCGTGCCAGCCACGATCGGCAGTCAGATCAAGGGCCCCTGCACCCGCATCGACCTGATGAAAAAATACGCCGGCATCGACGTGCAGGAGATATATCCGGCAGGCAGCCCGCCCAAAGCCGACAACTGGACCATGGATACGTTCCTGAAGGCGGCAGAGGCCTGCCACAAGGGCGGCTTTCCCTTCGGCATCGGCCTAGGTGAGACAACCGACTCGGTCGATACCGCTGGCGCGATTTTCCAGTCGTTTGGCGCTCAGCTCGTCGACGCCAAGGGCAACATTACGGTCAAGACCGACGCGGTCCGGCAATCTCTCGAATTCTACAAGAAGTTGATCCCATTCCTGCCGCCGGATGTAGCGGCTTGGGACGACGCCAACAACAACAAATGGCTAATTTCCGGCAAGGGCGCGCTGATCATGAACCCGCCCAGCGCATGGGCCGTCGCCAGGCGCGACGCACCTGATATTGCCGCGCAATGCTGGACGCACGGCTTCCCTGCAGGACCCAAAGGCAGGTTTGCTCCGTTCCTTCCGTACTTCTGGAGTATCTGGAATTTCTCCAAGAACAAGGAAGCTGCCAAGAGCCTGCTGGTCCATCTGTCGCAACCGGCTTCGGTTGAGAAACTTGTGGCAGCCAGCGGCGGCTACGACTTGCCGTCATTCGAGAAGCTGACCACCCTGAAGACCTGGGCGGAAGAAGGCCCGCCCAAGGGGACGCTCTACCACTATCCGAATCCGTACAAGCATCAAACGCTGTCGATCGCCGCGTCGCCGGCGCCACCGAAGGTCGCCCAACAGATCTATACGCAGGCCATCCTGACGAAGATATGCCTGAGATACCATCAGGGCGAAGCGATGGAAAAGACGCTGGCCTGGGCGGAAGGCGAGTGTGAAGGCTACATGCGGAGCTGAGGGAGATTTCGCTGCAATGGCGCGCAGTCCGGTTTGCGAGGCCATTGCAGCGAGCATCCGCAATGCCGCTGCTGCGGCGACACGATCAGGCGCCGGCGTAACGCCGGCTCCTCGTAGGTATATCCGAATCCAGACCTCTGAAACGAAATTGGCGAGGAAGATGCATCATGGTTGATGTCGCATTTCAGCCGAACCGCGTTGCCAGTACCGGAGGCGCACGCAAGCGTGCCAGTTTACGGAGCGCGATGAAGCGGAAATCGACCGCAGCCTTTCTCATGACGCTGCCGCTGATCCTTCTCATCGCAATTCTGGTTATTTATCCAGCCTTCTATTCCCTGCATTTGGCAACACTGAACAAGTCGATGCAGCGTTTCGTCGGTCTCGGCAATTTTGAGTTCCTGTTCAAGCGCGAAACGTTTTGGTTGGTGGTGAAGCAGTCGTGCATTTTCGCCATCACCGCCGTGGTCTTCAAGGCGCTGATCGGCTTTATCGTCGCGCACTTCGTCCACAACATTCCGGCCAAAGGGCAACGCAAATGGCGTGGAATGCTGCTGGTGCCGTGGGTGATCCCGCCGGCGATGAGCACGTTGGCATGGTTGTGGCTGTTCGACCCGTCCTACAGCGCCTTCAACTACACCCTTTCATTTTTCGGCATCGGGCCGATTTCCTGGACCGGCGACCCCGACTGGGCCCGCTTCTCGGTCATTCTGGTCAACATCTGGTATGGCGCCCCGTTCTTCATGATCATGTATCTGGCGGCGCTGAAATCGGTGCCCGAGCAGCTTTATGAGGCCGCGGCCATCGACGGCGCCAACTGGTGGCAGCGCATCTGGTACGTGACGTTGCCGATGATGCGCAACATCATCGCGATTACGACCCTGTTCTCTCTCATCGTCACATTCGCGAATTTCGATATCGTGCGCATCCTGACCGCCGGAGGTCCGCTCGACCACACCCACATTTTTGCGACCTGGGCTTTCAGGGTGGGCATCGAAGGCAGCGATATTCCGCTCGGCGCCAGCGTCTCGCTGTTCATGTTCCCGATACTCGCGGTCGCGGCGATCTTCATCCTGCGCGACATCAACAAACGCGGGAATGAAGCCTGATGGCCAGCACCGTGGTGATCGACAAGGCCGCACCGTCCCGCACCGTCAAATACGGCAGCATGAGCCGCGACCGCACCTGGGCGCTTAGATGGTCGTACTTTTTCCTCACGCTGTTCGCGATCTTCTCGCTGGTACCGCCGCTCTACATGCTGATCACGTCGCTCAAGACCAGCGCCGAGATTTCGGCGGCGACCAATCCGTGGTGGGTGTTCCATCCGACCTCGGAGAATTACATCGGATTGCTGACATCCAACCAGTTTCTGACGTTCTTCCGGAACTCCGCGTTTGTTTCGATCTTCGTGGTGACGATCACCATGCTGATCAGCGTGCCCGCGGCTTTTGCCCTGGCGCGGATGCGGTTCTGGGGTTCTGCGACACTCGCGACCGGCGTGTTCCTGACCTACCTCATCCCCGACACGCTGCTGTTTCTTCCCCTGTTCAAGATGTTCGCGGTGTTTGGCGACTGGACCGGCATCCAGCTGATCAATCGCTGGTACGTGCTGCTGATTGTGTATCCGACGCTGACGGTGCCGTTCTGCACCTGGATCATGATCGGATATTTCGCGTCGATCCCCAAGGAACTCGACGAGGCCGCCATCATCGACGGCGCGTCATGGTTCCAGACGTTGACGCGCATCTTTATCCCGGTCGCCATGCCGGGGATCATCGCCGCCACCATCTTCGCCTTCACGGTCTCCTGGGCGCAGTTCCTCTATCCGCTGGTGTTCACGACGTCGACCGACCAGCTGGTGCTGCCGGTCGGCATCATCACCAGCCTGATCAAGGGTGACGTCTTCAACTGGGGACAGATCATGACCGGCGCCCTGCTCGGCGCAGCACCTCCGCTGATCATCTACGCGTTCCTGATGGACTATTACATCGCCGGGCTCACCGCCGGCGCGACAAAGGGTTGAACCTCATGGCTGACGTGACGTTGCGTAAGGTTATCAAGCGTTACGACGACGTCGAGGCGGTGCGCGGCATCGATCTCGACATCGCCGACCATGAGTTCGTCGTGCTGGTGGGGCCGTCGGGTTGCGGAAAGTCGACCACGTTGCGGATGATCGCGGGGCTGGAGGATATCACCGACGGCGACATCATGATCGG
>DATHHQ010000032.1:0-4279 GCA_035490095.1 Bradyrhizobium sp.
CGGCGAGCTTGGCCAGCGAGGCCGGCGCATAGGCCTCGCCATTGAGGTCCTTCACATGATCCGACAGATCGCGCAGTTGACCCGATTTATCGATCAGGCCGGGCTTTTCCTGGCCGATCGCACCGTAACGAACAAGCTTCATGTCGATCTCTCCCTTGGCGGTTTTCTCAGCTTCGATGCTTCATGGAACAGTGCGGGACGAAATTCAACTGCTGACTGCGCGCTGCATTGCAGGGTCCCGCATCCCCGCATAACGGCTTTGCCGTTATTGCTGGAGGAGCGGCCGCCGGCCGCGTCTCGAAGGATGGGGGCAGGATTATATCTGATGGTTCGAGCCACGCGAAGACGCGCTCCTCACCATGAGGAAGTGTGTGTTCGGGTCCATGTTCTAAACGATGAATTTGAAGGCGTCGCCGTCGCGCCTGATGTGGCCGGCGTTGAAATGTCCGCCGATCACCAGCGTCGGTGTGTCGGCAAACCGCGAGAACAATTCGCGCCGCATCGCGGCCGACTGGACGGGATCGGAATCGGCGGTCGATGACCAGTCGAGATGCGCCATCTGGCAGGGATGATGGGCGACATCGCCGGTAAGCAGGCCCTGTTCGCCGTCCGATTGGATGTGAATGCTCATGTGGCCCGGGCTGTGGCCGGGTGTCGGAATCAGGGTGATTTCGTCGCAGAGCCTGGCATCGCTGGCGATGAGTTCGGCCTTGCCGGCGTCGATGATCGGCTTCACCGAGTCATTGAATACCGCCACCTTGTCGGGCTCGTCGCTGTGGTCGCGCCAGTGCTCATATTCGGTCTTGCCGAACACGTAGCGCGCATTGGCGAAGGTCGGCACCCATTTGCCGCCGGCGAGTTTGGTGTTCCAGCCGACGTGATCGACATGCAGATGGGTACACAGCACAGTGTCGATGCTGTCGGGCGCAAAGCCTGCGGACGTCATGGTCTCGAGGAACGGATCTTTCCGGCTATTCCAGGTCGGAACCTTGCGGCCTTCCTTGTCGTTGCCAAGCCCGGTATCGATCACGATCCGGCGCGAGGGCGTTTCCACCATCAGCGAGTGGATCGACATTTTGAGACGGCCTTCGTCCGTGGCGAAGTTTGGAATGAGCCAGGGCAATTTCTGGATTTCTTCATTGGTGGCCAAGGGTAAGATAAATCGGGTGCTGCCGGTCGTCTCCAATTCGACGATTTTCGTGATTTTGACCTTGCCCACATTCCAGTGCATCTGGCGTTCCCCTTACGTCTTCGTTGCGTCTTCGGTTTCTTGCGCCGGTGTGATCCGTCAGCGCGCGCAATCGACAATGACGGTGCCGAGCTTGTTGCCTTTTTCCACCGCGAGGTGAGCTTGCGCCGTCTCCGACAGCGGAAACTGCGCGGCGATGTTGTGGATGCGCGTTCCCCCGGCAAGCCATTTCGAGATATCGGCCTGGGCTGCTGCGAGCAATGGCGGCGGCAGCGCGAACAGCACCAGCGCGCGCAGCGCGACACATCGCTCCATCAACTCGCGCATCGGAACCACCGGGCTGCGATTGCCGTTGGTGGCGTAGACCGCAATGGTCGAATTCATCGCCATCATCTTCAGGGTGGTTGCGATGTTGCCGCCGAAGTCGACATCGACGACACGGTTGACGCCGTGCTGCTCGGTGAACGCCATGGCCTTCGCGATGACGTCCTCGGTCCTGTAGTCGATCACCAGATCGGCGCCGCCGAGGCGGGCCTGCTCGGCCTTGAATGACGAGCTGACGGTGGCGATCACGCGCGCGCCGCCCCATTTTGCCAGCTGCACGGCATAGTGGCCGACCGCGCCCGCGCCGCCGGTGACCAGCACCGTCTGGCCCACGATCGGTCCATCGCCGAACAGGCAGCTCCACGCTGTCATGCAGGGAATGCCGAGCGTGGCACCGGCCGCGAACGACACATTGTCGGCTAGCGGCGTCACCAGATGCTCGGCCAGCGCTATATATTCGGCCGCGGTACCGAAGGCGCGGCCGTTGCGCTGGCCGTTAAAGAGCCAGACCCGCTGGCCCACGCTGAGCCGCGTGACGCCGTCACCGAGCTGATCGATAATTCCAGCGCCATCGCTGTTGGGTATCACGCGGGAAAATTCCAACGCGCGATAGCTGCCGGCGCGGCGGCCGACATCGGCGGGATTGACCCCGAGGCCTCCAGCCGGACCCGGACTTCGCCCGGACCGGCCATCGGCGTCGGCACGTCGCCAAAGGTCAGCACATCGGGCGCGGCACCGATTCGCTCATACCAAACGGCCTTCATTCACAGCGTGCCCGGAAATGCGCCGCCATCGAGCAGGATGTTCTGCCCGGTGATGTAGCCTGCCTTGGCGCCGCAGAGAAACGCGCAAGCCTGGCCGAATTCCTCGGGATCGCCGAAGCGTCCGGCCGGATTGAGCTTGGCGCGCTCGGCCAGCAACTGGTCGACCGTGATGCCGCGCTTCTCGGCGTCAATCTTCGCGACCGGGCCGCGCAGGCGGTCGGTATCGAAAGGTCCCGGCAACAGGCCATTGATGGTGACGTTATTGATCACGGTCTTGCGCGCAATGCCCGCGACGAATCCCGTGAGACCGGCGCGGGCGCCGTTGGACAATCCAAGCACCTCGATCGGCGCTTTTACCGCGGCGGAGGTGATGTTGACAATGCGGCCGAACTTGCGCGCCATCATGCCGTCCACCGTCGCCTTGATCAGTTCGATCGGCGTCAGCATGTTGGCGTCGATCGCCTTGATCCAGTCGTCGCGGGTCCAGTTGCGGAAATCGCCCGGCGGGGGCCCGCCGGCATTGTTGATCAGGATATCCGGGTCCGGGCACGCCTTCAGCGCGGCCGCGCGGCCATCGGGGGTGGTGATGTCGCCGGCGACTTCCGTCACCGTGACACCGGGACTTGCCTTGCGTATTTCGGCGGCGGTCTTCGCCAGCGCCTCGGCGCCGCGCGCTGTCAACGTGACATGCACGCCTTCGGCGGCCAGCGCCATCGCGCAGGCGCGTCCCAATCCCTTGCTGGATGCACATACCAATGCGCGGCGGCCTTTGATCCCAAGATCCACTGTCTCACTCCCTTGTATCCAACGATTTCTTGAAGTCCGATGCGGCTAGTGTAGCCAACCCTGATGTCCCTGATAAGAGACCGCACACCGCCGAAATGCATATCAGGAACAATCTTCTCAGGGACTTCGGCTCAAATCCGCCGATCTTTCTTGATCCGGTCCACATAGGCGGCCACGTCCGGCGGCAGCGACTTAAAGCCCATTTGCCCGGCCTCTGACAATAGCGGCCGCAGCTGCGAGCCGGTCAGGAACGCCGGCTGGCGATCCGATGGCACCAGCTGATCGAAAATCAAAACCAGCGTGGTCGCGACAAGTCCGACGCGCACCGCGCCGAGTGCCGCGCCGGCGAGGCGATCCCCGATACCGGCCTCCGACCCGATGGTTTCGTCGAGCGCCATGCGCATCAGCTTTCCCAGCACCATGCCGGCGATCAGAAAAATTCCGAAGAACAGCAGCGAATGCTGCGCCCACGGCGAGTCGAGCTTGCCGTCGATCTGAGGGGAAATCAGCGACATGATCCAGACCGCGATCGGCATCGCGATCAGATAGGCCAGGATCGTGACCGCGCTGCGCAGCAAGCCGGCGTTGAAGCCGGTGACGACAGCGACAACCAGTCCGAGATAGACCACCGCATCGAAACTGTTCATGGGCGACAATTCCAGGCCTGTTTTGAGGGGCCGGCGTGGTCGAGGAATCGGGTTTGCGATCCCGAAAATCGTCTGTATCAATGATACGCACGCTACGCTTGGAGAACCGAATCTTGGGGAACCGAACCAGCCATGCCTGACATATTCGACGTCAGTAAAGAAATCATTCTCGTCACCGGCGCCTCGCAGGGGCTGGGCCGGCAATTCGCGCGGGTCTTGTCGGCGCATGGCGCCGCGGTCGTGTTGGCGGCACGCCAGACCGCCAAACTGAAAAGTCTCGAAGATGAGATAACAGGGCAGGGTGGCCGCGCCGTCGCGGTGCAGATGGACGTGACCGACCTGGCCTCGATCGGAACAGCGATCGACAGCGCGGAAGCAGCACTTGGTCCGATCAGCGTACTCATCAACAATGCCGGCATCGCGGTTGAAAAGCTTGCGGTGGACCAGACCGAGGCGGACTGGGACGCCGTCATCAACGCCAATCTCAAGGGCGCGTATTTCGCCGCGACCGAAATGGCGCGGCGAATGATCGCGCGAAAGCAGGAAGGCAATATCGTCAATATCGCCTC
>DATHHQ010000033.1:0-3087 GCA_035490095.1 Bradyrhizobium sp.
CGCCGGCCTGGATGGCGGCGCCGATGGCGACGACCTCGTCCGGATTGACGCCCTGGTGCGGCTCCTTGCCGAAGAAGGTCTTCACGATCTCCTGCACCTTGGGCATGCGCGTCATGCCGCCGACCAGCACCACCTCGTCGATCTTCTTGGCCTCGATGCCGGCATCCTTGAACGCCGCCATGCACGGCCCGATCGTGCGCTGCACGAGGTCGTCGACCAGCGTCTCGAACTTGGCGCGCGACAGCCTGATGTCGAGATGCTTGGGCCCGTTCTGGTCGGCCGTGATGAAGGGCAGGTTGATGCTGGTTTCCTTGGTCGAGGAGAGCTCGATCTTGGCCTTCTCGGAGGCCTCGCGCAGACGCTGCAGCGCCAGGCGGTCGTTGCGCAGGTCGATGCCCTGCTCTTTCTTGAACTCGTCGGCGAGGAAATCCATGATTCGTTTGTCGAAATCCTCGCCACCCAGGAAAGTGTCGCCGTTGGTCGCCTTGACCTCGAAGACGCCGTCGCCGATGTCGAGGACCGAGATGTCGAAGGTGCCGCCGCCGAGATCGTAGACAGCGATCTTGCCGGCCTTTTTCTTGTCGAGACCGTAGGCGAGGGCTGCCGCCGTCGGTTCGTTGATGATGCGCAGGACCTCGAGGCCGGCGATCTTGCCGGCGTCCTTGGTCGCCTGACGCTGGGCATCGTTGAAATAGGCCGGCACGGTGATGACGGCCTGCTCGACCTTCTCGCCGAGATGGCGCTCCACCGTCTCCTTCATCTTCTGCAGGATGAAGGCGGAGATCTGCGAGGGCGAATATTTCTTGCCGTTGGCCTCGACCCAGGCGTCGCCGTTGTCGCCGCGCACGATCTTGTAGGAGACAAGCGCCTTGTCCTTCTCGACGATGGGGTCGTCGAAGCGACGGCCGATCAGGCGCTTGATGGCGAAGATGGTGTTCTCCGGGTTGGTCACGGCCTGGCGCTTCGCCGCCTGGCCGACCAGGACCTCGCCGCCCTTGCCGAACGCCACCATGGAAGGCGTCGTCCGCGCGCCCTCGGCGTTTTCGATCACCTTTGCCTGTCTGCCTTCCATTACGGCGACACAGGAATTGGTCGTTCCCAGATCGATGCCGATCACCTTGGGCATGTCCGCCTCCGTTGCTGGCGCGTCACGGTGCTACTCAATACCATTCAATACCCGTTTGCAGGCCGGCTACCTTGACAACCGTCAACCTGCGAATCCGTCGGTTGGCCGTCCGGCGAGCGTGAAGGGCAGATGCGTCGACGGATTCGTCGGCGCACGAACGGCAACGCCCTCGAAATTGACAGTCGTCAGGGCGAACTGACAGGCGGCCCGTCATGGTGCAGGCGCGTGCCGACAAACCGCTGATGCGGACCGGCAGCGATCCCGGAGAAATGACGCGAGGAGCCCAGCCATGAAATCCGACATCGACATCAAACGCGACGTTGAGGAAGAACTTCGATTGAATCCCGACCTCGACGCCACCGACATTGCCGTCGCCGTCAAAAGCGGCGTCGTCGCCCTGAGCGGCTTCACCCGCAGTTACAGCCAGAGATGGGAGGCCGAACGCACCGCCAAGCGTGTCAACGGCGTAACCGGTGTGGCCAACGACATCGAAGTGCGCCTGCCTGTCTTCAATCAGCGGCCGGACCCGGAGATAGCCCGCGACGCCGTCTCCGCCGTCCAGTCCGAACTGCCGTATTCCTCCGAGCATATCCGCGTCATCGCCCGCGATGGCTGGCTGACGCTCGAGGGCCAGGTCGAGTGGAACTACGCGAAGGAGCGGGCGGAACGTGCCGTTCGGCGGGTGCGCGGGGTCAAGGGAGTCACCAACCTCGTCCAGGTCAGCCCGCGCGTCCCGCCGGTGGAGGTCCGACGCAAGATCGAGGAGTCCTTTCGCCGCAGTGCCGAGCTCGATGCCAACCGCATAACCGTCGAGAGCGATGGCGGTGCCGTGACGCTGCGCGGCTCCGTTCGATCCTGGGCAGAGCGCCAGGAGGCCGAGCGGGTCGCCTGGCAGGTGCCCGGCGTCTCGCGCGTCGAGAACCTGATCACCATCAGTCCATGACGCAATGATCCGTGGCGGGCCCGTCCATGGCCGGGGCCTGCCGTGGGTCCGCGTGGCCCAAGGAGTCCGGGCTGGGCAGCGATAGCCGCACCGCGCTGCCATTGGAGGAAACACTTCGTCGCCGCCTGCACCGCTCGAGCAGGCGGCGATTGGGGCGTGGGCCCGTCAGCCTCACAATGCTTCAGCCTCACATGCTGCCGATCCGGAAGCGCCGTCAGCGCCTGTTCGGCACGCCGTCGGCAGCACTTCGGTGCGACGCATGGACAAGCAAGCACCGTGGGGTTTCGAGTTCGATAACGCCCTGACGGCGCAGTTCGGTAATGGCGCGACTGACCGTCTCGACGGCAATCCCGACGTGATCGGCAATGTCGTAGCGCGACATCGGCAGGACGACCGAGCTACCTTGCTGTTCCGACAGACGTCTGGACATCGACAGGAGATAACACGCGATCTTCTGTGTCGAGGTTGTGCGGCCCTGAATCAGAATGTGATTTTCAAGGCGGGCGATGGTTTGACAGGCGCGCTCATGGAAGAACTGATAGAGCGACGGCTGCATCGCGGCGAGCGCATTGAAATCACGCCGGGTGATTCTTGCCGTCAGCGTTTCATCCGTCGATGCCTCGAAGCAGAAGAGCCGGGCATCATCCATCCTCAGACCGAAGAAGTCGCCCGGCATCATCAGGTCGACGATACGCCGCTGGCCACTTTCGAGAATGAGGGACTTCCGCACGATTCCGGACAGAACCCAGCCAATGGCCCCATTGGCGACGACCCTGTCGCAGCAATCCGCCCGCTGCCAGTGCGCCAGGGAGACAACGGGCCCAAGTTCGTCCATGAAGGCGAGCAGATCTTCGTTGCGGGGCAAATGGGGAGGCTATCCAAGGACACTTCCCCGAGATGAAATTTGACCATGGTTGATTGCGGGCATATCGTCCTCCAGCAGCCATGACGCCCCCGCGGGGTTGACCAGATCAGATTCGAGCAGCTTACGGAATCCGTTGAATACCTAAGTATGAGC
>DATHHQ010000034.1:0-6089 GCA_035490095.1 Bradyrhizobium sp.
GAGTTATGCGTGCGTTAGCGCGTCACATTCATGTCGACAGGCTGCGTCCTTTTCCGATGACCGCCGATACTGACAACGATCCGTCGCGAGAGCCGATCACCGCCCACGAGCCGGCGCGGCGGAGCGGCAGCATCGTTCTGGTGCTGCTGGTCGCCGGCGGGATCGTCGCCGTGGCGATCGCCTTGATGACCATCGGCCGTGCGCAGGCCCAGCCCTACATCCTCGGCCTGCTGGCAACGCTGGCGATGGTCGGGCTGTTCAGCCTGTTCGCATACGCTGCGGGAATCATCCGTTTCGCCGATCGTGCCGCCGACGACCCGGTCACGGGCCGCATCGCCGATCTGGCCTATGACGGGCTGGTGGTCACCGACTCCCGCGGTCATGTGGTCTATTCCAATGCGGCCTATCTCGCGATCACGGGAGCTCCGACCTCGCTCGACGCGCGTCCGGTGGAGCGGGTCTTCATCGGCAATCCCGATGTGTCCGAAGCGGTGTTTCGCCTGCTCAAGGCGGCGCGCGAAGGCAAGCGGCAGCAGGAGGAAGTCCGCATTGCTGCCGGTGCCGATGGCGTCCAGGGCCGTTGGCTGCGGATGCGGGTTCGGCCGCTCGGGCAGGGCAAGCGCCAGGCGAAGTACGCGGTGTGGTCGATCGAGGACATCACCCGCGACCGCGAACGGCAGGAGGACGTGTTCCAGGAATTGCAGCACGCGATCGAATATCTCGATCATGCGCCTTGCGGGTTCTTCTCGGTCAATCCCGCCGGAGACCTGGTCTACGTCAATGCCACGCTGGCGAACTGGCTGGATCACGATCTCGCCGAGATCGGGTCGGGAGGTCTGAAGCTGACCGACATCGTGTCCGGCGACGGCGCTTCGCTACTGACGTCGATCATGGCGGTGCCCGGCGAAGTCAAAACCGAGGTGTTCGACATCGACCTGCGCATGCGCGGCGGCAAGACCATGCCGGTGCGGCTCTATCACAAGCTGGCATTCGGCGCCGACGGCGTGCCCGGCGCGTCGCGGACGCTGGTGATCAGCCGCGCGCGCGACGAGCGTCCCGACCCGCAGCGCGCCGCCGAAGTCCGCTTCATGCGTTTCTTCGATCACACCCCGATGGCGATCGCGACCGTGGACCGCTCGGGTGCCGTGGTCCGCGCCAATGCGCGCTTCGCCAAGCTGGCGCAAAGCCTGAGCCCCGACGGTGCGGCCGGCAAGTCGATCTTCGCGGCGGTGAGCGCGCGCGATCGCCACCTTCTGATCGCCGCCATCAACCAGGCCGCGGAGGGGCAGGGCGACATTCCGCCGGTCGAGGCGATGCTCGATGGCGCCAAGGAGCGATGGGGACAGTTCTTCGTTACCGCGGTCGAGGAAGGCGAGCGCGAGACCGAGGCCGCCATCGTTTACTTGCTGGAAACCACCGAGCGGCGGGCGCTCGAGAACCAGATCAACCAGTCGCAGAAGATGGACATGGTCGGCCAGCTTGCCGGCGGCATCGCGCACGATTTCAACAACGTGCTCTCCGCCATCATGATGGCGAACGACTTCCTGCTCAACGCGCACAAGCCGACCGATCCCTCGTTCCAGGATATCATGCAGATCAAGCAGAACGCGACCCGTGCGGCGACGCTGGTACGTCAGCTGCTGGCGTTCTCGCGCCGCCAGACGCTGCGGCCGCAGGTGCTCGACCTCGGCGACGCGCTGTCCGATCTCACCATGCTGCTGCGCCGCCTGATCGGCGAGAAGGTCAAGCTCGATCTGGTGCATGGCCGCGATCTCTGGCCGGTGAAGGTCGACGTCTCGCAATTCGAGCAGGTGATCGTCAATCTCGCCGTCAACGCCCGCGATGCGATGCCCGATGGCGGCAAGCTGACGGTGCGGACCGTCAACGTGACCTCGGAGGAGTCAGGGCATCTCGCCTACAAGGGCATGCCGGCGGCGGATTATGTGCGGATCGACATCACCGACACGGGTACGGGAATTCCGGCCGACATCGTCGACAAGATCTTCGAGCCGTTCTTCTCGACCAAGGAGGTCGGCAAGGGCACCGGCCTCGGGCTGTCGACCGTATATGGCATCGTCAAACAAACCGGCGGTTTCATCTATGTGGATTCCGAGGCGAACGAAGGTACCTCGTTCCACATCTTCCTGCCGCGACACCATCCGGAGCTGGAGGTTCATTCCGCCGCCGTCAACGGCGCGGCCAAGGAGCCGGCCGAGGCCAAGCCCCGGACGGATCTGACCGGGCAGGGCACGATCCTCCTGGTCGAAGACGAGGAAGGCCTGCGCTCGCTCAACGCGCGCGGCTTGCGCTCGCGCGGTTACAGCGTGATCGAGGCATCGAACGGCATCGAGGCGATGGAAGCACTGGAGGAGAAGAACGGTGCGGTTGATCTCGTGGTTTCCGACGTGGTGATGCCGGAAATGGATGGTCCGACCCTGCTCAAGGAGATGCGCGGCCGCAATCCGGACCTCAAGATCATCTTCGTCTCGGGTTATGCCGAAGACGCCTTCGAGAAGAGCCTGCCGGAGAACCAGCAGTTTGCGTTCCTGCCGAAGCCGTTCACGCTCAGCCAATTGGTGGCCGCGGTGAAGGAAACCATGACCCCGTCGTGAGACCCGGAAAACCTGGTAAACCAGCCTAATTGACGCATGCCCGCGACCGAGGGCCGCAGCAGCTTTCCGCGATATTGGCTTCACTTTTAGGCAGCGCTGCCCATGTTAGTGGCGCTTCCCCCTGCTGGGGACTGAGGAAACAAACATGAAGTTTACGCATCGCACACGCGGCATTGTCCAGGCGATTGCCGTCGTCTTATCGTTGGCGTTACCGTTGATGCTGGCGATCTCGTCGGCCGACGCCCGGATTGGCGGTGGCGGCAGCTCGGGTTCCCGGGGAGGGCGGACGTTTTCGGCGCCGCCGAGCACTTCGACCGCGCCTGGTACGGCGCAACCGCTTAATCGCACCATGACCCAGCCGGGCAGCCCCGGGGTGGGCGCGCCTGCGGCCGCTGGCGGCGGCTTCTTCAACCGGCCCGGCATGGGCATGCTCGGCGGCCTCGCCGCGGGCTTCCTCGGCGCCGGCCTGCTCGGCATGCTGTTCGGCGGCGGGATGTTCTCGGGCCTCGGCGGATTGTCCTCGATCTTCGGCCTGATCCTGCAGATCGGTGTGATCATCATCGTGGTCAGGCTGGCGATGGCCTGGTGGCAGCGCCGGCACGCGCCAGCCTCGGCCTATGCGGGTGCGGCCCCCGGAGCCGCCGTTGGCCCCGGCGCCCAATCGAGCTTCCGGACCGGAACCGGTTTCGGATCGGGATCGGGCAGCGCGCCGCTTGAGATCGTTCCCGCCGATTACGAAGCCTTCGAGCGCTTGCTCAGCGAGATCCAGGCGGCGTGGTCGAACGAGGATGTCGCCAAACTGCACACGCTGGCATCGCCTGAAATGGTGTCGTATTTCACCAAGGACCTTGAGGAGAACAAGGCCCGCAACGACATCAACAAGGTCTCCGACGTCAAGCTGCTGCAGGGCGACCTGGCGGAAGCGTGGCGCGAAGGCGATACCGACTACGCCAGCGTCGCGATGCGGTTCTCGCTGGTCGACAAGACCCTCGAGCGCACCAGCGGCAAGCTGGTCGCGGGCAGCGACACGCCAACCGAGGTGACGGAGGTGTGGACCTTCGTGCGGCCGCGCGGATCCAATTGGGAACTCTCGGCCATCCAGCAGACCTGACTGTCTGCGACACCCTGACGATACCGGCGCCGCGGTTCACTCCGCGGCGCCTTTTCATTTCCGTCGGGCCTTCAGCGCTTCATTTCGGTGTCGCGGAGCCGGAATAATGATCGCGGCTGCGTGTTGATGTCAGGTCAAGCAGTGTCTGGCCCATCAACGGGCTGGCGGATCAAAAACAACTGGAGGATTCGATGCCTACTTTCACCAGGCTCTTCACCTGTTTCGCGACGGCGGCCTCGTTCGCGCTTGTTGCGGTTCAACCCGCGCAGGCGCAGTCGGCCAACACCAGCTTCTTCCTGACCTCGACCGGCATCGGCAACGGCGGCAACCTCGGCGGGCTCGCCGGCGCTGACAATTACTGCCAGACACTGGCGCAGGCCGCGGGCGCCGGCGCGAAGACCTGGCGCGCTTATCTCTCGACCCAGGCCGCTGATGGTCAGCCAGCCATGAATGCGCGTGACCGCGTCGGCAAGGGGCCGTGGCAGAATTCGAAAGGCGTCGTCATCGCCAAGGATGTCGCCGAGCTGCACGGCGCCAACGGCCTGACAAAACAGACGGCGTTGAGCGAGAAGGGCGATGTCATCAACGGCCGTGGCGACACGCCGAACCGCCATGACGTGCTGACGGGATCACAGCCAGACGGCACCGCGTTCGCGGCCGGCGACGACCGCACCTGCAAGAACTGGTCGAGCAGCACGCAGGGTTCGGCGATGGTGGGCCATTCCGACCGCATCGGACTGCGCGACGATGACGCGTCAAAATCCTGGAACAGCTCGCATCCGTCGCGCGGACCGGACGGCGGCTGCTCGCAGGCCGACCTCAAGAGCACCGGCGGCGACGGCCTGCTTTATTGTTTTGCGGCGAACTGACGTAAGTCATTCCGGGGGCGTGCCAACGGGTCCGCGCAACACGCGGCCCGCTGACACGCTCCGCATCGGATCCCCGGAATCCAAGAATTCCCCCATGTCCAAGTGACGAGTCCGGCGTGCTTTGCTACAGTCGCAATGACTGACGATGGACTTGCTCATGAAGTATGAACTCTACTACTGGCCGAGCATTCAGGGCCGCGGCGAATATGTCCGCCTCGCGCTGGAGGATGCCGGCGCAAATTATGCCGATGTCGCGCGCAGCGATCGCGGCATGGCGGCAATGACCGGAATGATGGAGGCGCGCGGCGGCATGCCGCCGTTCGCCCCGCCGTTTCTCAAAGCCGGCCAACTCGTGATCGGGCAGACCGCCAACATCCTGCTCTATCTCGGATCGCGCCATGGTCTGGCGCCGAAGGCGGAGGCGGGACGGCTGTGGGTGCACCAATTGCAGCTCACTGTCGCGGATTTCGTGCTGGAAGTTCACGACACCCATCATCCGCTCGGCCCCTCGCTGTATTACGAGGATCAGCGCGCGCCGGCAAAAAAACGCACCGATGAATTCTGGAAGCAGCGGGTGCCAAAATATCTCGGCTATTTCGAGCGGCTTTTGAAAAACAATGGCGGCTCCTACCTTACGGGCCGCAGGCTCACTTACGCGGATCTTTCGTTATTCCAGATCGTGGAAGGCCTGCGCTATGCATTTCCCAAGCGCATGAAAGCCTTCGAGCGCAGGATTCCCGGCCTGGTCGATCTGCATGACCGCGTTGCCGTCAGGCCGAATATCAAGCCCTATCTGGCCAGCGACCGCCGCATCGCCTTCAACGAGGACGGCATCTTCCGCCGCTACAAGGCGCTGGATATTTGACTTTCGTCATTCCGGGATGGTCCGCAAGGACCAGACCCGGAATCTCGAGATTCCGGGTTCGCGCCATCGCGCGCCCCGGAATGACCGCGGTGCGGTCACCTGTTCCTTCCATCGATCGGCGTCATCGCAAGCTTCGCAAGTTCAATGCCGTCGATGCAGCTGACGTTGAGCGCCACCACCTCGGTGCCGTCGGGCTTGCTGCCGCGCGCGAACACGTCGACGCCGCAATCGATGCAGAGCTGATGCCGGATCGCGTGCTTGTTGAACAGATATTCCTTCAAATTGTCCTCGCCGGCGCGCAGCTGAAAACTCTTCGGCGCCAGGAATGCGAAATGCAGCCCCTTCTTGGTGCAGATCGAGCAGTTGCAGGAGGTCACCATGGCAAGATCGGTGGTGCATTCGAAACGCACCAGCCCGCAATGGCAGCCGCCGGTATAGATCTTGACACTGGGCATCGGTCCGCTCCGTGAGTGGCTGTCGTTGGCACTATAAGCCATTTTGGGAGTTCGTTCGATCCTCACCACAGCCCGGGCAACAGACGATAGCGCACCCGGGCGGTGTAGTCGGCATATTCAGGCAGGCCCGCGATCAGCGCGCGTTCCTCGATCCGGGTGCGAATGGCGAACAGCACG
>DATHHQ010000035.1:0-3545 GCA_035490095.1 Bradyrhizobium sp.
GATCGTCGGGCCCGGCGTGTTCGTCGGGAAGGGAAACGGCGTTGTGCCGATGGATAATCCAAGCTCGCCGTTCAAGGCGCGCTGTGCCGTGCTCGATGGCGTATCGTATTGTTACTAATGATACCGCGCGTCGGCATTGACCGAGCGAAGCGGAAACAATGTCGGCGTTTCTGCGATCAGCGGTTCTGACGCAACCTTGTCGAGATGGGTCTCCTGCAGCGCTTCAACGAAGTCGGCAAACCAGCACTGGATGGTGCCGACGCGAAGTTTCACCATCATCGCTTCCCAGCGCATGCGCCGTTCGGTCAAGGGCATCGAGAGCGCGATCGCGATGGTCCGCGCCATGCCGTCGACATCGTGCGGATTCACCAGCAGCGCCGTGTCGAGCTCGTTCGCAGCACCGGCGAATTTCGATAACACCAGCACACCGGGATCGGCAGGGTTTTGCGCCGCGACATATTCCTTGGCAACGAGATTCATGCCGTCATGCAGCGGCGTGACCACGCCGACCTGAGCGGTGCGATAGAGGCCCGCCAGCACGTACTGGCCATAGCCCTTGTTGAGATAGCGGATCGGGGTCCAGTCGACTTCGCCATGGCGGCCGTTGACGTCGCTCACCAGCTTCGCGAGTTCGTTTTGCAGGTTGCCATAGGCCTCGATCCCGCCCCGCGACGGGTTCGCGATCTGCAGCAGCGAGACGGTGCGCGCAAGCGCCGGCTGCATGGCCCACATGCGGTCGAATGCAGTGATGCGGTTGATTAGCCCCTTGGAATAGTCCAGCCGATCGACACCGATCGCCAGCTTCTCGCCATTCAGGCTGCGCCGCAACCGCGACACATCGGGATGGGACACGGCCTTGGCCGATTGCTGGGCGAATTTCTCGGGATCAATGCCGATCGGAAATACCGCGACGCGCGATGTGCCGTAACGCGACGTTACCACCCCGTGTTCGATCGCCAGACCAAGATCCGCTGAAAGATATCCGAGAAAATTCTCACAATCGTCCTCGGTCTGGAATCCGATCAAGTCATAGGCCAGCATCGCCTCGACCAATTCGCGATGGTGAGGAACTCCTTCCATGATCGCGCGCGCCGGCCATGGTGTGTGCAGGAAGAACCCGGTCGGCTGGGTGACGCCGAGATCGCGCAGCTCCGCCCCCAGCGCCAAAAAGTGATAATCCTGAACCCAGAATACCGTGTCGGGCTTCTTGAAGCGCATCAGTGCGCGCGCCATGAAGGCGTTCACTTCGCGATAGGAGAGATAATCTTCCTGTGAGGCGCTGATCAGATCGGTGCGCGAATGTAGCGCCGGCCACAATGCCGAATTTGCAAAACCTTCGTAATATCCGCCGTAATGCGCGGCCGGCAGATCCAGCATCGCCAGCGCGCCTGCGCCCAGCGCTTCGATTTCGGCGAACGGTTCCTTCTGCGCGCCGTCGCGAACGCGGCCACTGGAACCCACCCAAATCGCGCCGGATTTCTCCACTACCGGCAGCAAAGCAGCCGCCAACCCCCCCGTCATGGGTTCACTCGCCTTGCCGCGCGCCACGCGGTTTGAAACGACAACGAGGTTCACTGCTTCCCCTCCTGATGCTCGCAAGTTAACAGCCATTCATCAATATGGTTCCCGGTCACCCTTTCAACGAAATCAAACCAAATTCGGGCGCTGCGGGGGCGGAACTCGGCGAGTCAACGCAAAAAGAATTTTTCGCCGGAACATCCGGACGCCCGCAAAACCGCCTCGATTCCACCGACGCCGGGAGAATCCGGCACCCGTCATGGAACCATCATGGTCGGACTGCGGCCTTTTCGTTATCGAGCAGCCGCGCGAGCCATTCGCGCACATCACGGGGCTCATCGAAATGGTCGGCCACGCCTTGCGCGCGCCGGCCCACCGAGAATGCCAGGCCGTCAAGATCGGGCATGATGGCGAATACCGTTTCGTCGGTGACATCGTCGCCGATAAAAATCGGACGGCGGCCCCTGAAAGGTTCGTGGGTCATCAGTTCGAGCACGCCGGTTGCCTTGTTAAAGCCCGAATGCTTGATTTCGCAGACGCATTTTCCAGGAAGCACCTCGATTGGCGCGTTGGGCAGATCGGCCCTGATCAGCGATACCGCCTCGTAAATCGCCTTCTCCGCATGCGGGGCCAGCCGGTAGTGAAGCGCCAGCGAATAACCCTTGTCTTCAAGCAGAATGCCCGGACTGAGCCTGGCAATGGCCGCCAGCCGGCGCTTCAACTCCTTGTCCATTGGCGGCGCATGGGTGGCGACGGCTTCGCTATCCGTCGAGATTCGCATTTCCGCGCCGTGGCCTCCGACGGCCGGAAACTGCTCAGGCGCAAAAATCAGATCGATGTCGTTCAGCGAACGCCCGCTGACCAGCGCAAGGGCGCCCGAGGTCCGCATCAGCAGGCCGCTGAGTGTTGTAGCAAGCCCCGGCGGCACCCAGACCTCGCGCGGCGTCGGCGCGAGGTCGAGCAGCGTCCCATCAATATCGAGCAAAATTGCACACTCGTCCAACCGCCGCGCAAGCTCGTTGGGCGCCAGAACCGTGTTCGGCGACCTTTTTACCGGCGATGGACCGTCTTGTTGCAATGGCACCTCGGCCAAATCTTTATCTGCCAAATCCTGATCGTCCAAATCCCGATCGCTCAAGTCCTGATTCATTTCATTCTACTCCACAAAGGCAAGCGGCCGTGCGACCGATTCCAGCGGTTGGCGCTCGGCCGCGATACAATAACACCACGCGATGACAGCTGCCCCGATCATCAATCCCGATCCCAGCAGATAACCTGCGAAAACACTGTTGCGCGATCCGGTGTCGATCAAGGCACCGAACAGAGCCGGACCGACGACGCCGCCAATTCCGGTTCCAACCGCATAGAACAGCGCAATCGCGAGCGCCCGGACCTCCAGCGGAAAGGTCTCACTGACCGTGAGATACGCCGCACTTGCGGCCGGCGAGGCAAAAAAGAAGATCACCATCCAGGCGATGGTCTGGGTCTGTGCGCTCAAGATGCCGATCGAAAACAGATAGCCCGAAAGTGCGAGCAGAATGCCCGAAGTCGCGTAGGTAAACGTAATCATCGCCCGGCGTCCCAGCGTGTCGAACAACCGGCCGAGCAGCAGCGGACCCAGGAAGTTGCCGGCTGCGAAGGGCAGAATGTACCATCCGACCTGGTTCGATGCGATCCCGAAGAAATCGGTCAAGACCAGCGCAAAGGTGAAGAAGATCGCGTTGTAGAAAAACGCCTGCGCCGTCATCAGCGCCAATCCGACCATCGAACGTTGGCGGTAAACCGAGAACAGCGTCCGCGCCACCTCGCGCAGCGGCGTGTGATGGCGCATCTGCAGTCTGATTTTCGGCCAGGCATGTTGAGACTGGTCTTGCACCTTTCCGATAGCCGATCGTTCGATCTCGTCGACAATCGCGTGGGCGCGATCGGGCTGACCGTGAATCATCAGCCAGCGCGGGCTTTCCGGAATCCACATCCGCATCACGAACACCACGAGGCCGAGACAGGCGCCGGTGAGGTATGCCAGC
>DATHHQ010000036.1:0-2953 GCA_035490095.1 Bradyrhizobium sp.
GCGCCCGATTTGCCGCGCATCACCAACGACATCACCTTCGACCGCGTGACCTTCCAGTATGAAGGCAGCCAGACGCCGGTTCTCGACAATCTCAGTCTCAAGCTCAAGGTCGGCAAGAGCATCGCCATCGTCGGTCCGAGCGGCTCCGGCAAGAGCACGCTGCTTAATTTGATCCTTCGCCTTTATGTGCCGGATGAAGGGCGCGTGACCATCGACGGCGTCGATATCCGCAAGGTGACGCGCGAATCCCTGCGCAAGAGCATGGCGGTGGTGTTCCAGGAAAACATGCTGTTCAACATGTCGATCCGGGAAAACATCCGCCTCGGCAAGGAAGGTGCGACCGACGAAGAGGTCGAGCAGGCCGCGCGCAAGGCCGAAATCCATCGCTACATCATGAGTCTTCCGCAGAAATACGACACCTCGGTCGGCGAACGCGGCGATACGCTGTCGGGCGGGCAGCGCCAGCGCATCGCGATTGCCCGCGCCATCGTCCGCAATCCGTCGATCCTGCTGCTCGATGAGGCGACCTCGGCACTCGACCAGACCACCGAAGCCGCGATCAATCGCACGCTTCTCAAGGTGGCGAAGGACCGCACCATGATCTTCTCGACCCACCGCCTGACGTCGGTGGTCGATATGGATGAGATCATCGTGATATCAGGCGGCAAGGCGATCGAGCGCGGCTCGCACGCGAAGCTGCTCGCCGCCAACGGCGCGTATCGAAGGCTGTGGGACGATCAGAGCCACACACCGCATCAAGCGGCCGATCAGGCTGGCGACGACAGCGACGACGATGATGACGAGGATTGAGCGGGATAGGGCTGCGTCCTCTCATCGGGTGGTTCCGGCCCCGCCTTCGGTGCGGCCACCTCGGGAACCGGGCGCCGGCATCGCCTTAATAAGCGACTGATGGATATATTACCCGGGTAATATTGTGCTGATCCAACGCCGGCGGCTCGAAAACAAGCGGAGCAGGGCGGTGTACCAGGCGCGCAGGATTCGTTGCTTTCCGTGCGCCTGAGCGTCTGCCAGCGAAAGCCTGCCCCGGACTTGATCCGGGGTGGAAACCGGTTCGCGTCAAGAAAACCCGTCAAATCAGGAATCTGGAGCCCCGTTTCGATTCGATCGAAACGGAAAAGGCTCCAGGGGCGTGATCGGGCATGCTTTGAAATTCATGTGCGTGCCGATTCTGCAGGCGGCAGAGGCGCTTCCTGCATTGTCGTTTCGCCTTGACTTGGCTAACCACCGCCGATAAAACCCGCGCACTTAACGACAGGCGGTGAGCGACGCCAGAGTCGGAACGGATCACCCTTTCAATCCCCTGGGTCATTTCTGCGGGATCGGGACGGGCACCAACCTCGACGAATGCCGCTCAAACGCTGTCGAATATAGCTAGGCAATGCCAGGACGATCTTGGTTCTCTCGAGCAAGTCCTCTTGAGATTGATTTCGGATGCATGACCTCGGTACTTGACTGAGCAGCGCAGGCTGATCGGTTATGACTGCGGTCCTCTGTGGCGTCGAAGCGCTTTCCGCTTAGCAATGAGCGGTTGGCGCGATTTCGCTTTGCGCGGTTCAATTCGCGTGGAGTGACCGGATGGGACTGGTGGTCCCGATTGAGAATTTGCGCAGCCGCTTCCCGGTTTCGCACGAATAAAAGGTGAAGGCTGACATGCCGACGATCAACCAGCTGATCGCAAGTCCGCGCGTCGTACAGAAGTCGCGCAAGAAGGTGCCCGCGCTGCAGCAGTCGCCGCAGAAGCGCGGCGTTTGCACGCGCGTCTACACCACGACCCCGAAGAAGCCGAACTCGGCGCTGCGCAAGGTCGCAAAGGTGCGCCTGACCAATGGCTTCGAGGTGATCGGCTACATTCCCGGTGAAGGCCATAACCTTCAGGAACATTCCGTGGTCATGATCCGCGGCGGCCGCGTCAAGGATTTGCCCGGCGTCCGTTACCACATTCTCCGCGGCGTCCTCGATACCCAGGGCGTCAAGAACCGTAAGCAGCGCCGTTCGAAGTACGGCGCGAAGCGTCCGAAATAATCGGGAACAGACAAGATGTCTCGCCGCCATTCTGCTGAAAAGCGTGAAGTGCTTCCGGATCCGAAGTTCGGAAACATCATCATTACGAAATTCATGAACTCGGTGATGTACGCCGGGAAGAAGTCGGTCGCCGAAGGCATCGTCTACGGTGCGCTCGGCATGATCGAGACCAAGACCAAGCAGAGCCCGCTGCCGATTTTCGAGCAGGCGCTGGAAAACGTGATGCCGACGATCGAAGTTCGGTCGCGCCGCGTCGGCGGCGCCACCTATCAGGTTCCGGTCGAAGTACGCTCGGTGCGCCGGCAGGCGCTCGGGATCCGCTGGCTGATTTCGGCGGCGCGCGATCGCAATGAGAAGACGATGACGGAGCGGCTCTCAGCCGAACTGCTCGACGCATCGAATGGCAGGGGAAACGCCGTGAAGAAGCGTGAAGACGTGCACCGGATGGCGGAAGCCAACCGCGCCTTCTCGCACTATCGCTGGTAACGGCGAAACAACGGATTTTGAGGAACAACCCATGCCCCGCGTTCATGCCATAGAGGACTACCGCAACTTCGGTATCATGGCGCATATCGATGCCGGCAAGACCACGACCACCGAGCGCATCCTCTATTACACTGGCAAGAGCCACAAGATCGGCGAAGTGCACGAAGGTGCAGCGACGATGGACTGGATGGAGCAGGAGCAGGAGCGCGGCATCACGATTACCTCCGCCGCGACCACCGCGTTCTGGAGCGGCAAGCGTCTGAACATCATCGACACCCCTGGTCACGTTGACTTCACCATTGAAGTCGAGCGCAGCTTGCGCGTGCTCGACGGCGCGGTGTGCGTGCTCGACTCCAACCAGGGCGTTGAGCCGCAGACCGAGACGGTCTGGCGTCAGGGCGACAAGTACCGGGTTCCGCGCATC
>DATHHQ010000037.1:0-2446 GCA_035490095.1 Bradyrhizobium sp.
GGAACTTGCCGTCCTCAGCCAGCGCCATCCGCGCCGTGGTGATGTTGTCGCGGCCTTGCGCGTCGCCGATGAAGTGATCGGCACGGTCGGCGGTCCACTTCACGGTCTTGCGCAGTTTTCGCGCGGCAACCGCAATCAACGCGTATTCGCGATAGGGAAACAGCTTGGTGCCGAAGCCGCCGCCGACATCGGGACAGATCACCCGCATCTTCTCGAGCGGGATCTTCAGCACCATCCCGCCGATGATTTCGCGCAAGCGATGGCTGCCCTGGCTGCCGATCGTGAGCGTCAGATGGTCGCGCTTGGCGTCATATTCGCAAACCGCTGCGCGCGTCTCCATGAAATTGGTGATGACGCGCGGATTGACGATCGATATTTCGGCCACGGCATGCGCCTTTGCGAACGCCGCCTCGGTCGCCTTCTTGTCGCCGACCGGCACGTCGAACAGCACGTTGCCGGGGTGATCGGGCCAGACCTGCGGCGCGCCCTGCTTCACCGCATTGGCGACGCCGATCACCGCGGGCAGCGGGGTCCATTCGACCTCGATGGCCTCGATCGCATCGCGGGCCTGATCGATGGTCTCCGCCACCACGAAGGCAACGGCATCGCCGACATGGCGCACCACGCCGTGCGCCAGGATCGCATAGGGCGGGCCGGTGAACGGATCTACTTCCAGGTTGAACAGACACGGAAGACCGCCGAGGTCTTTAACGTCCTCTGCCGTCAGGATCGTCGCCACGCCCGGCAGGCCGCGGGCGCGGGCGGCGTTGATGGTGAATTTCGCATGCGCGTGCGGTGAGCGCAGCACCAGCGCGTGCATTGCGGGCGACGGCGCGTGGTCGTCGGTGTAGCGGCCCTTGCCGCGAATCAGCGCATCGTCTTCCTTGCGAAGGACGCTTTGACCGACACCAAATTTGATGGGAGCCATCGTATCTCCGTTTCCTCGTGATGATTTCCGGGCATATTGCAGCGGATCGCAAGGCAGCGCAAACGGACTTTAGCTCCGTACCAGCGACCTCAGCCAGCCCCTGCCGAACAACAGCAGGATCGATCCGGCATAGACGAAGGTACCGACCACGATCAGCAACAACAGCGCGGCCTCATCCCGCAACGCACTCAATTGGGCAAAATGCGCGGCTGCGAATCGCGCGGCAAACCACAGCGCGGCCGCAAGTACGGCACCGGACACGACAAATTTCGCCAGCGATTGCATCAGCGCCCGATCGAGATCGAGATACCCTGCCCGCACCGCAAATCCGAGCACCAGCAAGAGATTGATCCAGGCGCCAACCGCGGTGGCGAGCGCGAGACCGACCTGGGCCAGCGCACCTACCAGCGCAATTTTCAGCGACACATTGACGGCGACACCGGTCAGCGCCGCCTTCACCGGCGTCGCGGTATCCTTGCGGGCGTAGAAGGTCGCGACCGCGCTTCGGATCAGCACGAACGGGATCAATCCGATCGCATAGGCGGCAAGCGTGGCGCCCGAGGCCGCGGCATCGGCTTTCGAGAACGCACCGCGTGCGAACATCGCCCGCGTGATGACGTCCGGAACGGTCAGGAACGCGGCGACAAACGGCACCGAAAACAACAGCGTAAAATCGAAAGCGCGCCGCTGCGACGCCATCGCACCGTCCCGATCGCCCGCGGTCAGCCGCCGCGACATTTCCGGCAGCAATACCGTGCCGATGGCGATGCCGATCACACCGATCGGCAATTGATTCAGCCGGTCGGCATAATACAGCGCCGAGAGCGCGCCTGCGGGAAGAAAGGTCGCGATGATGGTGTCGGCAAACAACGCGACCTGCGTGCCCATCGAGCCCAGCGTCGCGGGCCCGAGCGCGCGGAAGAACGCGCGGACGTCGTCGTCGAGCTTGAGCGGCGCAAAGCGCGGCAGGCCGCCGTGGCGCGCAAGATCGCCGGCGAGCAGAAAATATTGCAGAAAGCCGGAGATCAGCACACCCCAGGCCGCGGCATGGCCGGCGGTCGGAAAGAATGCCGCCACCGCCAGGGTCGCGATCATCGAGATGTTGAGAAAAATCGACGCCGCCGCGGCGCTGGCGAACCGGTGCATCACGTTGAGCATGCCGCCATAGAGCGTCACCAGCGTGATCAGCAGCAGATAGGGAAAGGTGATCCGCGTCAGTTCGATCGCCAGCCGCCGCTGCTCGGCGTCGTCGGTGAAGCCGGGCGCGAGAATGCTCATGGCCTGCGGCATGAACAGCCAGGCGACGATCAGCAGAACCAGTTGCGAGAAGAACAGCAGGGTGAAGATACGGCCGGCGAACAACCGCGCCGAGGTTTCACCGTGTTCGCCGTGGACGTGCGCGTAGGCCGGCACGAACGCCGCATTGAACGCGCCTTCCGCAAAAATCGCCCGAAAATGATTGGGCAGGCGAAAAGCCACGAAAAACGCGTCCGCCATCGGCCCGGCGCCGAGGATCGC
>DATHHQ010000038.1:0-3839 GCA_035490095.1 Bradyrhizobium sp.
GCACGGACCCGTTGACGATGACTTGCGGCGTGTAGACGTCGCGATCGCCACGCATATGGGAATAGGCTTTCTGACGCGCGCTGAAGCGCGCATCCGCCAGCGTATCCTTCCAGCCAAGATAATCCCAGTAATCGATCGGCATGCTCAACGCGATGACCGAAGGATCCTTGGCGAGCTCACCGAGGATCTTGTCGGCGGGCGGACACGACGAGCATCCTTGCGACGTGAACAGCTCCACCACCGCGCGCGGGTCGGCATGGGCCGGACGAACGATGGCAACAATCGCGCAGACGCCAAGCGCGCCCGACCACCGCGAAATACAACTATAGGCCATCATCACTGTCATACTGGGAAACCGAAAACCACCCGCATCGTCCCGGCACTTGCGGCGCTCAACCGCGCCGGTCCTCGCCGAGAAGGCGGCCCTTCATAGGCCGCCTCCCCTGGGCTCGCCACTCACTTCGCGGTGAGGCGCAGATCACAATACCGCATCACGCGGCCAGCTTGCGCAGCACGTAATGCAGAATACCGCCGTTTCGATAGTATTCGAGCTCGTCGAGCGTATCGATGCGGCACAGCAGCGAAACGCGCTGCAGCGAGCCGTCGCCGGAGACGATCTCGGCGGTCAGCTTCTGGCGCGGTTTCAGATCGCCCTGCAATCCGCGTATGGTTACCGTCTCGTTACCCTTCATTCCGATCGACTGCCACGACGCCCCATCCTCGAAGGTCAGTGGCAGCACACCCATGCCGACCAGATTGGAGCGGTGGATGCGCTCGAAGCTTTGGCAAATCACGGCGCGGACACCGAGCAGCCGCGTTCCCTTCGCGGCCCAGTCGCGCGACGAGCCATTGCCGTATTCGGCGCCGGCAAAAACCACCAGCGGCACTTGCTCGGCCTGATACTTCATCGCGGCATCGTAGATCGACATCTGCTCGCCGTCGGGCCAGTGCTTGGTCAGGCCGCCTTCGGGAATATTGCCGTCGGCGCCCTTCAGCATGAAATTCTTGATGCGGATGTTGGCGAAAGTGCCGCGCATCATGATTTCATGATTGCCGCGCCGCGTGCCGTATTGATTGAAGTCGGCCGGGCGCACCTGATGCTCCGACAGATATTTTCCGGCGGGCGATGTCAGCTTGATCGCGCCGGCCGGCGAGATGTGGTCGGTGGTGATCTTGTCGCCGAACATCGCCAGAATACGCGCATCGACGACATCGACGATCGGTTCCGGTTCTTTCTTCATGCCTTCGAAATAGGGCGGGTTCTGAACGTAGGTCGAGCTCATGTTCCAGCGATAGGTCTCGCTCTCGACGGTCTTGATCTTGCGCCAGTTGGTGTCGCCCTTGAACACGTCGGCGTAGCGCTTCTTGAAGATCGACGCGGTAACGTACTTCTTCATCAAAGCGTTGATTTCCTTGGTCGTCGGCCAGATGTCCTTTAAATAAACCGGCTTGCCGTCCTTGCCGTTGCCAATCGGCTCAACCGCGAGATTTTTCGTCACCGTACCCGCCAGCGCATAAGCCACCACCAGCGGCGGCGACGCCAGATAATTGGCCTGCACGTCCGGACTGACGCGGCCTTCGAAGTTTCGGTTACCCGACAGCACGGCGGCGCCGATGATGCCGTTGTCGTTGATCGACTTCGAAATCTCCTCCGGCAACGGCCCGGAATTGCCGATGCAGGTGGTGCAACCGAAGCCGATCAGGTTGAAGCCGACCTTGTCGAGATCGAGCTGCAGTCCGGAGTTGGAAAGATATTCCGCGACCACCTGGCTGCCCGGCGCCAGCGAGGTCTTGACCCAGGGTTTTGCGGTGAGGCCCTTGGCGGCGGCGTTGCGCGCCAACAGTCCCGCGCCGATCAGCACGCTCGGA
Source organism: Bradyrhizobium sp. (assembly GCA_035490095.1). Classification (GTDB taxonomy): domain Bacteria; phylum Pseudomonadota; class Alphaproteobacteria; order Rhizobiales; family Xanthobacteraceae; genus Bradyrhizobium. The sequence continues at coordinate 1,870 of DATHHQ010000038.1, forward strand.
TTGGAGGTGTTGGTGCACGAGGTGATCGCGGCGATCACCACGTCGCCATGGCCGAGGTCGAAATTGCGATTCTCGACGGGATAGCGCTTCGACGCATCGTCGGCCTTTTTGTATTCGCTGGTCATCGCCGCGGCGAAACCTTCCGCGACAGCGGGCAGCGCGACGCGGCCTTCGGGACGTTTCGGTCCGGCCATCGAGGGCACCACGTCGGCGAGATCGAGCGTCAGGGTTTCGGTGAATACCGGATCGGGCGATTTGGCTGATCGGAACAGGCCCTGCGCCTTGGCATAGGCGGTGACCAGCGCGACCCGCGCCGGCGCACGGCCCGACGTCTTGAGATAATCGATGGTCTCGGCATCGACCGGGAAGAAGCCGCAAGTGGCACCGTATTCCGGCGCCATATTGCCGATGGTCGCCTTGTCCGCGACCGAGAGATAATCCAGCCCCGGACCGAAAAATTCCACGAATTTTCCGACCACGCCCTGCTTGCGCAGCATCTGCGTCACCGTCAGCACCAGATCGGTGGCGGTGACGCCTTCCTTGAGCTGGCCCTTGAGCTTGAAGCCGACCACTTCCGGCAACAGCATCGACAGCGGCTGGCCGAGCATCGCGGCTTCCGCCTCGATGCCGCCGACGCCCCAGCCGAGCACGGCAAGGCCGTTGACCATGGTGGTGTGCGAGTCGGTTCCGACGAGCGAATCCGGATAGGCGACCTCGAAGGTGCCTTTCTTCTTGCCGACCGTCATCTTCTCCTTGCGGGTCCATACCGTCTGCGCGAGGTATTCAAGATTGACCTGGTGACAGATGCCGGTGCCGGGCGGCACCACGGAGAAATTCGAAAACGCCTTCTGGCCCCATTTCAGGAATTCGTAGCGCTCCTGATTCTGCTTGTATTCCTCGACCACATTCTTGCCGAACGCCTTGTTGTCGCCGAAGAAGTTCACGATCACGCTGTGATCGATCACGAGATCGACCGGCACCAGCGGATTGATCTTCTCCGCGTCGCCGCCGAGCGCCTGCATCGCGTTGCGCATCGCCGCCAAATCGACCACCGCCGGCACACCGGTGAAATCCTGCATCAAGACCCGCGCCGGACGGAACGCGATTTCATGCTCGAGCGCGCGCTTCTTCAGCCACTTCGAGACCGCCATGATGTCGGCCTTCTTGACGGTGCGGTCGTCCTCGTTGCGCAGCAGATTCTCCAGCAGCACCTTCATGGAATAGGGGAGCTTGGAAATTCCCTTCAGACCGTTCTTCTCGGCGGCGGGCAGGCTGTAATAAACGTAGGTCTTGCCACCGACCTTGAGGGTCTTCCGGCATTTGAAGCTGTCGAGCGAGGTCATGTGAGGCAATCCCAATTGTCAGTTATACCCAGCAAGGGTATCAAAACACCGTCTGCGAGGCGTGGCCTGATGGCTTGCAGCGGCGGATTGTGTGCTGCATCAAGTTCCGGCTTATAGAATCTTTCTAGGAGCACCGCCACACCGGCAATGGTGCTGCAGCAATGCGGTACCCACAAATTCTGATGCGGTACCCATAGTTTCCAAAGGGCTGTGAAGGGGCAAAATGCGGCTCTCGGGACGTGGCGTCAGGTGCGTGCGGGGCGGGCGGGAAGTGTTCTCCGGGCTCGATTTCGAGGCCAGTTCGGGCGAGGCGGTGGCCGTCACCGGGCCCAATGGCGCCGGCAAGACCTCGCTGCTGCGGCTGATCGCCGGCTTGCTGACGATGGCGGACGGATCGATCGATCTCGAGGGCGGCGAGGCCGAACTGACCTTGCCCGAACAGGCCCATTATCTCGGCCACCGCGACGCGCTGAAGCCGGCGCTGAGCGTGATGGAAAACCTGTGTTTCTGGCGGGAGTTTCTGGGCGGCGCGGCGTTCGATGCCGCGGAAAGCCTTGCCGCGGTGGGGCTCGATCACGCCCTGCGGCTGCCGGCGGCGTATCTGTCGGCCGGGCAGCGGCGCCGGCT
>DATHHQ010000039.1:0-6201 GCA_035490095.1 Bradyrhizobium sp.
CACGCTTGTGGATACGGCGCCCGACCTGATCAACGCGCTCAATTATGTTCTCGACCGCGAGGGTCTGCCGCCGGTGCCGCTGCATTCCGCGCGCAACATGATCGGCGCGGGCGCGCGCCGGCTGATCGAACGCGGCCTGGAGCTGGAGGGCCGCTCCGTCGGCCTCGAAGACATCAATAGGCTCACCAGCGATTTCATCGATTACTACGCCGCTCACATCGCCGATGCATCGCGCCCCTTCGATGGGCTGGAAAGCGCACTCGACGATCTCGAGGGCCGCGGATATCGCTTTGCGGTTTGCACCAACAAGCTCGAGTGGTTGTCGAAGCTTCTGCTCGATCAGCTCGGATTGAGTTCGCGATTTTCCGCGATTTGCGGCGCAGACACCTTCGGCGTTTCGAAGCCTGACCCGGCGATCCTGCAGCAGACGATCGCGCGCGCGGGCGGGCAGCTGTCGTCCACCATCATGGTAGGCGATGCCGGTCCGGATATCGGCGTCGCCCGTCGTGCCGGAGTTCCGGTGATCGGCGTTGAATTCGGATACACCGACGTCCCGATCGCCGAGCTCAAACCGGATCGCCTGATCGGTCACATGAGAGATTTGCCGGCCGCGGTCGAAAGCCTGATGCCCACGAGAAGCTCCGCGTAAGATATTGATTAAATTACTATGTTCATTTCGCTAGGCGCGAGAATTAACCATTAATTAACTATACCGGCCCGCACGGTTGCACCGCTGTAGTTCCACTCCTATGCTCGCTATGGGGGCTGGTGGCGGGCTTATGCACGCCATGGGAATTGTGGCGGCTGGCCGCACAAGAGTGGCGGATCGATCATGCGTCGTGTCATCGCGATTGCAATTGCGGGGTACAGCCTGGCCGGCTGCTCCTCGCTTTCCTGGGATGCCTTCAGGGCAACGCCGCCAACCGTAAAGGTTCAGCTCGAGTCGGTGCCGCAAGGCGCCGATGCCCGGACGTCGCTGGGGCCGGGCTGCAAGACCCCCTGCTCCGTCGATGTATCCGCCCCTGACAGCGGTTTCTCCGTCACCTACACGCTGAACAAGTTCCAGCCGGCGACCATCCCGGTGCAGGTCATTCGTATCCCCGGCGATTTCTCGTCTCCGCCGTCGACGACGATCGATCCCAATCCGGTTGTCGCGGAACTTCAGCCGGCTGGCCCTCCGCCAAGGGCAGCCGCCAAGAAGAAAATGCTGGTTGCGAAGAAGCCAAAACCGCCCAAGGACACGGCGTCGGCTCCCGCCGGATCGGCATTGTCGCAACCCGCGCAAGCTGCTCCACCCCCTACCCGATGATGGCTTGCACTGCACCAAAGGTGCCGATTGTATGCGCATCGCATCATGCATAGATTGTGATGGCGGAAGTCCGGGCCGTACCCATCATGGCGGCTGCCGCGGTAACAAGGCGTATTGAATGACCGGACCAGCATTGAGCCCTTCCGCATCGCTGTCTCATCCGATGACCGACACGTTCGGCCGGACCATCAGCTATTTGCGGGTATCGGTCACGGATCGCTGCGATCTGCGCTGCTTTTATTGCATGTCCGAAGACATGACATTTCTGCCCAAGGCCGATTTGCTGACGCTCGAGGAGCTCGACCGGCTTTGTTCGGCGTTCATCGCCAAGGGGGTGCGAAAGTTGCGGCTTACCGGCGGCGAGCCGCTGGTCCGGCGCAACGTGATGTCGCTGGTGCGCTCGCTCTCGCGCCACCTCGATACCGGTGCGCTCAATGAACTGACGTTGACGACCAACGGATCGCAGCTGGCGCGTTTTGCCGGCGAATTGCGGGACTGCGGGGTACGCCGCATCAACGTGTCGCTGGATACCCTCGATCCGGCGAAATTCCGGGCCATCACCCGCTGGGGCGATCTCGACAAGGTTCTGGCCGGCATCGAGGCGGCGCGATCGGCGGGTCTTGCCGTCAAGATCAACGCCGTCGCGCTGAAGAATCTGAACGAGGACGAAATCCCCGCGCTGATGCAATGGGCGCATGGCAAGGGCATGGCGCTGACCCTGATCGAGGTCATGCCGATGGGCGACATCGGCGAAGGACGCATCGACCAATATGTACCGCTGTCGCTGCTCCGCGCGCGCCTCGCCAAACAATACACCCTGACCGACCTCGACGATGATACCGGCGGCCCGGCCCGTTACGTCCGCGTCAGCGAGACCGGGGGCAAGCTCGGCTTCATCACGCCGATGACCCATAATTTCTGCGAATCCTGCAATCGGGTGCGGATCACCTGTACCGGCACGCTGCATACCTGCCTCGGCCACGAGGATGCTTCCGATTTGCGCAAACCGCTCCGGGCCTCCGCCGACGATGACCTCCTCGCCACCGCGATCGACCGCGCCATCGGCTTAAAGCCCAAGGGCCACGACTTCATCATCGATCGCCGGCACAACCGCCCGAGCGTCAGCCGCCATATGAGCGTCACCGGCGGCTGAGGTTGCCGCTCCGGCGGTGACTCGTCGCGGGGCTAAATTCCCCCACAATATCAACAAACTTCCAATTGACGGCGGCTTCGCGCGCTGGAATGGTGCGGCGGCTTCATGCTAGCGCGGCTGGATAAGCCGCTGCGTCCGATGGGCGTGGTCAAGACGGCAGAGGCGCAATCGGGGGAGGACTACGTTGCAATCGCTTCTGACAATGAGCCGTGGAATCGATGCCTTCACAAGGTGGGTGGGCAAACGCCTGGCCTGGCTGATTTTGGTCGCCGTGGTGGTGTCCGCTCTCAACGCCATCGTGCGCAAGAGCTTCGATACTTCGTCCAACTCCTGGCTCGAGCTTCAATGGGTGCTGTTCAGCATCGTCTTTCTGCTGTGCTCGTCCTGGACCCTTCTCGACAACGAGCATATCCGGATCGATATCGTCAACAACATGCTGCCGAAGCAGGTGCGCAACAGCATCGACGTGATCGGTCATGCGTTTTTTCTGATCCCGCTCACTTTCGTCATGATCATAACGGGCGGCCCGTTCTTTATGCGCTCAGTCGAGATCAACGAGCAATCGGGCAACGCGGGAGGCTTGCCGCAATGGCCCGCCAAGTCGCTGATCATCATCGGATTCACCATGCTGCTGGCGCAAGGCATATCCGAACTGATCAAGCGCATTGCGGTGATGCGCGGCCTGATTCCGGATCCGCACGCATCGCAGGTTAATGCTCTCGAGGCCGAGATCGAACATCTCGTCGAGGCGATCAAAAAAGACTGATCGCTGACGCGGTCGCAGGGGGATTCTAGATGTCAGCTTTTCTTATCGCCAATATGGCGCCGATCATGTTCGCGTCGCTGGTCGTTGTCCTGCTGCTCGGTTACCCGGCGGCGTTCTCGCTTGGCGCGGTCGGGCTGATTTATGCCTTCGTTGGCATTCAGCTCGGAGAGTTCCGGCCCGACTTCCTGCAGGCGCTTCCCGAACGCGTCTATGGCGTGATGAACAACGATACGCTGCTCGCGATTCCGTTCTTTACGTTTATGGGACTGGTGCTCGAACGATCCGGCATGGCCGAGGACCTGCTCGACACCATCGGGCAGCTGTTCGGCACCATCAAGGGTGGCCTTGCCTACGCGGTGGTGTTCGTCGGCGCGTTGCTCGCCGCCACCACGGGCGTGGTTGCGGCTTCCGTGATTTCGATGGGCCTGATCTCGCTGCCGATCATGCTGCGCTATGGATACGACCGGCGCATGGCTTCCGGCATTATCGCAGCCTCCGGCACGCTGGCGCAGATCATTCCCCCCTCGCTGGTTCTGATCGTGATGGCCGACCAGCTCGGCAAGTCGGTCGGCGACATGTATGAGGGCGCCTTCATTCCGGGATTGGTGCTTGCGGGCCTCTATGCCGTGTATGCGTTTTTCGTCACGTTGATATTTCCAAAGGCGGCCCCGGGTTTGCCGCCTGAGGCGATCGGTTTTCGCGAGAAGGACGGCAGCCGCGGATTGTGGTCGCTGTTGGCGCTTTTCATTGCCAGCTGCTTCTTCGGCTGGTTCATGATGCGGAACTCCGAGACGCACGGCGCCGATTTCGTCGTGCTCAGCATGTTCTTCGGCATTCTGTTCGCTTTCTTCGTCGCCGTTCTGAACTGGATCATCGACAAGCTCACGGGATTTCGCTTTCTGTCCGCGATGGCGCAACAGACTACCTTTGTGATGGTGCCGCCGCTGTTTTTGATCTTCCTGGTGCTGGGCACGATCTTCATCGGCCTCGCGACACCGACCGAGGGTGGCGCGATGGGCGCTGCCGGCGCGATCATTCTCGGCGCCGCCAAGCGCCGGCTGAGCTGGGATCTGATCCGGCAGGCCACCGAATCGACGGCGAAACTATCCGCCTTCGTGGTATTCATTCTGGTCGGCGCGCGCGTTTTCTCGCTGACTTTTTACGGCGTGAACGGTCACGTCTGGGTCGAACACCTGCTGACCTCCCTGCCCGGCGGCCAGATCGGCTTTCTCATTTTCGTCAACGCCTTTGTGTTCGTGCTCGCCTTCTTCCTCGATTTCTTCGAATTGGCCTTCATCGTCATCCCGCTGCTTGGACCCGCGGCAGAAAAACTCGGTATCGACCTGATCTGGTTCGGGGTCATCCTCGGCGTCAACATGCAGACCTCGTTCATGCATCCGCCGTTCGGGTTTGCGCTGTTTTACCTGCGCTCGGTGGCGCCGAAGGATCCCTACATCGACCGCGTCACCGGCAAGCGCATGGATCCGGTCACGACAGGCCAGATCTATTGGGGCGCGGTGCCGTTCGTCGTCATTCAGGTGATCATGGTGCTGCTAGTGATCATGTTCCCGGCAATGGTGATGCATTACAAGGGCGTCTTGTCGACGGTCGATCCCAACTCGATCAGGATCGATATACCGCAGATCGAACTTCCGCCGCCGCTCGATTTCGGCCCGCCGGCGAAGCAATAATCAATTCGGTTTCCGCAACAGATAAACCCCGGAGCTTTCGCTCCGGGGTTTATCTTCCATCTCGATTTGTTGTCAGCTCTGTGAGTGGCGCGCCATGAAGTTATCGTAACCGACTTCCGCGACCTGGAACCATTGATAGCCGTTGTTTGAAAATGCGGTTAGCGAATCATAGACCCTCTTGAAATCCGCATTGGTCGCCGTGACTTCGCTGTGCAATTCCTTCGCCGCCTTGAAGGAAGCTTCCATGACAGGCGGCGGGAAGGCATGCAGCTTGGCGCCATTCGCGAGCAATCGGCGCAGAGCCTGAGGGTTGGCCTGATCGTATTTCGCCATCATCCAGTTGTTGGCATAGTGACCGGCCTGTTCGAGAATGCTCCGATAGTATTTCGGCAGCGCATTCCATTTCTCGAGATTGACGAAAGACAGCAGCATCGGGCCGCCTTCCCACCATCCGGGATAATAATAATGAGGGGCGACCTTGTAGAAACCGAGCTTCTCGTCATCGTAAGGACCGACCCATTCCGCGCCGTCGATCGTGCCTTTCTCAAGCGCAGGGTAGATGTCGCCACCGGCAATCTGCTGTGGTACCGCGCCCATCTTCTGGAGCACGCGCCCGGCGAAGCCGCCGATGCGGAATTTGAGGCCCTTGAGGTCGTCAACGCTGGTGATCTCTTTGCGGAACCAGCCGCCCATCTGACAACCGGTGTTGCCGGCGACCAGCGAAACGACGTTATATTTCTTGTAGAATTCGTTGAGAACTTCCCTGCCGCCGCCGAGCATATACCAGGCCTGGTTGATGCGCTGGTTGGGTCCGAACGGTACCGCCGAGCCGAAGGTGAAGGTCGGGTCCTTGCCGAAATAATAGTACGATGCGGTATGACCGATTTCGCATGTGCCGTTCTGTACCGCGTCCAGAACCTGCAGTCCCGGTACGATTTCGCCCGCCGCGAATGTCTGAATTTGAAACTTGTTGTCGGTGGCTTCGGCAACCATCTTGGCCATCATTTCGGCGCCGCCATACAGCGTGTCGAGCGATTTCGGCCAGCTGGTCGGCATCCGCCATTTGATCTCCGGCGTCGATTGGGCGATCGCGGGTGCCGCCATGGTCGCGGCGCCCGCGACGCCCATTCCGGTGACCTTGATAAAGTCTCGTCGCTTCATTGAGTTCTTCCTCCTGTGGGGTGTCGGCCAGCCTTCGTGTCGAGGCTTATCCACAGCATGGAACATCCGGTTCCGGAACTCCATGGCGAACTGGATATCGCAACGCAAAAAGCCCGGCCTT
>DATHHQ010000040.1:0-6599 GCA_035490095.1 Bradyrhizobium sp.
GTGAGTATGCAGAATGATTCCTGCGAAGGAGCATTTCTCTTTATCCAGCTTGCATTGGAAGCAATCATGTTGTTCCCCTGGCATAAGGGCATCTTGACCGAGCCGACGCGCCGTTGACTTAATGAACAAACTGCTTCCGCCAAATGACGGGTTTTGCTGACGTCTCCCCAATCATCTTTGGTCGGACACGTTTTATCGCCGCCGAGTTTCCGCCAGCGTAATAACGCCGGCAGCCACCACCACAATAACGACGACGGTGGCAAGCGCTTCCACCGAGACCAGGGTCTCATACCAGTTGTTCCAAAGCTCAAGCATGCGCTGGCCTCTCGAAAGCGCCTAGAGCGGGATGACTTTTCTTCGAATCGTCATCCCGCTCTATCTTTTTGTTTGAGCATAATCTTTTCGGAAAACCGGTCATGCTCCAGCACTGAGAAAATTCCGCTGCAAAAGGACGTGCCTCTGCGACCAAAAACGCAATGCTACGTTTCGTCGCGCGCGTTTTGATCGCGCGGCAACATGACTTATGTCGAACCGCTAGAGTCGTGCCTTCAATGAACCAGGCGAGAGCGGAATGCGAAATATCCTGTAGCCCGCGATGTCGGGAAACCACTCGGCCGCTTCCGGAGACACCAGGGTCAAGATCGCCGCCGGCACTTCGCCGGCGATCAGCCGATCGATCGTTTTCGCATGCCCCTCGTTAAGCCGGACTTCAACGGCGCCAGCTGCGGCGATCGCGGTCCGAATAGACGTGCTGGAGGCGGATTGCCGGTCCTCTATCGCAACGTCCTTGCCGGTGAGGTCGGACACCGATTTGATCTCTGGACGCGTCATGAGAACGGCAACCAGATTGTCCGTCTTGCTGGTCGACGCGGACGCCGTCTGCTCGGTATCGCTGGGCTGGGCGGCTTCGGTACGACCGGAAATTTCGGCATTTTTGACTTCCGGTTGTAACACGGCGGAAGCACTCGCGATCGTCGCGTGCTCCGCAAGCGCCGTCGCGGCCGCGACCTGCTCCTGTACTGTTCTGGCATCGGAAATGGCAGCCGCGCCGCCCGGGGAGGACGAAGCCGCCACGTTGGTTCCCGCCGCTGCGAATGCCGTCTGCTCGGTATCGCTGGGCTGGGCGGCTTCGGTACGACCGGAAGTTTCGGCATTCGCTTCCTGTCGTGGCACCGAGGCCGCGCTCGCGGCGGACGCCTGCTCCGCGACCGCCGTCGCGGCCTGCTCCTGTGCCGTTCTGGCACCGGAAATGGCAGCCTCGCCGCCTGAGGGGGGCGAAGCCGCCACGTTGGCTGGCGCCGTTTCGGAAGCGACAGCGGCGTTACCCGCAGGCTGCGGCTCCGCGATTTTTGCGGGCGGCGTTGGTACCGCCTGTTTTGCTGTACGGGCGCGCGCCGCGGGCTTTGAGCTTGCTCGATGCATCGTTGCCGCGGGGTGAACCGCACTGGACGACGAACGACGCGCGGTTTTCTCCGGAGCGGATTGCTCGGGTGCGGGTTGCTCCGTTGCGGGCTGCTCGGCCACGAACGAATTTTTTTGCCGGGACCAGGCCATGTAGGACTGGCAAGCGCGATTACACGGCAGTCCATCGATATACACGAGATCAGGCAAGTCCAACGGATGGGCCTGCAGGGTTCCCACAGAACCCAGGAACAACAGGCCGGCCAGCATCCTCCAATTCTTCGACATGACTACTCCATTTGGCGTATATGCTCACGACGTGGGTTATCTTAGGGTGGTCGCGCACGACCGAAACTTTGCGATGTCGCGCGGCTGATAGCGCGGAACCGCGGGGTAAGCAGTTCCACCAGAGGTACGGGCGCGGCGTGAAAGCGTTTCAGAAAAGTCCGGCGCTCGGATCAGATCCGGGCCGCAAGTTTTCCCCGCTAATCACCGGTGTTTCCACGGGAAACTGCACCCCGGAACCCGACGACCGAGACATTATAACAACAGCCGTCATCAAAATTTCGAAAGATGCCGATCCAACCACATAGTTGAGAAGCGTTAACTCATTCATGGCGATATAATCGCGCTGATGATTCCGGCTGGGAGTTCTCGATGGCGAAGTTTGCAATTGGCGAGAAGGTCGATAATGCGGCCGACGACCATGAGGTGGGCACGGTCATCGCCGTGTTTCCGACAGTTGACGGCAGCTTCAGGTACGCCGTTGACACCGAAGGGTACGGCGCGCTGCAGTTTTTCACCGAGGAAAAACTGGTCGTTCACCCGCCGCAAGACCGGTAGCTTGCGGCGGCGGTTGTTGTCGTGACGACGTAGAAACTGTGGCGGCACGGGCGGGTTTACCCTGCCCGAAGGCCGGGCCTCGGCGCAATTCGGGGTTCCAGGGGTTTACTTCTGCCTCCGGCATTCCCACATAGCATCTATGGCACAATGGCAAAAATCATATACGCGCGAGCCGACCAGGACCAAGGCTGAGCTGCGCGAGATGCTGACCGAAGCCGTCCGCAATACGCAACCCAGTTCAGGCCCGGGGCCGAAGCGCCTGCCGAAGGCCAAAACGATCGCGGCTGGGGCGGCCTACGCCGAATAAACGTGCCGTGGCATCGATCAGTCGCCTGATTTTGCGTGCCTCCGCCCGCGACCTGCAGCGCGCGTTCTGACGAGATCGTCACCGCTCCCAAAATCTTCACCGCTCCCATGACGCGCGATCATCAGGCCGGGATGATCTTATTCGGCTCATCATCATGCATTTCGTCGTGAGTGCGGTCCTTCAAAAATCATGACAACCGCCAGCGTCAGCAGGATGATGATGATCACCATCACCACGCCGCGCGGCGTAACCATCGGCTCGGATTTGCGGATGGGTAGCGGCGCGGGTTGAGTGATATCGACGGGTTGAGTGATATCGGCTCGGCGTTCGACCATCGGGAGCTGAGTTGGTTCGATATCCACCCAGCGATTGACCCACGGTTTCTGCACAGGCTCTTCATTGGGCGGCATCTTCGACATCGAGTCACGCCACTTAGGCTGATCGACTTGCCGCTGAGCTTTGCGCTGAAGTTGCCGCTGAACTTTGCGGATCTGATGGTATCGACGTGGCGGCGTCGCGTCCCAGCAATGACCCTTGCCGTGCCAATAGATGTAGACCGTACCAAAATGCTGGCGCGCTTCGGTCCTGCTCATGCAGGATTTTGAAGCTTCTGATGGCGTGGCCGCCATCAACATCGACACCACAATCAACGCGACACGCATGGGGTCGCTCGTCTTAGTTGCCCCCGCCCAAGGACCACCCGGGACTCAGCCTCCAAAAGCCGAAGATTGCAAGTTATTCCCGGTTTTAAAGGATAATATCGATGTCCAAATTAACCATGTTCACCGCGCGACGCTGCCGCGTGCAGCGCATCCCGCCCCGCCTCCGTGGCGACCGCGTTGCAAGGCTGGCGGGCGCTCGCGGCAACTCGGGGCAAATTGCATCCCGCCGGTTGCATCGCTCGATGGCGGTGAAAGCAGCCGGATGCTGGCATACAGGATGCAAATCGAATGCAAATAGTCGCATTCCACAGCAGTCCAGACCGGCGCTTGCGACCTCACCTGCCGTCGCTATGATCGATGCCAGAGAGGTGCATCAAGCGCCCGCCAAATATCAGGGAGTGGCTTATGAACGTGACCCAGGGGCTGCGCAGGGTGCTGCAGACCAACCCGGAGGGCATCGCGACCATCGACGGCGACCGCCGCCGCAGCTGGCGCGAGATCGGCGAGCGCGTCGCAAGGCTCGCCGGCGGATTGCAAGGCCTCGGCGTAAAGCGCGGCGACCGGGTCGCGGTGCTGATGCTCAACTCCGACCGCTATCTCGAACTCTATCTCGGCATCGCCTGGGCCGGTGCTGTGATCGTACCCACCAACATCCGCTGGAGCCACGCCGAGATCGAGGACTCGCTGCGCGACTGCCGCGCCTCGGCGCTTGTCGTGGACAAGGCCTTCGCTGCGATGGGCGTCGAACTGGCAAAAGCCGTTTCGCTTGAGTTGATTTATGCCGACGACGACGCCGGCCCCGCCGAAGCGCGGGACTACGAGAAATTGATCGCCGCAAGCCCGCCGGCGCCGGACGCGATGTCCGCGCGCGAGGAGCTGGCCGGCATCTTCTACACCGGCGGCACCACCGGCCGCTCCAAGGGCGTGATGCTGAGCCACGCCAACATCGTCAGCAACGCGCTGCATATGCTGAGCGAAGGCCTGTTGCCCGACGGCACGATCTATCTCAACGCGGCGCCGATGTTTCACCTCGCCAATGGCGGCGCGATGTTTGCCTCGCTGATCGGCGGCGGCACCAACGTGATCGTCAGGACCTTCAATCCGGAACTGGTGATGACCGCCATCGAACAGGAGAAAGTCACGGCCACCTTGATCGTGCCGACCATGATCCAGATGCTGGTCGATCATCCCCTGTTCCAGACCGCCGACCTGTCGTCGCTGATGCGGATCATGTATGGCGCCTCCCCGATCAGCGAAGCGCTGCTGAACCGTGCCATGTGGGGGCTGCCCGGCACCGCGTTTCACCAGCTCTACGGCATGACCGAGCTTTCTCCGCTGGCGACGCATCTGCCGTGGGACCAGCACACCGGCGAGAACGCGGCGAAGAAAAACCGGCAGCGCGCCTGTGGCCGCGCCGCGATCGGCTGCGAGGTCAGGATCGTCGATGCCGACCGCAAGCCGGTCGCAGCGGGCGTGGTCGGCGAAGTCGCAGTGCGTGGCCAGAACGTCATGATGGGCTACTGGGAACGGCCGGAGGAAACCGCCAACGCCGTCATCGACGGCTGGATGCACACCGGCGACGGCGGTTACATGGACGAGGAAGGCTATGTCTATCTGGTCGATCGCGTGAAGGACATGATCATTACCGGCGGCGAGAACGTCTATTCCATGGAAGTGGAGAACGTCATCGCGCAGCATCCGGCGGTGTCGCAATGCGCCGTGATCGGCATTCCCAGCGAGCGATGGGGCGAGACCGTCCATGCCTTCGTGATCCCGAATGCGGGCTCGAACGTCAATGCCGCGGAGATTATCGCGTTCTGCAAGGAGAAGATCGCCGGCTACAAATGTCCACGCAGCGTGGACGTCAGGACCGAACCGTTTCCGCTCTCGGGCGCCGGCAAGGTGCTGAAACGCGAATTGCGAAGGCTGCATGCGGAGGACGGCGCGTCGGCGCCGGCCAAGGCGGGGTGAGCGCGCATCGCGGCAAGACGCGCTGAAACGAGTGTGACCAATCGCGCCTACGCCTCAGCGCCCACAGCTGTCATCGCCCGGCTTGACCGGGCGATCCAGTATCCCAAAGGAGCTGGTGGTTGAATCGGGAAGCCGCGGCGTACTGGATGCCCGCCTTCGCGGGCATGACGGCCAGTTGCGAAACGGCGTGGTCGCGTTTAGTCGCGAACCGGCTCGAGCGTTTTCAGCAGCTCCGACGGCATCATGCCGAACATCTCGCGGAACGCGGCGCTGAAATGCGCCGAACTCGCAAAACCCGCGGCGTGCGCCGCTTCGGTCAGGGACATTCCGTCATGGAACGCCCCGACCGCCGCGCCCATGCGATTCCATAACCGGTAGCGCCGCAGCGGCACGCCGGTCGCCGCCTTGAACAGATGAAGAAATCGCGACGCGGAAAGGCCCGCACACGCTCCCAATTCCGTCAACGAATGGGATCGATGCGGCTCATCGCGCATCTGCCGCAGCGCTGCGACAACACGAACGTCGGTGTCCGCGCGCGTGCCGATCCCGAGCAATTCTCCGAGCGCTTGCCGGGCGTCGCGAACGGCGATGCGGCCTTCACCAAGGCCGGTCAAAGTCTCGATGACGGCAGTCTCATTGATCAGGTTGAATGCGGCCCGCGGCGCCAGGTCCAGCATCCGCGCACGCAGCGCGTCAAGATCACGACTGAGCGGATCGATATAGAGGAACGCCATCGATCCGCCGGCGATACGAAGGTGATGCAGGGTGTTCGGCGGAATGAGGACACTGCGAACGCAGCGGTATGCCCCGTTGGGGGCGGCCGGATCGTCGGCAACCTCCAGCTCCCCGTCGAGCGCCACCGCCAGCACCGCGGTCGCATTGCGGTGCGGCGTCAATCCCAGCGCCGGCCCGAGGTAAAGCACCCGCGCCCCCCAGCCTATCAATTTTGCATTCGCGACCATGCTGGTAGCCAGTTTCTGAAAGCGCCGGATGTTCCCGATCGTCTATGTCGCATGATCGATCACGGAGGATGAACAGTCGATGTCAAATTCCACTTTAGCAGCCGGCAACGCCCCGGTCGCCGAATCAATCCGGCGCGCGGTGTCCGGCTATGCGGCGGCGTGGCTGGCCGGCGACCGCCAGGCCATGCTGGCAAGCTATCATGACGATTTCACGTTGCACTATTTCGGTCGCAATCCACTTGCCGGGATTCACCGCGGCAAGCCCTCGGCGCTCGCCATCCTCGCTGAAGTCACCCGCCGCACCAATCGAAAGCTATCAGGCATTGTCGATGTCATGGCCGGCCCCGAACGCGGCGCGCTGCTGGTCCGCGAAATCTTCCAGCGTGACGGCAAGACGGCGGAGCTGGAGCGCCTGCTGGTCTACGCGGTTCGCGACGAATTGCTTTGGCAATG
>DATHHQ010000041.1:0-3279 GCA_035490095.1 Bradyrhizobium sp.
AGCCGTGCAGCTTCATCGGAACCTCCCTTGAATCTTGTCGTTTTGCTTATGGCGCGCATTGACGCTATCCACTTTGTAAGTATGCTGTCAATAATTGAAGCAACAAGAACCGGGAGGCTGCCATGGAAGCCGTACAGAAGAAGCCGGAACGCGAGGCGTTCTACAAGAAGATCGACGGCGAAAATCTCTCCGCGCTGTGGAACGTGATGGGCGATCTGATCACGCCGGAGCCGAAAAGCGCCTGCCGGCCGCATCTGTGGAAATTCGACGCCATCCGCGACTACATGACCGAAGCGGGGAAACTGATCACCGCCAAGGAAGCCGAGCGGCGGGTGCTGGTGCTGGAAAATCCGGGGCTGCGCGGGCAGTCGAAAATCACGACGTCATTGTTTGCCGGCGTGCAGATGGTGGTCCCCGGCGACGTCGCGCCGGCGCACCGACACAGCCAGTCGGCGCTGCGCTTCGTGCTCGAAGGCAAGGGCGCCTATACCGCGGTTGATGGCGAGCGTACCGCGATGGAGCCCGGCGATTTTGTTATTACGCCGTCGATGACCTGGCACGACCATTCCAACGAAACTTCCGAGCCGATGTTCTGGCTCGATGGGCTGGATATCCCGATGGTGCAGTTCTTCGATGCGTCGTTCGCGGAAGGATCGAACGAAGACCAGCAGAAGATCACCCGTCCCGCCGGCGACAGCTTTGCCCGTTACGGTCACAACCTACTGCCGGTCGATGGGAAGCGTACATCGAAGACCTCGCCGATCTTCAACTATCCCTATCACTACACCCGCGAAGCGCTGGAACGGGCCAAAACGCGCAACGAGTGGGACGCCTGCCACGGATTGAAGCTGAAATTCTCCAATCCCGAGACCGGCGATTTTGCGATGCCGACCATCGGCACCTTCATCCAGCTGCTGCCGAAGGGCTTCAAGACCGCGCGCTATCGTTCGACCGACGCCACGGTATTCGCCGCGATCGAAGGCAAGGGTCGTTCGCGGGTCGGCGAGCAGACGTTCGAGTGGGGGCCGCGCGACCTGTTCGTGGTGCCGAGTTGGCAGTGGGTCACCCACGAGGCCGACGAAGACTCGGTGGTGTTCAGTTTCTCGGATCGCCCGGTACAGCAGAAGCTGGACCTGTTTCGCGAAGACCGCGGCAACGCGTGATCTGACGGCTCGCTGTAGCGCGAAGCAATGCACGGTGTAGCGTCGTCCCGGCAAACGCCGGGACCCATAACCGCCTGCATTCGCTTTCCGGAAGGCGTCAACCACATTGCCCTATCGATAAATCACGCGGTATGGGTCCCGGCTCAAGGCCGGGACGACGACAAGGTGACATCATGAAACATCAACTTTTCCGGCCCATCGCGCTCGCCGCGGTAACTCTCTTGTCGGCCTTCTCCGCAAGCCACGCCCAAAAAGCCGATCCGGCGGCCGTACAGCAACATACCGCCGCCGCCACCGCGGCGGCGAAATCGGATCTGCTTGGGCCGCTCGCGCTGTGCCGAACCGCGACCGCGACGCCGGGCCCCAGCTTCATGGACAACTATAATGCCATGCTGAAGGAGCCGCCGCTGGAGCCGATGCGGGTGATGGACGAACTGTATTTCCTCGGCGCGCGATGGAGCACGGCATGGGCGATCAAGACCTCGGCCGGCATCATCATCGTCGACGCCATGGATAATGCCGACGAAGCTGAGCACTACATCGAGGGCGGCCTGCGCAAGGTCGGCCTCGATCCCTCCGACATCCGCTACGTCGTCATCAGCCATGCCCATGCCGATCATTACGGCGGGGCGGATTATCTGAAGCAGAAATTCAACCCGCGCCTGGTGATGAGCGAAATCGACTGGGACGCGCTCGAGGAAACCCAGCGCGATCCGCTGTTCGGCACCAAGCGCAATCCGCTGTTCGGTGAGCCGCCGAAGCGTGATCGGTCGGTCGCCGACGGCGATACCATCACCCTGGGCGAAACCACGCTCAAGCTCTACGTCATCCCCGGCCACACGCTCGGCACGCTGGCAACGGTGTTCACGGTGCATGATCACGGCACGCCGCACCGCGCCGTCGCATGGGGCGGCACCGCCTACAATTTCGGGCCGCTGCGCGACCGGCTGCAGCTCTATTCCGACACCACCAAAAAATACCGCGACATTCTCAAGCAGGAAAACGCCGACATCTTGCTGTCGAACCATGTCAACTTCGATGACTCGGTCGCCAAGATGGCAACGTTGAAGGCGCGCCAGCCCGGTCAGCCCAATCCGTACGTGGTCGGACAGGATGCGGTGCAACGCTTTCTGACCATTCTGGGCGAATGCGCGCTGGCAACCAAAGCCAGCATCGGCGACGACACGCCGGGCACGAAATAGCGTCAGCTCTAATTCGTGCGCCTGCCGCAGCGCACCTCTCCCCTTATGGGAGAGGTCGGATCGCATCGACAGATGCGATCCGGGTAAGGGGTTAGGGCCCATCGATAGATCGTAACCCCTCACCCCAACCCTCTCCCACAAGAGGAGAGGGAGCGCGCTGCCGTTGCCGCGATGCCCAGGCAACGCTTCAAGCCAAGTGGATCAGACTTCACCGCCAGTGCAGCAGGCGGGTTTCCAATAGATTGATCAGCCGTCCGACCGCAAGGCCGAACAGTGACAGGATGACGACGCCGGCCAGCAATTGATCGGTCTGCATCAGATTGCCGGCCTGCAGCACGAAGGCGCCGATGCCGAATTCGGCGCCGATCATCTCGGCGCTCACCACCAGCAGCAGCGCGACCGAAGCGGTGATGCGGAAGCCGGCCAGGATCGACGGCAACGCGCCCGGCCAGATCACCCGACGCACGATGGCGTGAAACGGCACGTTGAAACTCTGCGCCATCCGGATCAGGTTGCGCGGCACCGCATCGACGCCACTATAGACCGATATCGCGGTGGAAAAGAACACCCCGAGCGCAATGGTGGCGATCTTCGGCTCTTCGCCGATCCCGAGCCACAGGATCAGGAGCGGCAAGAGCGCGATTTTCGGAATCGGAAACAGGGCCGAGATGAAGGTGATGCCGACGCCGCGCGCGAGGCTTGACAGACCGATCGCAAAGCCGACGATGACCCCGGCGATCGTCCCGAGAATCCAGCCGGCGCCTATACGCATGATCGAATAGGACAGATGATGCCAAAGCGCGCCGCTGAGCGCGAGCTTGTAGATCGCGACCGCAATCGCCGATGGCGCCGGCAGGAACAATGGATTGACCCAGCCGGCGCTGCCGGCCAGTTGCCAAAGCCCGATCACCAGC
>DATHHQ010000042.1:0-11646 GCA_035490095.1 Bradyrhizobium sp.
ACCACCGGGCGCACTTCCGAGGACACCAGCTTGTCCTTGGTCTGCGAGGAGAATTTCGGATCGGGTACCTTCACCGAAAGCACCGCGGTGAGGCCTTCGCGACAGTCGTCGCCGGTCAGCGCGATCTTTTCGCGCTTGGCGATGGCGTCGGCATAGCCGTTGACCTGGCGCGTCAGCGCGCCGCGAAAGCCTGCGAGATGGGTGCCGCCGTCGCGCTGCGGAATATTGTTGGTGAAGCACAGCACATTCTCATGATAGCTGTCGTTCCACCACAGTGCGGCCTCGACGCCGATGCCGTTCAGGTCGGCGTTGATCACGATCGGCGTCGGCACCATCGGCTTCTTGTTGCGGTCGAGATATTTCACGAACTCCTCGACGCCGCCCTTGTACATCATCGCCTCGCGCTTCTCGACCGCGTGGCGCATGTCGGACAGCACGATATTGACGCCGGAATTCAGGAACGCCAGCTCGCGCAGGCGATGCTCCAGCGTTGGGAAGTCGTATTCGATCATGGTGAAGGTTTCGGTGGAGGCGAGGAACGTCACCTCGGTGCCGCGCTTGCCGTTGGCGTCGCCAGCCACTTCGAGCGGTGCCACCGCGTCGCCATGGGCGAATTCGATGAAATGCTCCTTGCCGTCGCGCCAGACCCGCAGCTGCAGCTTGCTCGACAGCGCGTTGACAACGGAGACGCCGACGCCGTGCAGTCCGCCGGAGACCTTGTAGGAATTCTGGTCGA
This sequence comes from Bradyrhizobium sp., assembly GCA_035490095.1. Lineage (GTDB taxonomy): Bacteria > Pseudomonadota > Alphaproteobacteria > Rhizobiales > Xanthobacteraceae > Bradyrhizobium. The sequence continues at coordinate 737 of DATHHQ010000042.1, forward strand.
ACTTTCCACCGGCGTGCAGCTGGGTCATGATGACCTCGGCCGCGGAAATGCCCTCGCCCTTGTGAATGTCGACCGGAATGCCGCGGCCGTCGTCGCGCACGGTGACCGAGCCGTCGGCGTTGAGCACGACCTCGACCGCGGTGGCGTGGCCGGCCAGCGCCTCGTCGATGGCGTTGTCGACGACCTCGTAGACCATGTGATGCAGGCCGGAACCGTCATCGGTGTCGCCGATATACATGCCCGGCCGCTTGCGCACGGCGTCGAGGCCTTTCAAAACCCGAATCGATTCCGCGCCATACTCGATCGGAATGGAATGCTCAGTGTCGGCGATCGATTGCCGGGCAGGTTCTGTCATATGAGGCCTTCGAGGATGTCCCGAATCAGCGGCGCAAAATCAGGCGCTGATCAGCTTATTTGTGCCATGAAAGGCGCCATGCGCCTAGCGCAAAGTCTCTACCAACAAGTTATTGAATAAATAGGATTTTTTAACGGTTTTTCAAGCCGTCCGAAAGCCGATTCGACGCCCTTGCAAAAGCACGATTCGAGGGTCGATTTATGCACGAGTCGGCGGTCATTTCCAACCTTGGTCGCACCGGTATTCACGGCCGCAATGGCGGCGACGTCGGTGGCGTCGCTGTGAAAATCCAGTCGCGCGAATGGAGGTCCCGGTTCAGGGGCGGCGGGCGATCCGCCCGGAATCGACGTCGAAAATTTCACCTGATGCGCCGAGCCCGGTGAATGCCGCTGGATCGGCGCCGGTCATCCAGACCTGCGCGCCGAGCTTCGCCAGCTCATTGAACAGCGCCAGGCGCCTGGAGGGATCCAGATGCGCGACCACTTCGTCGAGCAGCAACAGCGGCGTGATGCCGGTCATCTCGGCGACCAGGCTGGCGTGCGCCAGAACAAGCCCGATCAAGAGCGCCTTTTGCTCGCCGGTGGAGGCATCGCGGGCCGGCATGTTCTTCGGCGCGTAGATCACCTGCAGGTCGGTGAGATGCGGGCCATCGAGCGTACGGCCGGCGGCGGCGTCGCGCGCGCGGCTGGCGCGCAGGATCTCGCGGTAGCGGTCTTCGACCGCGGTGGCGGGTTCTGACAGCAGCGCGTTTTCCATCCAGCCGTCGAGCATGATCTGCGCAGAGGGAAACGGTGAAGCGTCCCCCCGTTCACGCAGCATCGCCGCGAGCTTTGTCGCGGTCTGGCCGCGCGTCGCGGCCACCGCCACGGCGAGTTCGGCGGTTTCGCGTTCGATCGCGTCACACCAATGGTCGTCGTAATTACGCACCTCGAGCAGCCGGTTGCGCGAGCGCAGGCTGCGGTCGAGCGCCGACACCCGGCTCGAATGCTCGCTGTCGATCGCCAGCACCAGACGGTCGAAGAACCGCCGCCGCTCGGACGCCGCACCCATGAACAGTCCGTCCATCGACGGCGTCAGCCACACCATGCGCAGATGGTCGCCGAACGCCGTCGCCGAGCTCACCGGCTCGCGGTCGATCCGGCAGCGCCGGCTGGTGGCGGCCATTTCGCTGCCGGGGGCGTCGATGCCGGTGCCGAGCGTTGCCAGCCCCAGCGCGCCATCGACCTCGGCGGACACCGCCCACGAGCCATCGCCCTGATTGTCGGCGACATCGTCGAGCGTCGCGCGGCGCAAGCCGCGCCCGGGCGAGAGAAACGAGATCGCCTCGATGCAATTGGTCTTTCCGGCGCCATTCGGGCCGACCAGCACGACCACCTCACCGCGCGTTTCCAGGCTCGCCGCGCGATAATTGCGGAAATGCGTGAGGGTGAGGCGGTGGATGCGGGAGGCGGTCATATCATTCGTCATTGCCGGACTTGCAAGGCGTCGGAATGAGCTGCCTCAGCTTCTGACGTCATCATCCGCGAAAGCGGATGATCCAGTACTCCGCGCCGCTCAAGACGCCATGCACGCCGGCGATTACTGGATACCCGCTTTCGCGGGTATGACGGCCGTGCGTGTTGGCCGGGCGGTGCGTTTCTCGTTTGCAAAAAAGTAAGATCACACCCGCATCGGCATCAGCACGTAGAGCGCGCCTTTGGAATCCTTGTCCTGCACCAGCGTCGGCGAGCCCGGATCGGCCAATCGCAGCACCGCGACTTCGCCCTCGATCTGAGCGGCGATGTCCAGCAGATAGCGCGAATTGAATCCGATATCGAGCGCGTCGGAGGCGTACTCGACCTCGAGCTCTTCGGTCGCGCTGCCGGAATCCGGGTTGGTCACCGACAGCACCAGCTTGCCGGCCGACAGCGCCAGTTTCACCGCGCGGCCGCGCTCGCTCGAGATCGTCGAGACGCGGTCGACCGCGGCCTCGAAATCCTTCTTGTCGACGATGAGTTCCTTGTCGTTGTTTTGCGGGATGACGCGGCCGTAATCCGGAAACGTGCCATCGATCAGTTTCGAGGTCAGCACCACATGGCCGATGGTGAAGCGGATCTTGCCCTGCGACAGTTCGATTTTGACCTCGGCCTCATTGTCCTCGATCAACCGCAGCACTTCGCCAACGGTTTTGCGCGGCACGATGACGCCGGGCATGCCGGGCGCGCCTTTGGGCAACGGCAGATCGATCTGCGCCAGACGATGGCCGTCGGTCGCGACCGCGCGCAAGGTGGGGTCCTTGGCGCTGCCCGCCGAGTGCAGGTAGATGCCGTTGAGATAATAGCGGGTCTCCTCGGTCGAGATCGCGAACTGGGTGCGGTCGATCAGGCGTTTCATGTCGGAGGCGGCCAGCGCGAACGAATGGGTCATGTCGCCGGCGGCGAGATCGGGGAAATCGTTTTCGGGCAGGGTCTGCAGCGTGAAGCGCGACCTGCCGGCGCGGATCGCCAGTACCGAGCGGTCGCCGTCGCCCTCCAGCACGATCTGGGCGCCATCGGGCAGCTTGCGCACGATGTCGTAGAACATATGCGCCGGCACGGTGGTCGAACCGCCGGTTGCGGTTTCCGCCGCCAGCGTTTCCGTGACCTCAAGGTCGAGGTCGGTGGCCTTCAGCGACAGCCGCGCGTTTTCGGCCCGGATCAGCACGTTGCCGAGGATCGGAATGGTGTTGCGGCGCTCGACCACGCGATGGACGTGACCCAGCGATTTCAGGAGTTGCGCGCGTTCGACGGTAACCTTCATTGCAATACCCGCCTGATCCTAAGATGGAAAAGCCGCGCGGCCCGGAAGGCGCACCGCGGCGTTTGAAACCCGAAAAGCCCGATCAAAGCTGGATTTGATCAAACCCGTGGGGGGACCGCAAGGTGGCGCGGATGGCCCGCCAGCGCAAGAGATGCGTTAAGCGGTTCCCCACGTTTGCGGGCCAAAACCCGCGTTCGGACGCGGTCCCGGCGTCGCCGGGACCACCAGTCCAAAACCCACGCCGGCTGACTACAGGACGCTCATTCCTGCAGCTGGCGCTTCAGCGATTCAACCTCTTCGGAGAGGGCCACGTCCTTGGTGACCAGCGCCTCGATCTTGCGCACGGCGTGCAGCACCGTGGTGTGGTCGCGTCCGCCGAACCGGCGGCCGATCTCGGGCAGCGAGCGCAGCGTCAGCGTCTTTGCCAGATACATCGCGACCTGGCGCGGGCGCACGACATTCGCGGTCCGGCGCGAAGACAGCAGGTCGGAGCGGCTGACATTGTATTGCCGGGCGACCACCCGCTGAATGTCCTCGATCTTGATGCGTTTGGGCTCCTGCGGACGGACCAGGTCGCGCACTTCGCGCTCGGCCATTTCCAGGGTCACCGGCTGGGCGTTGAGTTTGCTATGCGCCAGCAGGCGGTTGATGGCGCCCTCGAGGTCGCGGCCGTTGTGGGTGATGGTCCTGGCGAGATAATCCAGTACCGGCGCCGGCACGTCGAAAGTGGCATGATGCGCGCGCGCCGCTGCGACACGCGATTTGAGGATTCCGAGCCGCAATTCTTCGCCGAGCGACCCCATCTCGACCACCAGGCCGCCGGCCAGGCGCGAGCGCACGCGGTCGTCGAGGCTCTCCAGGTCGGAAGGCGGACGGTCCGCCGCGATCACCACCTGACGGCCGGCGTCGATCAGCGCATTCAGGGTATGGCAGAATTCAGCCTGGGTCGATTTGCCCTGCAGGAATTGCAGGTCGTCGATCACCAGCACATCGATGCCGCGCAACGCCTCCTTGAACGCCAGCGCGGTCTGCGTCTTGAGCGCCGCGACGAAGCCGTACATGAATTTTTCGGCCGTAAGGTAAAGTACCTTGCGTTCGCTGCCGGAATTGCCGGCCCATGTCACGGCTTGCAGCAGGTGGGTTTTGCCAAGCCCGACACCGGCGTGGATATAGAGCGGATTGAACATCACGCTGTCGCCGCGCCGTCCTTCCGCGACCTGGCGCGCCGCTGCATGCGCCAGCGTGTTGGAACGGCCAATCACAAAACTTCCGAATGTCAGGCGCGGATCGAGCGGCGAGCCGCCGAGTGCGTCATGGCTGGCGGACACCGGTGCGATCGCGGTGGCGCGCAGCTCGGTGGGACGACCATCCGTGCGCTCGGTGCGGCGTTGATCGAGCGGCGCGACGGCCTCTTTTGCGGGCGCCACGCATCGCATCGCCGTGCGAACGGTAAGGTCGATCCGGTGCACTTGCGGCATCTCGGCCTGCCAGCAGGTGAGAACGCGCTCGGCATAATGCGCCTGGATCCAGCTCTTGAGGAACCGCGTCGGAACCGAGAGATGGACGCTTTCCTGCTGCACGCTTTCGAGGTCCATCCGCGCGAACCAGCTTGAATAGACGTCTTCTCCGACGCTCGAGCGCAGCCGGCCCTTCACGCGTGACCAGCGGTCCTGTTCGGTATCTTTCACGCGTGACCAGCGATCCTGTTCGGTATTTGTCATTGCCTGACGACTTCTCTGAAAGAGTGATGTTGCCCTACGAAATGCCGCGCGGGTGTCCCGCGCGGCGCGACCTCAAGCCGGGTTTCGTCTTCAGCCATAGACCAGCCGTTCGGCGACAAGCCGCACGCAGATCATCAGGCTGGAAGAAGAAGCGTCCGCGAGGTCAGCGCGTACTCAACGGTCTATCCGGAGTTCGCGTGGGAGGCCGCGCGCAGGCTGCGTCGTCTACGGCGTTCCATACGGCATCGTTGGAAAATGGCATTTGATCGAATACCGCGATGATACCATAAAGCATGCAACCTCCCCATCCCGCCATGATTGCTCACAGCAAGTTGTCATATCACGTGTGTTTCAAATTCAGTCGATCGCAACCGAACATAAAAATCGTTCAGTCGCTTCGCCGCCGCGTAGTCTAGCCCGTTCGTATAACACGCCCACTAACATGCACACTTATGCTTCGCCTTCGCGCGCTTGCTGTTGCTGTACGTATCTCTCTTGTTCAAAGCGAGCGAGGCGCGATGCCCCACTTGAGAAATTTCGACACAGAACCACCGCCCTCATATTGCTATGAGTTTCGATGCGACAATCGCTTGGAAAGCGTCGCCAACGCGCACACCGCCGCCGATTTGCACGTCCGCCCCGTTCCTTAAACCGCGCTGGTCTCTAGAGCCGGAGGCGTCGCGAACGACTTATGGATACATCATGCCTTATTTCCCGCAACGAAAATGATTTTGCCCGGCTGCCGGTAAAAACAACTTCGTGTTTGCAAAAGCAGGCGGCATTTTTCGCCCGGAGTGCCAAGGTTTTGAATCTGCGCGTAGATTCGAAATGTGGTGCTGCTGTCATATTTTTGCCGCTGCACAAAATAAATTCATAAATCGTTTACGTTCGAGCGAGGCAGAACGGAATTTTCGAACAGGAGGTGACCGCTATGCCGATAAGTGACTACGCAAACGCGTTTTTTTTTGCTCGTCGGAACAGGGTAACCCCGGTAGGGCTTTGAGCGCGACCGCGCGGTCGCGGTTGCTTTTTCAAAAACCAGCGCGATCAATAGCCGGCATCAACATCGTCGTGGTTATCACGGGCTTCATAAGCCCGCCTTCCTACATAGGGAAGTATTCGGTCGCTGAAAAAGCGGGCCCACAAGAATTTCGCACACTGAAACCGGCCGGGCAATACGACGACGAAAAAGAAAAAGCCCGGCAACGCGCCGGGCTTTCTGACGAATATTTTTTTCGATCAGTTATTTTATTTCGCGAGCTTGGCGATTTGATGCGCGAGCCGCGAGACCTTTCGGCTGGCATTGTTCTTGTGGATGATGTTGCGCTGGGCGGCCTGCATGAGTTCCGGTTCCGCGCGCGTCATCGCCTTCAGCGCCGCATCGCGGTCGCCGCTCTTGATCGCCTCTTCGACAATGCGGACGGCGCCGCGCATCTGGGTGCGACGCGACTTGTTGATAATGGTGCGGCGGGCAATCTTGCGCGTCGCCTTCTTGGCAGAGGTGGTGTTGGCCATGCTTCAAATATCCTTCGACAGTGACGATCGCGGGTGCTCAGGCTTGAGCGCGCCGGCCGTTCAACCGCGTGATCGACGCTGCTATATTTCCGGGTGTTCCTGAGAAAGCCATTCTCGGAGCATAAATCGCTCACGTGACGGCGCCGCCCACAGAACAGCGGCGGCGGGATTGCGCCTGCCGCCATTGGCGGTCTTATAGAGGGCGCGCCTTGCAGCGTCAACGCCTTCCGGCCCCTCCGGAGCCCGGAGGCCCGGTCGAAAGGCGCTGATAAGGTGCTGATGAGGTTGAATTTCCCGCGCTGCGCCGCTAATGCCTGACTGCGTTTTCGGGCGCGAGCGATATAAGGTGACGCATGATCCGCGGTTTTTTCCGACTTGTAGGGCTGCTGCTGCTGGCCGGCGGGTTTATTTTCATGGTCTATGACGGCGCGCGCTGGGTCGCCGATCAGACCTTGCGGTTCACCCGGTTTGGTCAATTCTGGAACGATATCCACCAATCCAGCCAGCAAGCGTTTCGGGCCTGGGTGGAGGGCATTGCGCCTTGGCTCTGGACCAGCGTCGTCAGGATCATTCTGGACCAGCCGGTATTTGCCGTGATGGGCGTGCTGGGTATCTTGCTGATGCTGCTGTTCCGGCCCCGCAAGCCGCTGATCGGCTATTCCCGAAACTGACCGGGAATGCGGCGCCTGGCGTGACCTGCGTAGAGACATATTATAATGTCACGTCGTCGTCCCCGAGGTTCGATGCATCCCGGAAGGAAGTAAGCCATGTTGTTCATGCGCAAGACCACGGCATTGCCGAGCGCCGCCGAGGCGCTGCCGGGCCGTGCCAAGCCGATCCCGACCGCTGCCAGCCATTTCGTGAATGGCCGTGGATTGCAGCCGCCCTATCCCGCAGGTCTGGAGCAGGCGGTGTTCGGGCTCGGCTGCTTCTGGGGCGCGGAGCGTAAATTCTGGCAACTCGGCGATGGCATCTACACCACCGCGGTGGGCTATGCGGGCGGTCATACCGCGAACCCAACCTATGAGGAGGTTTGTTCGGGCCGCACCGGCCATACCGAAGCGGTGCTGGTGGTGTTCGATCCGAAGCTCGTCTCGTACGATCGATTGCTGAAGACTTTTTGGGAAAGTCACAATCCGACGCAGGGCATGCGTCAGGGCAATGACGTCGGCACCCAGTATCGTTCCGCGATCTACACCTTCAGTGATGCGCAACGCAAAGCCGTGGACGCATCCAAATCGGCCTATCAAAAGGCATTGGCGGCGAAAGGCCTGGGCTCCATCACCACCGAGATCGCACCCGCCGGCGAATTCTATTTCGCCGAGGACTATCACCAGCAATACCTGGCCAAGAATCCGGCCGGCTATTGCGGGCTTGGCGGCACCGGCGTGTCGTCCCCGATCGGCGCGGGCGTCAGCGCCTGATCGCCACAGGGCGAACATTGCCCTTCGAGGCTAGCCCGTCCGCCACGCGCGGCGCTTGATGTGGAAAGCATACTGTTCCGCGCTTGGCCCCGGCGATACCGTGCTGGTAGGCGAACGCTGGTTCTGACTTTTCGCGCCGTCATTCCCCGATGTGCAATTGCACATCTGAGGTTCGCGCTTCCGCGCGCCCCGGAATGACGTCGGTGAATTGTTAGCGCTCATTTCTGTAGATGCCTGGCAAAGAACGCGAGGCTACCGCCACATCCAGTTGTGGCCCCAGTCGCCCTTCCAGCCGGCCAATCTGCCCTTGCGGAATTGCAGATAAAGCCGGTCCTTGTGAAAGAACAGGCCGCTGCCGCCGACGTTGCGGAAGGCCAGGAAGACTTCGTTGCGCGGACGGCCGCTGAGGTAGTTCAATGGCACGCCCAAAGCGCGCGAGGTGTCTTCCGCATCCATTCCGAACACCAGCGGCGTGTTGTTCGATAGCGTCGCGGTGAAGGATGGAGAATATGGGCTACCGGCCGGCGCGAATGGCTGGGCGCTTGCAGCCCCATGCCATACGCCGCAAACGGCTATCAATAGCGACGCGCGGTACGTCAGCCTGTTCATCACCGGACCATCCTTTCCGGGATGGCGGTTTGCGGCAGGCTATCGAGGAACGGTAACACGGCTTCGATAAAGGCCTGCGGCTGGTCGATGTTGACGGCGTGGCCGGCTGCCGGGATCACCACCTTTTTCGCCCCCGGAATTTTCGCCGCCATGTAGTCGGAGGCTGCGAGGAACGGTGCGTCTTCGGCGCCGACCACCACCAGCGACGGCACCTTGATGTCGGGCAGCAGTTCGATCACGCGGGCATCGCGTTGGGTCAGCATGCCGCGCGCGGCGCGCGCCAGCCCCGACGCATCGCGATGGCTCACACTCGAGCGCTCGCGGCTGGCGGATGTCAGTACCGCCAGGCCTTCGCGCTCGAAGCGGTCGCCGGTATCATGCGCCCGCTTGTTCCAGGCCTCGCGGGCGTCGTCTTTCTTGAAGCCCGGTCCGGTGTCGATGATCAATAGCGCGCGCACGCGCTCGGGATGCGCGCGATAAAAGGCCAGCGACATGTACCCCCCGAGAGAAAGTCCGCCGACGATAGCGCTGTCCGCGCCGACCTCGTCGAGCAGGGCCGCCATGTCCGCGACCGTCAACGCTTCGCTATAGGCAGATGCGTCGTCGGGGTAATCGGACCGGCCATGGCCGCGCATGTCCCACAATACGAGTTTGTGGTGTTTCGACAGCGCCGCGGTCTGGCCCTTCCACATCTCCGAGGTCGATGAATAGCCGTGGGTCAGCAACAGCGGCGGTCCGCCGCCGTGGACCTCGTAATAGATCTCGACCCCGTCACGGTTGATTTTTGGCATTGCGATTTCCTGCAGGCCCGAAGCGTCGTGTGCAACGGTATTCTAGCGTGGGATCGAACCTGTCGTCGATCTCCCGGCAACGTTTGTTGCCGCAGCGCACAACGGACAGTCCAGAATTATTTCTCTTCGACCAATTCCAATTTGCATTGCCTCCAGATTGGAACGCGATCATTCTCTTGCGCAAGGTCGGCATCGGCCCGGTGGGTGTCAGACCATTAGACAAACGTGAATTGCCGCCGTAAGCGGCATCATGCACCGGCAGGGGAAGAAACCATGCCTAATCTTAACATCAACGGGCGGAGCCTGTCCGTCGAGGCGGCGAACGACACGCCGCTGCTCTGGGCCATCCGCGAACAACTGCAGATGACCGGCACCAAGTTCGGGTGCGGTGCCGGCCTGTGTGGCGCCTGCACCGTTCACGTCAATGGTGAAGCGGTGCGATCCTGCCAGACGACGCTCAGCGACGTCGCCGGCAAGAAAATCACCACCATCGAAGGCCTCAGCGCCAAGGGCGACCATCCGCTGCAGAAGGCGTGGATCACCGAGCAGGTTCCGCAATGCGGCTACTGCCAATCCGGCCAGATCATGCAGGCGGCGGCGCTGCTCTCCAAGAACTCCAATCCGACCAAGGACGAAGTGGTCGCGCACATGGACGGCAATCTCTGCCGCTGCATGACCTATTCGCGCATCCAGAAGGCGATCATGCGCGCAGCCTCCGAAATGCGCACCGCCTCGAACGCCGGAACCGAGCGGAGGGCAACATGAATACGCACGTGAAAATTACCCAGAACGAGCCTGCGGATCTGAGCCGCCGCTCGTTCCTCGTCGGATCCGCCGCCGCTGGCCTCGCACTCGGCTATTCGGCTGTTCCGGGCCTGCTCGGCGCCGACCAGGCGCTCGCCGCTGCCGGCAATTTCGATCCCAGTGTCTGGTATTCGATCGCGCCGGACGGGATTGTCACGGTCACATGCGGCAAGGCCGACATGGGCCAGCACATCGCCTCGACCATGGCGCAGATTGTGTCCGAAGAGCTCGGCTCAAACTGGAAAGACATGCGGGTTCAGCTCGCATCCAACGATCCGAAGTTCAACGACCCCGTGCTCGGCGCCCAGATTACCGGCGGCAGCTGGAGCACGATGATGAACTTCGATGCGATGAGCCGCGCCGGCGCCGCCGGACGCATGGCATTGACCGAAGCCGCGGCCGCCGCGATGGGCGTGCCCGCCGGCGAACTGGTCGTCAGGGACTCGGTGATTTCGCATCCGAAGTCGAAGAAGTCGATGACGTTTGCCGAAATCGTCAAGAGCGGCAAGATCACCAAGACCTTCACGCCGGATGAGCTCAAGGCGATCAAGCTCAAAACGCCCGATCAGTACACCATGGTCGGCGTCTCGGTTCCGCAGCTCGATATCCCTCCGAAGACCAACGGCACGGCGAAGTATGGCATCGACGTCATGCTGCCGGGCATGGTGTACGGCAAGATCGTGATGCCGCCGGTGCGCTTTGGCGCCACGGTGAAATCGGTCGACGACAGTGCGGCGAAGAAGGTGCCGGGCTTCCTCAAGGCCGTCACGCTCGACGACAAGACCGGAAGCACGACCGGCTGGGTGGTGGCGGTGGCCAATACCTATGCCAACGCCCGCAAGGCGGCCGACGCGTTGAAGATCACCTATGACAACGGCCCGAACGCCAAGGTGTCGAGCCAGTCGTTGATCGA